>NZ_JBTNCT010000030.1:0-10724 GCF_054511355.1 Arthrobacter tecti
GACGAGCGAAGCGAGTTCGGGGAAGTTCCGACGCGCTAGGAACGAGGGGTACCCGGGCGAGCGAAGCGAGTTCGGGGAAGTTCCGACGCGCTAGGAACGAGGGGTACCCGGGCGAGCGCCAAGAACTCGCTGGAGGATCACTCAGCCGCGCTCGGCTCGTGAGCCGTGATGGCGCCGTCGATCGCGTCGAGGAGCCGTGAGTCTCCCAGGATCTTGAAGTGGCCCATTGCGTCCAACTGGATGTTCGTCGCGCCGATCAGCTCACTGCCGCCGGGAATGTGCGGGTCGAACGTTCCGTAGATCGAGGTGATGCGTGAATTCACAGCGAGGTTCGCGCGCAGGGCATTCAGCGTCCGGTTCCTCGGCGAGAATGCGCGCAGGCTGGGAATCAGCGCGAACATCGCGTAGATAGATCCGGAGAAAGGCGAGTTTACGGCGATCAAATGGTGGACGCGCGGGGCGGAGTCCGGCAAGGTCATCACGTATTTCCCGATCAGCCCGCCCTTACTGTGCGCCACGAGAACGACGTCGTGCAGGTTCCGCTCCACCAGGTATTGCGACACCAGATCAGCCATCGCCGGGACCGTGCCGCAGTTGTAGCCGAGGGCTGTGACGGCATGCACGGGATGCCCCTGACTGTGCAGATGATTGGCGATCGGGTGCATGAACTGCCATGGCTCGTAGATGCCGGGGAGCAGGATCACGGGCGCCCGCTCCCCCGTCAGCTGGCGCTCGGCGTCGCCCCGAAACAGGAAGCCGCGCGCTTGCCAGTAGGCAACATAGGCGTAGTCGAGCACCCATGCCCGGCCGCGCCTAAGCAGTTTCATGCGCATCTCCGGCGAGGAAGCCTTGTGCGGTTTCAGCTGGCCGGTGGTACATCAGCACGTGTGGCGCGCCGTCGAGCTCGATAACTGCGGCATGGCCGTTCGCTTCGGCGAGTCGTCCCAGCCAGTCGGCGGGGACAATGGGATCCCGCCCGCCGCGCATCAGAACCACAGGGGAGGAAACGTGGGGCAGCGTGTCCTCGAGCCGGTGGTTCATCATCGCCGGAAGTGTCTTCAGGTAGGGGATCATCGAGCGGAGGTAATCCGTGAACACCACCCAGTTCACCTGGGGCGATTCACACAGGGTGTCCTGCGCCAGCCGCAGCGCCTGCTTGCCGATGGACCGTTCCCGATCATTCACCGTTGGCCCAAGCAGTACCAGCTTGGCGACCAGCTCCGGCGCGCGGGCTGCCGTCTCGGCCGCCACCTGACAGCCCATCGAATGCCCAATCAGTACGATGGCGGGGAGCTCGAGTTTACGCACCACGGCCAGCACGATCTCGCCCAGTTCAGGGACGGAAAGCGCGCGGCGTGGGCCTGGCGTCCCCCCAAACCCCGGCAATTCAATTGCATACACGGTACTGGTTCGGGCGAGCTCAGCGGCGAGGGGTTCGAAGTAGCGCGGGGAGACGCCGATGCCATGAACGAGGACGATCGGCTGCCCGCCCTGCCCCACCGACCGCACGATCGCCGTGCAGTCCGCGACACGCTCTTGGCGCACAGTCGCCCACGGCGCTTTGCGCACAATCACTCCTCACCTTTCCGGCATCGACTCTTCAATAGGTGACTCTTTGAAGGCTCATACGGTCACCTATTGGAGAGTCGATGAGATCTTTCTCCCAAGCCTAGACGGTTAGGCGTGGCTTATTATGAATTACTCAGAATAGATGGTTGACTAACCCCATGACCGAACAGACCGCACTGGAAGGCACCTGGGCCGCGTCCCTGCGCGCCGCCGGGCGGCGGGTGACGAAGCAGCGCCTGGCGGTGCTCGCCGCCGTCGAGCATTCACCGCATGCAACGGCCGACGACGTCGTCACGGCCGTCCGCGCCGAGCTTGCGGACATCACGGTCCAGTCGGTGTACGTAGTGCTCGCGGACCTCACTGTGAGCGGCCTGCTCCGCCGGATTGAACCGCCGCACTCACCCGCGCGTTACGAGACGCGGGTCAACGACAACCATCACCACGCCGTCTGCACAGGGTGCGGCCGGATCGAAGACGTGGATTGCGCCGTCGGGCATGCACCCTGTCTAACCCCGCACTGGTCCCCGGGCTCCGAACAGATGACCATCCAGATCGCCGACGTGGTGTATCAGGGTCTCTGCAACAACTGCCGTGAGGCGTCCCTTGAACTTCCCGAACTAATTGAAAATCACTGAAAAGAAGGAGAACAATGACTGCCAACTTCAGCACCACCCAATCGGGTGCACCGGTTGTTGACGACAGCAATTCCTCGGCACTGGGCCGCGATGGCGCCATCCCGCTGACCGACCACTACCTCGTCGAGAAGCTTGCACAGTTCAACCGCGAGCGTGTTCCGGAGCGTGTTGTCCACGCCAAGGGCGGCGGCGCGTTCGGCGTCTTTGAAGCAACCGAGGACGTCAGCAAGTACACCAAGGCGGCACTGTTCCAGCCCGGCGTGAAGACCGAGACGCTGCTGCGCTTCTCCTCCGTCGCCGGTGAGCAGGGCTCCCCCGACACCTGGCGGGACCCCCGCGGTTTCGCCCTGAAGTTCTACACCACCGAGGGCAACTACGACCTCGTCGGAAACAACACCCCCGTGTTCTTCATCCGCGACGGCATCAAGTTCCCCGACTTCATCCACTCGCAGAAGCGCCTCCCCGGCTCCAACCTGCGGGACGCTGACATGCAGTGGGACTTCTGGACCCTCTCCCCCGAGTCGGCACACCAGGTGACCTGGCTGATGGGCGACCGCGGCCTGCCCGCTTCGTGGCGCACAATGAACGGCTACGGCTCGCACACCTACCAGTGGATCAACGAGGCCGGCGAGAAGTTCTGGGTCAAGTACCACTTCAAGTCCAACCAGGGCCACGAGACCCTCTCCACGGACGAAGCAGAGACGCTGGCCGGTTCCGACGCCGACCACCACATCCGCGACCTCTACGAGAACATCGAGCAGGGCAACTTCCCCAGCTGGGATCTCAAGGTCCAGGTCATGCCGTACGAGGACGCGAAGAACTACCGGTTCAACCCGTTCGACCTCACCAAGGTGTGGCCGCACGCGGATTACCCTCTGATCCCCGTGGGCAAGCTGACCCTGAACCGCAACCCGGAGAACTACTTCGCGCAGATCGAGCAGGCAACCTTCGCGCCGTCGAACTTCGTGCCCGGTATCGCCGCTTCGCCGGACCGCATGCTGCAGGCGCGCATCTTCTCCTACGCGGATGCCCACCGCTACCGCGTGGGAACAAACCACGCGCAGCTTCCTGTGAACGCCCCGAAGAACGAGGTGCGGAACTACTCGAAGGACGGCGCATCGCGCTTCTTCTTCAACTCCCCGCAAACCCCGGTCTACGCTCCGAACTCGGTTGGCGGCCCTGCTGCGGATCCGGCACTGACCGGACCCGAGGGCGGCTGGGAGAACGACGGCGACCTCATCCGCGCCGCACACACCCTCCACACCGAGGATGATGACTTCGGCCAGGCCGGCACGCTGTACCGCGAGGTCTACAACGACGCCGAGAAGGCCCGCTTCCTCGACACCATCACCGGCGCTGTGAGCGGCGTGACCATCGCGGACATCCGCGAGCGCGCCATCCAGTACTGGACGAACGTCGACGCCGATCTGGGTGCGAAGCTTCGCGCCAACCTCGGTAACGGCGGCGGCAGTGCGGACACCCGCGCTGAGGCAGCAAACAAGTTCTAAGGCACTAACGCCTTAGCACACAAGGAAGGGCGGGTCCGTTTGGACCCGCCCTTCCTTGTGTTGTGGATCGACCGCGCCGCTCCATCGACCGGGCACGAATTACGTTTTCTTCGCGGCCTCGCGGTCCAGCGCCAGATGAAGCGCCTGGAAAAACAGCTCGATCAGCAGATCGAGCGCCTGCTCCACGGCCTTGCGGTCCTGGTTGAGCACGTAGTCATACTGCAAACCGTAGAGGCTCGAAGTGAAGACCCTTGCGGCCGGCTCGGCGCGCTCCCGCGGCAGGCCCTGTGTCACCAGCCAGTCCGAGGTGAAGGAGTGCCAGTACTCATACTTCTTGGTGGCGCTGCCCCGCGGTGACGGACTCGCGGCGTCCTGCACTGCTGCCTCGAACTCAAGCCGTTGCAGGTTCCGGTTCCGGTCCACCAGCAGCCAGTTCCAGGAATCGAGGATCCACTTCCGGTAATCCTCCGGAGTGAAATTTTCAGGGTTCGCAGGCTTCAACGTGTCATGGCGGGCTTCGATGTGCCGAACGATCTCGTTGACCAGTTCCTCGCGGTTCCCGAAGTGGTACACCAGTACGTAGCTGCTAATTCCGAGTCCGTCCGCGAGGGTGCGAAAGCTCAGGCTGGCGAACGTCTTGTCGAGCAGGTGCTCGACAATCTGGTCGAGAAGCTCGGTTTTTCGTTCCGGTTTCGGAGGGCGCGCCATGGCTTGAATACTACCGTCGCGGCGGTCATGTCCCCTGAAAGAAGCGGACTCGTGACCTTCGCCAATCTGCTACTTCCCGGCACTTACCGTTTCCGACGCCGCGACCTGGCCTGCCCCGTCGTCGTCGGCTTTGCGCTCAAGACGGGCGCCTTCGACGTCGACGTCCGGAAGGATGCGGTCCAGCCATTTCGGCAGCCACCAGGCGGAGCGGCCGAGCAGGTGCATGGCCGCCGGGATGAGGGTCATGCGAACTACGAAGGCGTCGAGCAGCACACCGAACGCGAGCCCGAAGCCGATGGGCCGGACCATCGTCAGGTGCGAGAACACGAACCCGGCAAACACCGAGACCATGATGATGGCCGCCGCGGTCACCACCCGGGCACCGTGGCTGAACCCCACGCGCACGGCTTCCCTGGCGGGGCGGCCGTGGACGAAGGACTCGCGCATGCCTGAGACTAGGAACATCTGGTAGTCCATCGCCAGGCCGAAGAGCACGCCGATCAGGATGATGGGCAGGAAGCTCAGGATCGGGCCCGGATTGTTGACACCGAAGAAGTCTCCCAGCCAACCCCACTGGTAGATGGCCACCGTGGCGCCGAAGCTGGCCAGCAGCGAGAGCAGGAAGCCCGCGGTGGCGATCAGCGGCACGAGGATGGAGCGGAAGACCAGCAGCAGCAGGATCAGTGACAGCCCGACGACGATGCCCAGGTAGAGCGGCATGGCCTCCATAAGCTTGGCGGAGACGTCGATGTTCGCGGCGGTCTGGCCGGTCACGGACACCGTGACGCCGGTGGCGCCCTCGATACTGGCTGCCTCGGCGCGGAGGTCCCTCACGAGCTGTTCGGTGCTTTCGCTGGCCGGGCCCTCCTCCGGGATGACCTGGTAGATGGCGGTGTGTCCGTCGTCGCTGATGCCTGCGGGAACGGCGGTGACGACGTCGTCGATCTCGGCCAGGCGGTCCGCGACGTCGAGCTGCAAGTCGGTGCGTTCGCCGTCGTCGTCAATCGCGGGAAGCTCGCCGACCACCAGAAGGGGGCCGTTGGTCCCCTCGCCGAACTTCTCGCCGACCAGGGTATACGCCTGGTAGGCGGTGGAGTCCGCCGGTTCCGAGCCGCCGTCGGGCAGGCCGACACGGAGCTCGAGCGCCGGAAGGGCGAGGACCGCGAGCGCGGCGACACCGGCGAGCACAGTGAGGATGGGCTTGCGGGTAACGACGCCGCCCCAGCCGCTTCCTGCGGCGGCCTTGTCATCGGCGGTGTGCTCCTCTACTTCGGCCGAGGATGCTGCCGTACCGGCCTTCTTCCACCGCCGCTTCGAGATGACGTTCCGGCCCATGAAACCCAGCAGCGCGGGAGTAAGGGTGAGCGCCACGAGAACCGCGACAGCGACGGTCCCAGCCGCGGACAGACCGAGGATGGTGAGGAACGGCAGTCCCGGCACGGCGAGCGCGGCGAGCGCGATGATGACCGTGATCCCGGCGAACAGCACGGCGTTACCGGCGGTCCCGGTCGCGCGGGCGATTGATTCCTGCAGCGGCATTCCCCGCAGGAGTTGGGTGCGGTGCCGGTTGACGATGAAGAGGGAGTAGTCGATTCCGACGGCGAGACCCAGCATGAGCGCGAGCACCGGGGAGATGGAGCTCATCTGGATGACGCCGGTGAGTGCAAAGGTGATGCCGACGCCCACTCCGACACCGACGATCGCCATCAGAAGCGGAAGTCCCGCTGCGACCAGCGTGCCGAGCATCACGATCAGGACAATAGCCGCGACGAGAAGGCCGATGACCTCTGCGGGGCCGAAAATTTCAGAGATGTCCTGGACAATTTCCTTGCTGTACTCGACGTTGAGACCCGCGTCCGTGGCGGCGCCTGCAGCTTCCTGGACGGCTTCGCGGGTCTCCGGCGTGACCGCGTCAACCGCGGAGGTGAACTGGACGCTGGCTACGGCGGTGGTGTTGTCGTCGGAGACGAATTGGATTCCTGAGGACGCTTCGAGGAGGCGTTCGCCGCGCTCGAGTTCTGCGCGGGCGGCGTCGAGCTCGGCCTGACCCTCGTCGAGTTGCTGGCGTTGGGAGTCAAGCTCCGCCTGGGCGGCATCAAGCTGGGCTACCGTCGCGTCGATCTGCGGGGCCGGCAACAGGTCCTTGGATGCCTCGAACTGGGCGCGTTGCGCATCGAGCTGGGCCTGCGCGGCGTCGAGCTGGGCGGCGCCGTCGTTGAGCTCCTGGGCACCGGCTTCCAGCTCTTCGCGGCCGGTCTGTAGTTCAGCACGGCTGTCGGTCAGTTCCTGGGCGGTGACGAATGGATCGACGACGTTTTCCACGCCATCGAGGGAGGCGACGTCGTCGAGCGCTGAACTCACGGCGTCGCGCTGTTCCTGTGTGAATTCGTCATCCGGGTTCTGGAACACCATGGTGCCCATGCCGCCGACCGCCTCCGGCATGTCTTCCTTCAGCTGATTCAGGACCCGCTGGGATTCAGTGCCCGGAATGGTGAAGTTGTTGCTCAGCGTGCCGGAGAAGGCGACGGCCGAACCGCCGACGGCGACCATGATCGCCAGCCACGCAGAGACAACCCACCAGCGGCGGCGGTAGGCAAAGGAACCGAGTCGGTACAGGAGGAAGGCCATGGTGTTGTGAGTCCTGGGCTAGAGCGTTGGGTGGGAAAAACCGTCACGCAGCATGGAGAGCGCTGTGACAATGTGGTTTTCGAGGGTCTCGGCGTCGGTGTCAACGCCTGCTGCCCACTCGCGCATGGCGGCCTTGGCACAGGAAAGCACCGAGCCCACAAGCGCGTGGATGTAGAGGAGTGACGCCTGCCCGTTCAGGCGTTCTTCGACGGCGCTGATGATCCGCGCTTCAGCCCGCTCCCAGGCGAGGAGGTGGGTGCCGAGGAGGTCGGGGTTGCCGGCGGCCATCCGGAAGAGGTCCCCGCAGTCCTGCAGGTTCTCAACCTTGGTGGTTGCCGAAAGGGTGGCGATCATCGCATCGAGTAGCGGTTCATCCTTGGGGCGGGCGGCGAACTCGGCCACCGCCTGGTCGAGGAAGGACTCGGTTGAGACGATCAGCGCGTCCTCGGCGCTATGGAAGTAGTTAAAGAACGTGCGCCGGGAGACGTTCGCCTGTTCGGCGATCTGTTCTGCGGTGAAGTTGCCCATGCCGTGCTTGCGCGCCAGGTCAAGGGCTGCCTGGGCGATGGCGCGCCGGGTGTCGAGCTTGTTCTGCTCGCGGCGGCTGGTTGCTTGCTGAGTCACGTTATTACACTACGTGCAAGTTTGCACGATGTGCAAGTTGCTCCATCTGCTGACGGCAGATCTGCCCTGGGACGCACACCATTGCGGGCCTTTCCAGCGACGGACAGGCTGGCACTATGAACACTCAACAGGACGGCTTCCAGGCTTTCGACACCACACTGTCCCAGCAATTGATGAGGCACCGGATCCTTCTCCTCGGCGATGAATTGGACCAGGAAGGCGGCAACCGGCTCTGCACCCAGTTGCTCCTGCTTTCGGCGGAAGATTCGCGGCGGGATATCAGCCTGTGGATCAACTCTCCCGGCGGATCGGTACCAGCCATGCTAGCCATCCGGGACATCATGCAGCTCATTCCGAATGACGTTTCCACACTGGCCGTCGGCTGGGCCGCGAGCGCCGGGCAATTCCTTCTCAGCGCCGGAAGCCCCGGGAAACGGTACGCCCTGAAGCATTCACGCATCCTGTTGCATCAGGGTTCCGGTGGAATTGGCGGAACTGCAACGGACATTGAGATCCAGGCTGCCGACCTGCGGCATACCCGCGACACCGTGCTCTCACTCATCGCCGCCGATACCGGCCAGCCGGTTGAGAGGATCGCCGCCGACTCGCTGCGTGACAGATGGTTCACGGCCGGTGAAGCAAGGGAGTACGGGTTCGTGGACCACATCCTGGAGAACCTCGACGACATCCGACCGGACAAGCCGGTCAGCGTGAGCCTGGGCGGTTCGCGATGAGCACCTACACCATCCCGTACGTCACTACGCGGGCAGGCGACGGCTCCCGGCAGACCCTGGACATCTACAGCAGCCTGCTCACGGAGCGCATCATTTATCTGGGGACGCCTGTTGACGACGGCGTGGCCAACAGTCTCATCGCCCAACTGATTCACCTCGAATCGCAGTCGCCGGATGTCCCGATCGATCTCTACATCAACTCCCCCGGCGGCTCGATCGAAGCGATGCTGGGTATTTACGATGCCGTGCAGTACGTGCGATCACCGATTAGGACAGTCTGCATTGGCCAGGCCGCCTTCACCGCAGCGGTGCTGCTGGCCTGCGGTGCGCCCGGCCAGCGCTCCATCCTGCCGCGAGCCCGTGTGGTGCTGCACCAGCCCAGCGTAGAACCCGGCCGCGGAACCGTTCCGGACCTCATCCTCAACGCAGAGGAGGTATCAAGGGTAAAGGTGGTCCTCGAGGAGCTCCTTGCCCGGCACACGGGCAGGACTATCGAAACACTCAGGCAGGACACCGACCGCAACCTGATCCTCAACGCAGAACAGGCCGTTGAGTACGGGTTGGTGGATCAGGTGGTGGAGAACCGCGGCACCTGATTCACGCCGCGAGGCAAACCGGTCCGGAGGCACTCTGCTGGGTCGTGTACAGCTGACGGGCAGCCTGGCTGGTGAGGTCGAACATCGTCATATCCAGGGCCCGGGCAACACTGGCGAAGACCTCTGAGGACGCGTCTTTGCGTCCACGTTCGATCTCCGACAGGTACTGGGTTGAGATGGCTGCCCGCTGCGCGACTTCGACCAGCCGTTCGCCGCGTTTTTGGCGGGTCTCCTTGAGGATCGAACCGAACACGTTCCGCAGCGGCGGTTCACTGTTCAGTCTCTTCGGCTGGAACGCGATGATGTCACCCATGCGCAAACACTAGCCGGACAGGGTGGCGCGTGTCCGCTTAATCTGCCCACAGCAGAGCGACCTCAGCGCGCTTCAGCTGTGTGGGGATGGCGCGGATCGGCGATGAAGATCGACTCGTAGATGTCGTAGATCAGGGCTGCCTTGGCGTTGTTGTAGTGCATGACATCCTCAAAACCATCCGCCGCCAGTTTCTTTTTCAGGCTCGCGTAGGCATCTCGATCAGCCGGATGCGTCCTTAGCCAGTTCCTGAACATCACGTGTCGCTGCGGTTCAATCGCGTTCGTCGAGAAGACGTGCAGGTTGGTGTTCGGGTCCTCCAACTTGAGCGCCCGGTGCTCCTCCCACTCGGGCTCCCTGATCACGAGGATGAAACCCCCTGATTCCAGCTGGGGCAGGTAAGACGCCTCGTCAGCGGAGTCCGCAACGAGGAGGTCGACGTCGATGACCGGTTTTGCGGCCAGTCCGGGAACCGAGGTGGAACCGACGTGTTCGATCACAGCGGCGCGCGGTCCGAGGATCGCACTGACTTTGTCCGCCACCTTACTGAAGGCCACAGGCCAGGCGGGATCGTACTCGGATACAACCACGCGTTTCTTCCACCGGGTGGGATCGTTGGGTTCGACCCGCGCGGCCTGGATGGCGTCGTCGTCGGGCTGTTCAAAGGGACGCCATAAGGGGTGAGTGGGCATGAGCTTCAGCCTATTGTGCCTGGGAGCCGCTGGATTCCGACGCCGGCTGACTCCTGCGGGCGTGGGCAGCATTCCAAACCTGCTCGGCAATCGCTGCCGGCGTCGCGCTCGTGAAGTCAATGACGACGTCGTCGAGCTGAAGTTGTTCGAGAATGTTTTCCAGTTCGACGGTTCGATGTAGGTGCCACAACTCTCCAACCGGATCCGTGGTGTGACGCGCCCTTATCCGTGCCTTTCGAACGGCTTCAATGGCCGTGATCCGCGCGATCAACAACCGCCGCCCGCCTACTGCCTCCCGGTACCGGGGTATTTCCCGCTCGTCCTGCAGAACTCCGGCCAAAACGAACGTCTCGATACCCGTTGCCGCGTAGTTGGCCACCAGGGACGTCAGGTTGGTCAGTTCGAGCTCGTGGTTGAAACGGTCTCCCGAGGGCGCAGGCCAGGCACGGCGAATCTCGTCGAGGTCGATGATCGCGTGAGCTACGCCTTCGTGCTCGAGCATGCGGCCCAGTGCTTCAGCGGCCGTTGTCTTCCCCGCTCCCACCGTGCCGTTGATGAAGATGGCCAGCCCTTGCTTCGCAGTCACCGTGGTTCCTCCCTTTGCATCCTGCTAGTGTCCTGCGCCGGTAGTTCGTTGCATTAGTCGTGATAGGGATTCCAGGATCTCATCGGCGGTCTTGGTCCACACGTAGGGTTGCGGGTCCTCGTTCCAGGCTTTCA
>NZ_JBTNCT010000031.1:0-4750 GCF_054511355.1 Arthrobacter tecti
TGAACACCATCGACCATCACATCCGCGGCTACATCGACAACGCCCGCCTGCCAAAGGCCGCCTGAAAACTCAAGACCAGTCTCAAAGTTTCAACCCCCAAGGAGCGCTAGACCGTATCGACGCAAGAAAAGTACCACGCACCGATCAGCGGAAACTCTGGTAGCGGATCTGATATCTGAGCGAGCCTTTCGTGGTCTCGCCAGCGCCCGGTGCACGAACGCTAGTCTTCCGAGCCGATTCGACTGTACTGGTCGAATGGTAGAGAAATCCTGATCCGCAGGATCAGCAGAGCAGTCGGCTAGGGGACTCGCAGTTCTTTGAGTGGTTCGCGGCGGGCGGCGACGATGGCGGGAACGAGTGCTGAGAGTGTTCCGGTGGTGATGGAGAGAATGGCGATGGCGAGGAAGAACTGCGGGCTTGGCAGTGGGTCGCCAGCGTTAACGAGGACGATAGTGGCCGCAGTAGTGCCAAGCATCGTTCCGAGTCCACTGAGCAGCGCGGTTTGTATGAGGAGGATTTTGATGATGAGGCTTTTGCTCGCGCCGAGGGCGCGTCGGCGTCCGAAGTCTTTACGGCGCATCATGACTAGCCCGTAGAGCAGTGCGGCCGATATGCCGGCGGTGATGATGAAGACGACCAAGACCAGGCTACGGCCGAAGGTACTGAGTTGAGACTGGACGATCGTGCGCAGGTCAGCGATTTGTTGGCTGGTGTTGACGGTGATGAGTGCCGGGTCACTGGCACCTAGCACGCTGATTGCTGCGTGCCGAACCGGTTCGACAAGGTCGACGCGCTCGGCAACGATAACAATGACATTCACTTCACTGGGTGAAGCCGAGGCTGGTTGAGGAGCGATGACCAGTGGTTCCAAGAACGCCAAGTGTGGTGGGACGTCAATGGCTCCGATGATGGCGAAATCGTTACTTCCCAGCACTGAGCTGACGGTGCCGGTGCCCTCGTACAGGCCGAGAAGGGAAGTCCCGGAAGCGGAGGCAAACGCGGAGGGTCCGTGAAGGGTGATTTCGCGGCTGGGTTGCAGATCATCCAAATCCTGGGTGTGCAGTGTACGCACGGGGACTCTGGTCCCGTCGGGCACGGCTGCGTTGGTCGAATCCAGTGCTGGTCCGAAAGCACCGTGCCACTGGATCCCGTCTACGGCGGCTAGCCGGTCCACCACGGTGGAATCGACTCCGGATCCTGTGCTTGCGCGGATGATGATGGATCGGGTTCCGGCGGAGTCAAGGGTGTTGATCACTGCTTGTTCGGCTCCGGCTGTTCGCCCCGTCGTGAGCAGGATGGTGATGCACATCGCGGCGATCATCAGGATGGTGATCACTGAGGCAACTGGTTGGCTGAGCGCAGAGGCGGCCGCTTCGCGCAGGATGGGACGCCAACCGGAGGATCTCACAACTCGATCCTTCGATCGCAGCGGGCCATCAGGGTTGGGTCATGGGTGGCGACGACGACGGCGGCCCCACGCGCGGCTTGTCCATGCAGAGCGTCGATCACTACTTCAGCCGAGTCATGATCGAGGTTCCCCGTGGGTTCATCAGCTAACAGCACCATCGGATCAGACAGCAGTGCCCGACAAATCGCGATGCGTTGGGCTTGGCCGCCTGATACTTGGGTCGGTTTGTGTGTTGCACGGAGTTGAACGTCGAAACGGTTCAGGAGCCTTAGAGCTTCCGTGGCGGCCTGCCGGCGGTCCTGCCCCCGATACAGCGCTGCCTCGATCACGTTATCGAGCACGCTGCGGGTGGGGTCCAACGCAGCATCTTGGAAGACGAATCCGAAGCGGTGAGCGCGGAGTCTTGCGCGGCTGGTATCGCCGACTCCGGTGATGTTCCGCCCGTCCAGGTAAAGCTGCCCTGCAGTAGGGCGCACCATCAGACCCAACAGGTACAGCAAGGTTGATTTGCCTCGGCCGCTGGGCCCGGTGAGGGCGACCACTTCTCCTGAGCGGAAACTCTCGGACCAGTTGTGAAGAATGCTGATGGGCCCATACCCGAAACTGAGATCCTGTGCGGCGAGCCGGTGATCGGTCATGGGGTTGCCTGCTGCGGCACCGCGATCCGCACCATCGTGCCGGCAGTGACGCCTGTGATGACGGCCATCCCGTTCGCCGTCTCTGTGACCTGTACCGGAATGGTGGCCCCCTCTCCATCAACGACCGCGACGGCGCCGTCGGCGCCAGTGATCAATGCCGCCGCCGGCACAACCAACCCCTCTGTTGACGGGACGATCACCAGCTCGGAGGGAAGCAGGGTGTCTTCCCCAACTGGGACCTGCGTGCATTCATCACCGCAGATTGTGCCGTCGTCGGTGGGAGCGAGAACTGCTTCGACACCGTTTTCCGGATCTGAACGTACCTCTTGCACTTGGGCCTGCCACACCGATTCACCCATCCGGATGTTCACGGGTAATCCGGGCTGCACGGTTCCCGTTTGGCCTTCCTGCAAGGGGACCGTGAAATCCGGCGCGGCGGGTATCCCGTATACAACGACTTCACCGCCCGCTACTGGCAGGCCCCGGGAGATGACTTCCGTATTCAGCATGAGACGTCGTGGAAGATCCGGCACGAATACGATGCTTCCTGCAGCAATGACTCCTGTCGCCTGTTCGCCGCGCTCGGTCTGCCACGCTGACACAGCCGTCTGCGTTCGCGCTGTATATTCGTCGGCCGGTTCACCCTGCAGATACCCGAGCGCAATCAGCATGGTCTCAACTTGGCGGACGTCCTCGCCGACATCTCCCAGCGCGAGCGGACGGAACGAGGGCACTGTTCCTTCGGCAGCGACAACCGGAGTCAGATTCACCGAGTACAAGGCGTCACCCACGGAAACCTCGGCTCCTGGTTCAAGCTGCACACTTGTCACCACACCCGAAGCCTGGTTCAGTGCGAGCGTGGACTGCGGCCATGACGTCACCGTGTTCAAACTCAAACTGGAACTTACCTCGCCGGGCACAACTTCAACGGTGGTGAACGCAGCTGTTTGAACCGCGTCCTCGGCCGGACGTAACGCCACGGCTCCAGCCCAACCAATCCCAGCCCCGGCGAGCAGGCAAACCACGATTACGACGGTCCAGCGAACCAACCTCCGACCCGGAGGCACATCTGTCACTTCGCCCGAACGCATGTCGTCACTGACTGCAGTTGGCGTTCCCCCACCCTTGGCCATACCGGCCATCATCCCACAGGGAGACGCAAGTCACACTGCAGTAACGTATCGAAACAATAACCATCGGAGTTGACAACAGGCTATTTGATCTGAGTCAAAGGGTTGACGTCACATAGGTGTGCTTCTACGCTCTAACGCATGGGGGCGGGGAAACACAACAAGTATCGCGGCTCCTATGTCATCACTCACACATCGAGGAGGAGTCGAGGAAATGAGAAAATTTAGACGATCAGCGGGTGTCCTGCTGGCTGCGGCAGGTCTTGTACTAGCGTCCGCAGCACCAGCGTCGGCGGATACCCGAGGCGGCACCGCGTATTGCGGGTCGAACCAGGCCTACGGTGTCTCCAGCACTCTTTCAGGGCTGTATGGTGCCACATCGAGCACAATCACTGTGCACACAACAACGGCCGGGTCGGTCACGTACCGAGGGTTCGGGACCAAATCCACTAGTTCGGTGTTTTATTCCTCCGGCAACTGGCAGGCTTACACGCCGAACGTTTTCTTCTCAGCCGGCAGTTTCTGCGGACCGAAGGCCACCTAGTGCCCAGTACGACCTCAAAGAGCAGGCTGAGGACAACCGTTCTCAGCCTGCTCTTGGCAGTTGCAGTCTCAAGCTGCTCAGACCCTAACGCGCTCGACAGTGATGAAGTCACTCCGGCCCCACCAGAGAGCACCGCACCGACTACGACCGGCCTGCCGCCCTCTCAGTCCGTCACCCCGTCCAGCCAAGAACCACCAAAGGGCCCAGTAGACCCAGAGCTACAAGCTTTGAGCAGCGTCGAAATCTCGGAACGCGTCACCGCCTGCCTACAAGGAAAAGGGTGGGACGTTCAAAACCGGCGAGGCGGCTATTTCTATGGTGGCCCTCCCGAACAAATGGATGCCCTGATGGAAGCTGATCGTGCATGCAGCGCAGAGCTCGGCTTCGACAAGATCCAAGCGCCGGAATACACCGACGCGTTCCTCACCGAGAAGTACCAGGAGACCGTCGAAGCCCGAGACTGCTTGGTGAGCGAAGGCTACAGTCCTCCACAGCTTCCCTCCATGCAAGCATTCAAGGACATGCTGCTCAACGAGGGAAAGATTTACTCCGTACATGATGAAACGGGCTTGCGTTCAGGCACCCCAGAAGGTGACACCATCCGCGAAACCTGCGCGGACCCACTGGAAACTTGGAGTTCGTAATGAGTGGCGGGATGGTGCTCCTATTGTGCAGTAGCTGCGAGCAGGACTGAGCGAGTACAGCCTTAACTCCAGGGAAGCCGGACTGCATCCGATACACCCGGATATCCAGGTACCGGTAGCGTGCATCTGCGGGCGGTGGGGTGGGCTCAAGTGAAACTGCGGTTAGTCCACTGGTGAGTCGCTACGAGAGTGAGGTGGGCTCAAGTCGGGCTGCGAAAGTGGTCTCCAATCACGTTGACATTCTCATCCCTAATATGGCGTCCTCCCGCGTCACTTGGTCAAGTCCCGTGGAGTGGTGTAGCCGTTCTGTGGCTTTTCGAGGTTGTTGAGGTTTAGAAGTTGTGGTTCTCGGATGGTGTGGCGGGTTCGGGTTCCTCCTCTCGTGC
>NZ_JBTNCT010000032.1:0-4088 GCF_054511355.1 Arthrobacter tecti
GTCCCCGCAAACCGGTATCCGGTCACCAATTCCAGGACAACGGACTGCGGCCCGGCAATCAGCGCTCAACCCTGCGAGACGGTCAAACCACTACCGACACACGCACCTAGATACACTCGTAGCCTGCCGTCAACCAGTCAGCGAGGAACCGCCGTGCCGTCAACTTCACCGACCGACCCGACGTCGCCCGCGTTCGGCGTCGCTTCCACTTTCCTGATGGGCGCGCTGCCGCTTCTCGATACGTCGAAGCTTGAGGGCAACAGGCGCCGCGCCGCGCACGTGGCGACCGCCGTCGTGACCGGCCTCTATGTGGCTTTCACGGTTGACCGGAAAAGCACCACGTTGGTCCCGTTGAAGCCGGTTGCCGGTTTCGCGGCTGCCGCGCTGACCCTGGGATTCGCCGACGCCGGTGAGGCAGTTGATTCGCGCATCTCCCGGAAGTTGCGCTCCGCGGGAATCAGGCAACCACGCGCGTGGATGGCAGCGGGCGCTGCCGCACTCACCTTCGTCACCTTCCTGGCTGACCGCGCCGCAGCCCGGAAAGAGGAACTCGAGGAGATCTCCGTTGATGAGCCGGACCAGCTAAGGCCGCTTGACCCGGCCGTTCGTCAACTGCTCGACGGCATGCTGCATGCGGCCGCCGTCGTTGGCGCTCGTGAACTGATCACCCAACTGGATGCGGTTCGGGAGGTTTACTGGGATGACGAGTTCTGCCCGACCGTGCAGTTCCGGGTGCCGGACGAGCTACCGCGCGCGATTCCGCACAATCAGACATACCCGGTGCGGGCGCTGTTCCAGGCCGAGGACGGAACCGCGCTGCAGATTCTGTTGCAGGTCTTCGAGGGGAAACTCGACCACTTGTCGGTAGAGACCTTGCAATCCGGCTTCCCGGACGACCTTGTCGACGGATGGCCTGATAGCTCCGAGGTTACGTACGTTCTTGACGGAGCGGATGGCAGCGCCGTCCCGGTTGATTCCCAGACGCGATAATGAAACAGGGGGATACGTTGGGCACGCGTAGGGCAAAGGGAACCCGCGGAGGCCCACGCATCGCCGAATTGCTGGCCACTGTTGTGTGCGTGCTGGCGATCCTTCCCGCCCTCGCGACGGCCCTCCTCGCTGTTTCGATGATCGGTTCAGCCGTGAGCGGGTCCGGAACCTCGGTTCAGGCTGCACAGGAGGTCCTGATTGTCATCGTGTACGCTGCCGGACTAATGTCCTTCGTGGCGATGAGACGGAGTGAGTCACCGCGGAAAACCTGGATACTGGCTTGCTTGACCATCATTCTGGTGGTCGCTGCATCCGCGCCCATTGTGTACGCCTTCTCGCAGGCATTCCTTGAGGAGTGGTGTGAGTATCAGCCGGGCGGCAGGGGTAACCCGAGTCAATCCATTGATGACATCCCGGCTGTCTGTTGATCGCGTTGACCGCCCCTGAGCTATCCGCCTGGCCTCCGTCCGACAGCGCTTACCGCCGGACGGAAGCCACCGTCGTCGTCGGACACGGCGACCAGGCGTGGCAGCGCGCCGCTGAAGACGTGCTGCTGTGGCGGGTGAAAACCCGGAGTGGCTTCACCGTGGACTCGGACGTTCCCGTTCATCCCGGCCAGCGGCTCATCGTCACCGCGCGGGTGCTCGGACTCACCGTCCGCGAACCGATCGAAGTCGCGTCCGTCATTCAGGAACACGATCGAAGCGGTTTCTCCTACCGCACACTGCCCGGCCATCCCGTGTGCGGGGAGGAAGCGTTCATTGTGCACCGGCGCGGCGATGAAGTACTGCTGACGGTTCGCTCCCTCACGCGTGCGTCCGCCCAGCAGCCGTGGCGGGCGCTCTTCCCTTTACTCCTGACTGCGCAACGCATGGTCCGATGGCGTTACCTCCGAGCACTCCGCAGTTAACTAGTCCTACTGATTGTTCTATGGTGGAGATAGTCTACTCTACCTAGGAGTGTCTTGTGAATTCCGACCGCGCGCGACAGACCGGCGTAACCGCCGCGTTCATCCTCTGCATTGTTGGTTCAGCTATAGGTTCGGGGGCTTTTGGCGGGACCCCGATTGCGCAGGCTGCCGGTGGCGCACTCAGCGCCGACGCCACCCTCCTGGCGCCCGCCGGCGCCGCCTTCAGTATCTGGACTGTCATCTACGCCGGCCTCGGTGCGTACACAGTCCTCCAGTGGGCGCCATCCCAGAGAGCATCCGAACGCCAGCGCCGGCTTGGTTGGTGGGTTGCCGGGTCGATGCTGTTGAACGCGGCCTGGATCCTGTCCATTCAGGCGGGTCTCCTCTTCCTCAGCGTGCCGATCATCCTTGTGCTTCTGGCCGTTCTTGCCGTCACATTCCGTATCTACACGTCCCGCAAACCCCTCTCCCTCCTCGAAGCCGTGATCGTGGACGGCACGCTCGGCCTGTATCTGGGCTGGGTCTGCGTCGCTGTGTGTGCGAATATCGCCGCCGTGCTGTCGGTGGCCGGCTTCATGGGCTGGAACATCAGCCCCGGCATTTGGGCGGGTGCGGTGCTCGCCGTCGTCATTCTGGTGGGAGTGTTGCTCGGAGTGAAGGGCAATGGGCGGCTGGCCGTCGCGGCGGCGATCGGTTGGGGTCTGGTCTGGATCGCGGTCGGTAGGACAATGGCGCCGGAGTCGACGACGACGGCGGTCGCTGCCTCGATTGCCGCAGCCGCGGTGGTGCTGGCAACGGTTGCAATTCGTATCCGAAAAGGCTCGCTGCCGGCCTGAGGGCAGCACGATACATGGCCCGTGCGGAATACTGGATGGGTCCAACCGGAAGGCATTGTGGAACCGCAGTCATCAGCTACCTCAACGAATCGTTTCTTCGGCGCGCCAGCGCTACTGGTGCTTGGACTGCCGGTGTGTGCGGTGATGCTCCTGATCGCGACGAAGTTACTTGGTATTCCTGCGTTTCCGGTCGTTCTGGGCACCCTGCTAGCCCTCCTGGCGGCGGGATCGGTCCGTTCGCTCAGGGTTCGCGGCAGGAACGCGACAGTTCGGCAGGTGCTGGCCCCCGCCGTCGTCGGGCTGATGCTTTTCCTCGGTGTCGGGTGGAACGGGCTTACCGTGAGCGGGACCGGCCCAGCGTGGTCGGACGGCTCGCTTCCACTTGCACTTATTGCAGGCACCGGCGGGTTCACGCTCTTCCGGCTGGGTGGCTCAGGCGCGAAATAGAACGCGTTACGGACACCATTGCGCGTTCCGGATAATTGACACCGCAAGGACTAGGTCGCTTGCCCGAAATGCGTCGCCGCGGCCGTATATGGTGGTTGGGTGACCCGCTCGTAGCTGTGCCTCATCTCTTCAGTAATGAGTCCACTATTCCGCTACAAGGGGATCACTATGCCTTCTGCAACTCTCATGGGCGATTGCGCGACGATCGCACCCTCACTCCATGCCGGTACCAGCCAGTTCAACTACCGACCGGTCACGGTGCAGGACGTAGACGCCCTGGCACAGGCCTATCACCGTGCATACCCGCCCGGCATCGGCGCATCGAACCTCGACGAAGCGCGGACGGAGATGCTCGAAAGTTTTGCCGGAGAGTTCGGCATTCTGTTGGCAGAAGCTTCGCTTTGCGCGCATCACCGCGATGATCTGGTCGGGGCGATCCTCGTGGTGGAACGATCTCCGTGGGACCCGAAGCTCGAATGTCCTTTCGTGATCGATCTATTCGTCGATCCGCGGTGGCAAGGCAACGGAGCCGGCCGCGTCCTTTTGGAGCGCAGTGCCCAGGCATGTCACGACGAGGGACACACCCAGATTGCCCTGCGCGTCGGCGAAGGGACTTCGCCTTCAGCCAGCCGCATTTACGCGTCGGTTGGAATGGCGGAGATCGACCCCGCCATGCCATGACGGCGAGCGCCGGCAGGCCCGTGACCATCACAGGTCACGAGCATGACGTGGCGCATCTTTGGACATACAGCGATGGTCAGCGGCGATGGACCTCTGCTCGAGGCCGCACTTCAATGAGTAGTGCCCCTTAGAGTGGTGTAACGCCCGCTGGTGACCGGTACCGCCCGAACGGGGCGCGGTCACCGTGGGTCCTTCGAGGAAACTCTCACATCCCACTCGAAAGG
>NZ_JBTNCT010000033.1:0-2202 GCF_054511355.1 Arthrobacter tecti
TCACCGGCGATGGCCGCGACTACTGACCGGACCTGCTCATAACCGGTAGCGAGCAGGAATGTGGGCGCCCGGCCGTAGCTTTTCATTCCCACGAGGTAGAAGTCTTTCTCCGGGTGTGAAAGTGCTTCGGCGCCATGGGCGGGGACGGTTCCGCATGAATGGAACTCTGGATCGATGAGTGGACCCAGGGCGCGGGGCGCCTCCACAGCCGGATCCAGCTCGAGACGCAGCTCCCGCAGGATCTCCAGGTCCGGCCGGAAGCCGGTGGCGGGAATCAGGACGTCCACGTCTACTGAACGTTCGCCGTCCGGCGTGGAAGCCGTCACGGTCAGCGCGCCGTCGTCGTGCTTCAGGGCGGTGATGGTGAATGAGGTTCGAAGCTCGACGACGCCGTCATCCACCAGCGAGCGGAGCCTGCTTCCTAGTGCGCCGCGGGCAGGAAGACCATCCAGGTCACCCCCGCCGTAAAGCCTCTGCGCCGACCCACTCCCCCGAACTGCCCAGACAATGCTTGTTCCCGGCTCCGCCTTTGCTACCTGGCCGAGGCTGAGGAGCGTGTTCGCTGCCGAGTGTCCCGCTCCGACGACCATGACCCGCTTTCCGGTGAAACGGGATCGTGCATTGCCGACAACATCCGGTAGAGGTTCGGTGAGGAAGTCACCCGCGGCATCCTCCCCCGTAGCAGGGAGCCCGGCCTGCCCGAGCGGGTTTGGTTGGCTCCAGGTTCCGGATGCATCAATCACTGCGCGGACGCGGTGATCATGTACGCCGCGGGGACCGGAGACCCGGACAAGGAACGGTTGCTCTTCGCGGCCCTTGGTCCGGGTCTTGTCCATCCCTACCCGTGTGACAGCAAGGACTTCGGAGTTCAACTGCAACGCACCGGCGATGGCCGGTATGGCGGCGAGCGGTTCAAGATAGGACTCGATGAGTTCCCGGCCATAGGGCAGAGCAGTGGGGCGCGGTTCCTGCCAGCCTGTCGCCTCCAGCATTCTTCGGGCAGCTGGGTCCACGTTGTACTGCCACGGTGAGAAGAGGCGGATGTGCTCCCACTGCCGAATAGCAGCACCCACCGCGCTACCTTTTTCGAAGATCAGGGGAATCAGTCCACGTTCCAGGACGTGAGCTGCTGCAGAGAGGCCCGTTGGGCCGGCGCCGATGATGGCTATCGGCAGATTCTCGTTCTGCGGCATGTGCGTTTCTCCAATCACTGGTTGTCAGCGTGCGACGGAAGCAGTTCCGAGATGAGTTGCTCGATCCGCTCCTTGATCTGGTCGCGGATTGGGCGCACGGACTCCACCCCTTTGCCTGCAGGATCCTCAAGTACCCAGTCCTCATAGCGCTTGCCCGGGAAGTAGGGGCACTCATCGCCGCATCCCATGGTGACGACGACGTCGGAGGCCTGCACTGCTTCGGGCGTCAGGATCTTCGGTGATTCGGCCGTGATGTCGATCCCCTCTTCTGCCATCGCTTCAACGGCAGCGGGGTTGATCTGGTCCGCTGGCTGGGAGCCCGCAGAGCGCACCTCGATCCGGCCTTCGGCAAGGTGGGACAGGTATCCAGCTGCCATCTGTGACCGGCCGGCGTTATGGACGCAGACGAAGAGGACGGACGGCTTGTTCCCGCTGGGGGCGGAGGTGTTTGTTTCGGTCATAATCAGGCTTTCGTGACGGTGGGTTGAAGGACCTGCTTGTCGGAGAAGAACCGCGAACGCGCCCACAAAGCAGCGTAGACAAGGGCAATAAGGACGGGCACCTCGATCAACGGCCCGACGACGCCGGCCAGCGCCTGCCCGGATGTCACCCCGAAGGTGCCAATCGCCACGGCGATGGCCAGTTCAAAATTGTTGCCGGCCGCCGTGAACGCCAGCGTTGTGGTGCGTGCGTATCCAAGGTTCAGTAGCCGCCCCAGGACCATTCCCGCGAAAAAGACAAGCACGAAGTAGACGAGCAAAGGCAAGGCAATTCGGGCAACATCCAACGGATTTGATGTAATCTCGTCGCCTTGCAGCGCGAATAACAGCGCGATCGTGAAGAGGAGCCCGTAGAGCGCCCATGGGCCGAGTTTCGGAAGGAACCGGTCCTCGTACCAAGTACGACCCTTGATCTTTTCTCCGAGCGTGCGGGTCAGGAAACCTGCAAGCAGGGGAATGCCGAGGAATACCAGTACGCTCGCGGTGATTGCCCAGAAGGAGAACTCCGC
>NZ_JBTNCT010000034.1:0-2028 GCF_054511355.1 Arthrobacter tecti
ACACCCCACACACCGTGCAGGACACCCCACACACCGTGCAGAATCAAAAGGGGTCAGGCTCCTGTTGCCTCAGGACCCAACAGTGTGCCAAACGATGAAACCACCACCACCAACCACGCCTTTCCACAACCCACGCACCCCAACCCCAAAGGGACAGGACAACACAGATCCGTACTCAACCCAGCCAGCACCAGCAGCCACCACAATTCGTTGATATTCCACCCATGAGCACCCACCGCAGAACAAACGCCTGCGCAATGGGCTAACTCCTGACAACCCCCACCAGCCCACTATCGAGGCAGCAGAAAGCTGTAAGGCGCTCCTTAGAAAGGAGGTGATCCAGCCGCACCTTCCGGTACGGCTACCTTGTTACGACTTAGTCCCAATCGCCGGTCCCACCTTCGACAGCTCCCTCCCACAAGGGGTTAGGCCACCGGCTTCGGGTGTTACCAACTTTCGTGACTTGACGGGCGGTGTGTACAAGGCCCGGGAACGTATTCACCGCAGCGTTGCTGATCTGCGATTACTAGCGACTCCGACTTCATGAGGTCGAGTTGCAGACCTCAATCCGAACTGAGACCGGCTTTTTGGGATTAGCTCCACCTCACAGCATCGCAACCCTTTGTACCGGCCATTGTAGCATGCGTGAAGCCCAAGACATAAGGGGCATGATGATTTGACGTCGTCCCCACCTTCCTCCGAGTTGACCCCGGCAGTCTCCCATGAGTCCCCGGCATAACCCGCTGGCAACATGGAACGAGGGTTGCGCTCGTTGCGGGACTTAACCCAACATCTCACGACACGAGCTGACGACAACCATGCACCACCTGTAAACCGGCCACAAGTGGCCGACACATCTCTGCGCCGTTCCGGTTCATGTCAAGCCTTGGTAAGGTTCTTCGCGTTGCATCGAATTAATCCGCATGCTCCGCCGCTTGTGCGGGCCCCCGTCAATTCCTTTGAGTTTTAGCCTTGCGGCCGTACTCCCCAGGCGGGGCACTTAATGCGTTAGCTACGGCGCGGAACACGTGGAATGTCCCCCACACCTAGTGCCCAACGTTTACGGCATGGACTACCAGGGTATCTAATCCTGTTCGCTCCCCATGCTTTCGCTCCTCAGCGTCAGTTAATGCCCAGAGACCTGCCTTCGCCATCGGTGTTCCTCCTGATATCTGCGCATTTCACCGCTACACCAGGAATTCCAGTCTCCCCTACATCACTCAAGTCTGCCCGTACCCACCGCAGATCCGGAGTTAAGCCCCGGACTTTCACGGCAGACGCGACAAACCGCCTACGAGCTCTTTACGCCCAATAATTCCGGATAACGCTTGCGCCCTACGTATTACCGCGGCTGCTGGCACGTAGTTAGCCGGCGCTTCTTCTGCAGGTACCGTCACTTTCGCTTCTTCCCTACTGAAAGAGGTTTACAACCCGAAGGCCTTCATCCCTCACGCGGCGTCGCTGCATCAGGCTTGCGCCCATTGTGCAATATTCCCCACTGCTGCCTCCCGTAGGAGTCTGGGCCGTGTCTCAGTCCCAGTGTGGCCGTCCACCCTCTCAGGCCGGCTACCCGTCGTCGCCTTGGTAGGCCATTACCCCACCAACAAGCTGATAGGCCGCGAGTCCATCCAAAACCACAAAAGCTTTCCACCAACCACCATGCGATGATCAGTCATATCCAGTATTAGACCCAGTTTCCCAGGCTTATCCCAGAGTCAAGGGAAGGTTACTCACGTGTTACTCACCCGTTCGCCACTAATCCACGGTGCAAGCACCGCATCATCGTTCGACTTGCATGTGTTAAGCACGCCGCCAGCGTTCATCCTGAGCCAGGATCAAACTCTCCGTAAAAAAATACGAACACAACACAAACCCCCCGGAAAAAGAAGAGCCCACGCTGCACAAAATCTGAAACCAGCCAAAAAACCAGCCACCCCACAAAGTGAGGCGACCAGCAAATCAACCAATCAAAAAACAATCGGTATCAACAAACATGGCACACTATTGAGTTCTCAAACAACAGAAGCA
>NZ_JBTNCT010000035.1:0-1828 GCF_054511355.1 Arthrobacter tecti
GACCGTGGCCAGTGTGGCCATCACCACGGCCATGGCGGGGTAGCCTCCCAAGGCGGAGGCCAAGGCTGGACCTGCAGCCGGAGCCACGGCTCCGACGATAGTCACAGGGGCTGCGAAGGCGCCCTGCAGTTGCCCGAAGCTTTGGGTACCCCACCGGTCGGACACGGCAGTTGCCTGAAGGAGGGTGTTGCAGCCGCGCACCATCCCGGCAATGATGGCGACCGCGACCAGCAAACCTGCCGGACCGGCGGTCAGCGCCAAAACCCAGACGCATACTGCTCCCAATGCGTTGAGCACCACCATTCTTCGGACCGGAGAAGTGCTGGAGGGCAAGGCTGAGTAGGCGATGCGCCCGATCACCTGGCCAACCCCGATCAGCCCGAATGCCAGCGCTGCACTCTGGTAGCTGATCCCGCGTTCGAGGAAGAGCGCGATGAGGTTGAACGTCACCGCGAACAGTGCGAGCGTGGACAGCGCCATGGTTATTTGAAGCAGCCGGAATGGTCCGCTGCGCATGAGGGCCTGGGTTTCCTGTCCTGACCGGTCACCAACCGAGGAGCCAATGGGTGTGGACCAATGGGCGTTGAGGAAGAACCAGTGCAGAGGGATCGTCACCACAGCGAGGATCCCCGCGAGGACAAGATAGGTATCACGCCATCCCAGCCCGGCGATCAGGGCTGCCGTGACAGGTGCAAAGATGGTCGACGCGAACCCTGCCACGAGGGTCAATGCCGTCAAAGCCCGGATCCGTGCCCGGCCAGCGCCGTACCAGCGGGTAATGATCACGAACGCGGGTTGGTAGAACACTGCGGCCTGCGCAAACCCCGCCAGCAGCCAGGCGGCGG
Organism: Arthrobacter tecti; assembly: GCF_054511355.1. Lineage (NCBI taxonomy): Bacteria > Bacillati > Actinomycetota > Actinomycetes > Micrococcales > Micrococcaceae > Arthrobacter > Arthrobacter tecti. The sequence goes on from NZ_JBTNCT010000035.1 coordinate 846, forward strand.
CGAACACGGCGAAGCTGGGCGACCAGGCGACGAGCAGCAGCGCCAGTACCCCCACTATGCTTCCGGCGCTCATCAACCATCGAGGTCCTGTACGGTCAAGGGCGCGTCCCACCCGTACTCCGACGAGTGCCGAAACGATCAGTCCGGCAGAGAATGCCGCCGTCATCGCGGCGATGGACCATCCAGTGTCATCACCGATCGGCACCAGGGCGACCGGAAGCGAATAATAGAGAAGACCCCAGCTCGTAGTCTGAGCGATGCACATGGCAGCAAGACCGCCACGCGGGCGGTCCTGGTCAGTCAGCACGGGTTGTTCCTGAACCAGGGTGTGCGGCTTACCGGGGATCCGCCAGGCTGGAAGCGAGGGACTCGAGGGCGCCGGGCACAAGCGAGTAATAGGCCCAGACGCCGCGCTTCTCCCGGTTGAGGATCCCTGCGTCGACCAGGATTCTCAGGTGGTGCGACACGGTTGGTTGGCCGAGGTCGAGTGGCTCCGTCAGATCACACACACACGCTTCGTGGTCCTTGCCTGCCGAGATCAGCGAGAGCAGACGCAGGCGGTTTGGATCTGCTATCGCTTTGAACTGCCTGGACAGTTCCGCTGCGCGGGCGGCACTTAGTCCAGACGTAGCCGACGGCGTGCAGCACGCCTCGTTGTCCTCTGATGGAGTTTCGGAGTGAGCCTCGGCGATAGTGGTCATTCCACCATTATGCACCCACATTGACAATCATCGATACGTATCGCCATACTCATATCGATACTGATCAATTTATTCGATCCGGGTTCCGCGTGGCCCTGAGTAAGGAGCACGGTGAGTCAGACCGCCCTGCAGCAAACCAGTCCCCAAGAGCCCAAACAGGTAAGGCTCCCAACGCTTGACCGGTTGCTTCCCGTGTGGATCGTCGCAGCGATGATAGCCGGGCTGTTGCTCGGCCGGATGGTTCCCGGTATAGCCGAAGCTCTGGACTCGATCAAGGTGGGA
>NZ_JBTNCT010000036.1:0-1798 GCF_054511355.1 Arthrobacter tecti
GGCGGATTCTGGGGGTCGTTGCAACACCCGGTGGTTAGCTGGTTATGAGTAGATCACGTAATTGCTCGGCTGGGGTGTTCCAGTTGAGTGTTTTGCGTGGTCTGGCGTTGAGTTCCTGGGCAACGTGTTCGAGGTCTTCAGGGCCGTAGCGGCTGAGGTCGGTGCCTTTGGGGAAGTACTGGCGTAGTAGTCCGTTGGTGTTCTCGTTGGATCCGCGTTGCCAGGGGCTGTGGGGGTCGCAGAAGTAGACGTCCATGTCGGTGGCGATGCTGAAGGCGTTGTGTTTGGCCATTTCCACGCCTTGATCCCAGGTGAGAGAGCCGCGTAGGTGCTCGGGCAGCGGGCCCAGTGCTGTGATGAGCCCGTCCCGGACGGATGCTGCGCTGTGATCTACCGGGAGGTGGACGAGTATGACGTAGCGGGTGGTGCGTTCGACCAGGGTTCCGATGGCGGACTGATTGTTGGTCCCGGTGATGAGGTCGCCCTCCCAGTGACCGGGCACGGCGCGGTCCTCGACCTCGGCGGGGCGTTCGGAGATATTGATCATGGGGTCCCGGAAACGGGTGCTGCGTTCCTCGGGGTTTTTGTGTTTCTTACGCCGGGTCCGCCCGGTGCGCAGTGCCTGTTTGACCTCGCGGTTGAGTCCGCCGCGGGCCTGGAAGTAGAGGGACTGGTAGATCGTTTCGGGGCTCACACGCATAGAGGGGTCATCGGGGAATTCCTTGATCAGCGTGTTGGAGATTTGCTCTGGTGACCAGTGCTCGCGCAGCTTTGATTTCACATACTCGCGCAGCGGCCCGGCTGCTGCCAGTTTACTGGCCTTGGGGCGTGGCCGGCGGGCGGTTGCCTGCCGTTGCGCGCCGTAGGGTTGGTAGCCCAGGACGGGGTGGCTGTTGTGTCCGATCTCCCGGCTGATCGAGCCCGGGGAGCGTCCCAATGCCCGCGCGATGGCACGCACCGACTCACCCCGTGCGTGCAGGTCCGCGATCCTCTCGCGCTCTATCAGGGACAGATATCGGGGGCTGATTTCCTGTTCCAGGGCTTCCTGGGCCACCCCAGCTGCTACGGGCGCGGCGGGCGGCTCTGCCCCGGTCAACGGAGCCGGGCACGCCTGCTCCGGCGGTGTCACGTCGAGGACCAGGGGTTCGACAAGAGTTGTAGTCACCTCCTGGTTATACGGCAGGACCACGCTTTGGCTCCCACCGACGCGGCCGTTGCCCTGAAGCAGGGCTTCATTCCATCTATATCCGCTGCGCAGGCTAGCCCCGGCAGCTTTCGCGGCTTCTCTGGTGCTGATACCGGCTTCACGCAGCCGGAGGAATTCCTCACGCTTCTTCACCCACGGGCGCGGCGCATTCCCCGCCTTCCGGACCCAGAGGTAGCATTTACCCGGCTTCAAGCCGAGCTCCCGTGCCGCCAGGCTCACGCTGCCCAAGCGTTCCAGAGCAGCGAAGAATCCGTCCTTCTGGGCCTGACTCGCCCGCTGCTGCGGCGCCTCGAGAGGTCTCTTGGGAACGGCGCCTACTTCATGAGCCCACTTGTCCCCGGTCTGCCGGGTGATCCCCAGCTCCCTGGCCGCAGCGCTCACCTTCCCGGTCCGATCCAGCAGAACAAAGAACGCTTCCTTATCCGCCGCCGTGTAACGACGGTAAGCGCGCCTCTGCCCTGTTCCGGGTTTCGGATCCGTTTCCGCCGAAGACGACTCTTTCGCTAAGGAAGACCCGCTGATAGATGATGAAGCCATTGTCGTTGTAACTCCCGAAAGACGGGGGTGTTGCAACGACCACTAGAACCCGCC
>NZ_JBTNCT010000037.1:0-1768 GCF_054511355.1 Arthrobacter tecti
CCAGTGAGGCTTCGCCTCTGACCGCCGAGGCGGGTGGCCGGGTCTTGCTGATGACGCTCGGGCCGGTGCGGGCGCATCCTTGAGTTGATGGTGAATCATCCGAAAAGCGCGGTGGGTCAGATGGTGAATATCAGCGAGGTCCTTGACGGTCACGTGGCATTGGATATCCAGTGCCTGGACCGGATTTATCTTAACGGGTACGTCCCGAAGCTGCAGATGGGCGGGCAGGTGGTGACGTTCATGCGGGAGCATCTGGGTAATCCGATTCCGTCGCCGGCGATCCTGGAGAAAATCGGCACAGCGTTCCGCCGCTCGGTGAACACCTTCGCGCAGGACAACCATGTCCCATTGATCCGCTTCGGCAAGGGCGAGCGGAAGATCGATGTAATGCGTCGGTACGTCGATGCCCAGGCCAGGACGGGCAGGTCCGGTGTCGCAGCGATCGGGGTGGCGCAGGAATACCAGAACGTGTTCGCCACCGCCGAACGGCAGGGTTCCAACGGGATCCCGTGGTTTTCCTTCACCAAGGCCGACCGGCGGGTGACCTGTTTCTACTTCTACCTCTGGGATGCGGACTTCGGGCCGGCGTTCATCAAGGTCTGCGCGTACTTCCCGTATCCGATCAAGGTTTGGCTCAATGGCCATGAGTGGGCCAAACGCCAGGCCACGCAAGCCGGGATCGGCTTCACCGCCCTGTCCAACGGGTTCGCCACCTGTGAAGACCCCGAAGCGCTGCAGGACATCTGTGACCGGCTCGGCCCGGGCACCATCGGGGTTTTCTTCAAACGCTGGATGGCCGTTCTGCCGCTGCCGCTAACCGATCACGACCGGGACGCCGGGTACTGGTGGGAACTGTCCATGCGCCAGATCGAGATCTCCCGCACCCTGGTCTTTGACGCACCCCGGCGGGCTCGCGGCTTCTTCGAAGCGCTCGTGGTCGATAACCTCGATCTGGGAAGACCCGAGACACTCGAACTGGTTTTCGGCCGGCAGATCCGCCAGGGTCGTCTACGCCGGACTCAGGACGTGTTCAAGACCAAGGTTGTTACCCGCGACACCGAGGTCACCATCAACGCCTTCTACAAGCACTCCCGGATCAAGCAGTACCTCAAGGGCGGACGTGCACTGCGCATCGAAACCGTCGTGAACTCACCCGGTGACCTGGGCTGCCACCGCCGCCTTGAGCATCTGGATGAACTGCAGACCAAAGCCCGTGACATCAATGCCCGGCTGCTCGATACTGAACGTGTCGGGCAGGGCTGTGTCCTTGCGAGCCCAGCCTTTGAGCGGGTCGCACAGTCCACCCTCACCGAGGATGGCAGGCGGGCCCCGGCCCTGCGGTTCGGCGACCCTCGGGTCATGGCCCTGCTCGGCGCTCTCTGCGTCGCCCTGAACACCATCGGATTCACCCACCGGAGCCTGCGCGCCCAGGTGAACCACCTGCTCGGGACGGCCTACAGCACCAACCAGATGAGCTACGACCTGGCCCGGCTACGCCGTAACGGGCTCATCGAACGCCGCCCACACACCAACACCTACCAACTCACCGCGGACGGACAACGGGTCGCGATCTTCTACACCAAGGTCCACAACCGGCTACTCAAGCCGCTGCTGGCCGCCGATAAGCCGCCCGCACCACCCGAGCTGCGCCACGCCTTGAACACCATCGACCATCACATCCGCGGCTACATCGACAACGCCCGCCTGCCAAAGGCCGCCTGAAAACTCAAGACCAGTCTCAAAGTTTCAACCCCCAAGGAGCGCTAGA
>NZ_JBTNCT010000038.1:0-1746 GCF_054511355.1 Arthrobacter tecti
CTAGGTGCGTGTGTCGGTAGTGGTTTGACCGTCTCGCAGGGTTGAGCGCTGATTGCCGGGCCGCAGTCCGTTGTCCTGGAATTGGTGACCGGATACCGGTTTGCGGGGACGAACGTTTGGAAGGCCGTCGTGGGGCGTGGCCGGTGGTACTCAGCCCGGGTCCGACACCCCGGTTTCCCGCCTGTGTTCAGACGGTTCGGATACGGTGGCTGTGGAGTTTGAGCAGATTGTGGCAGCCGGCCATCAGGTTCCATTCCGCGGATGCCTTCTCGAGCCCGCGCAGGAGCACATGTTTGCCTTGCCGGGTGTGCATTTGTCCGAAGACCGGTTCCACGATGGCTTTGCGGCGGGCGTAGACCTTCCGGCCTTTCTTCGTTTTGAGTTTCCGGGCCATCCGCTCAGTGAGGGTCGCGTCCGCTGGGATCCTGCCCCGGGGCGCCTCCGGGACGGGTTGGCTGTGTTTGATCCGCCTGGTGGAGATGAAGAACTCCGTGCCCGCGTGAGTAGTCTCGATTTCCTTGACGTGGTCCAGGTTTCCTGCTGAGCAGTATCCGGCGTCGGCACTCCACTTCCGGGGCATGGCCTTTAGTGTGTCCTGCGTTTTCTTGACCATCGGTGCCAGTTGCCGCACGTCCACCGCGGTGTTGTTCAGTTCGGTAGCGACGATGACCTGGTGCCCGGCATCAACGACGGCGTGCCCGTTGTAGCAGTAGTGGTAGGACCCGTCCGCGGTCTTCATGATCCTCGCGTCCGGGTCGGTGAAGTTCCGTTGCGCCGTGGGTTTCGGTTCCGCCGCCGCGGCGGCAGCATCGCCCCTGCCGGAGACATCCCCGTCGTCGTCCCCACGGTTCCGGGCCTTTTCCTCGGCCTCACGGCGTGCCTTGTCCGCGGCTTCGGCCTCAATGGATTCCCGTGCGGTTTTCAAAGCCGCCGCACGGCGGGTCCGGTTGGCCAGCTCCGCGGGCAGCTCATCGCCGCGTTTGCCCGGCCCGAAGCGGGCATCCTCGGCCGCGTCCACGCTCCTGGCCTCCGCCATCAGGTCGCTGATCTCCTCGGCCAGGACCTTCTGCTTGACGCTCAGCCGGGCGTAGGACATGGCCTTATGCCGGGAAGCGTTGGCCCGCACCTTCGTACCGTCCAACGCCACGTGCCCCAACTTCACCATCCCTGCGGCCCGGCAGAGTTCCAACGCCTGAAGAAACACATTCGCCAGCGCCGCGAGATGGCGTTCACGGAACCGGGCAATGGACCGGAAATCCGGGGCCTGCTGAGCGGCCAACCACCGGAAAGCGACCACGTCCGTGCACGCTTTCTCCAGCTCCCGCGAGGACCGCACCCCAACGCAGTACCCGTAAAGCACGACCCGCAGCATCAACCGCGGATCATACGGCGGCTGGCCCTTGGCCTTCGCGTAGGAGGCGTAAAACCGGGTCAAATCCAGTTCCGCTTCGACGAGTTCGGCAATGAACCGGGCCAGATGACCCCGCGGCAACCACTCATCCAACGACGGCGGAACCAGCATCACCGCATCAGGCTCAAACGCCCTGAAACGCTTCCTCACCCCGCCGTTGGTATCCACCCGCTCATCCGCAGCACGCTCTGCCCGCTCGACCAGTGCATCATCAAAAAGGCCTTCATCGCCACCGGAATCCATACCCCCAATTCTCCCAGCCAACACCGCCAGGGCACCGCTAATACGTCGGCGTTTTAAAAACAGCGCCCGCCATTACTGACCCACGCACCTAG
>NZ_JBTNCT010000039.1:0-1734 GCF_054511355.1 Arthrobacter tecti
GCCCGGGGTTTTCATGAGGGTGGGGTCGCAGGGTGTGTTTAAGCGACGAAAGGTGCTTCTGAGCTGGGAAAATAGTGTTGTTGACGCACTGTTCCACCGGCTGAAAGAAGCACCTTTCTGATGTCCAAGAGTACCCGTGTTTTCCCGTCCCTTCCTGTCGCCACGACGGAGCAGTCGCTGGTCTCCCATGCGGGGCTGAACGTGGTGACGTCCTTGATCGACGCGCTCGGGATCCGGGACTTATGTGAGGACCGTTTAGGGCAATTCGTCCCGTCCGGTGCCCGGCATCGGCCCGGCACGATTCTGGGATCCTTGGCGGTCATGCTCGCCGGCGGCGGGGAACACGTCTCGGATCTGGACATCCTACGGACCAGTGCCGGCGTCTTCGGAAACGTGGCCTCAAACGCGACCGTCTCACGGTTCTTCGAGCGGGTTGTCGCCAACCCGGACGTCTTCGGTTACGGCTTCGCGACGTTGACGCGAGAGCTGCGCTCACGGGCATGGGACGCTGCCGGGGAACGGAACCCGGCGCTGAAGGCGACCGTCTTGGAGCCGTTAGTCATCGATCTCGATGCCACGCTCGTGAGCTCCCATAGCGACAAGGAACAGGCCGTGGGCACCTACAAGGGCGGGTATGGATTCGCCCCTTTCATCGCCAGCGTCGATTACGGTGCGGGCAACGGGACCGGGGAAATCCTGGCTGCGTTGATGCGCCCTGGCAACGCCGGGGCCAACAGTGCACAAGACCACATCACGGTGTTCACCCAGGCCATCGAACAGCTTCCGGACGACTTCTACGACGGACACGGCGAGCTCATCGGGGACAAGGTGCTGGTGCGCACCGATAGTGCCGGGGCGTCAAGGAAGTTCCTGCACTACCTGGCATCGTTAGGCGTTCAGTTCACGGTGTCCTACCCGGTACCAGTCACCAAAGCCCACATGGTCGCCTGGATTAACGACAAAGCGCATTGGCAGCCGGCCCTGGACCAAAACGGTAAGGAACGCACCGACGCGTGGGTTATCAACGCCACCGAGATCCTCGGGCTCACAGATTACCCGGCCGGAACGAACCTGTTCCTACGTGCCGAACCCCTTCACCCCGGGGCGCAGGCAACGCTGCTCGACGTGGACGGGCACAGAATCACGGCCTTTCTGACGAACTCGCCGCGCTGGCACGGGCCCACCCTTGATGCCCGGCACCGGGCCCGGGGGCGGTGTGAGAACCGGATCAAAACCCTGAAGAACACTGGGCTCGGGAAACTGCCGTTCTTCGACTTCCATGCCAATCAGGCTTGGGCTCACATCGCCGCCCTGGCCATGAACCTGGTCTCCTGGCTACAACTGACTATCCTGCCAACCGGACATATAGCCCGTGGCTGGGACATCAAACGGTGGCGATACCGGCTCTTCGCCACCGCCGGGAAAATCATCACCCGAGCCCGCAGGAAACTGCTGCTGATCCCCGATAAAACACCGGAAGCCGCGACGATCACCACACTCCTGACCACCATCACCGGGCTCAAACACAACCTCCGACAACGGATACCTCGCCTGGCCTGAGAACAGACCAGTCAGCCACCGCAATCACGGCACACCCATCGGAAGACGTGGAAACCGACGCCCCAGCCAGCGACAACAGGCCCCGCCAGCGAGCCCAAAAACCACAAATCACCCCGAGGCCAGAATCAACCGCGAGTCCAGCTACCAATCCGACCCTCATGAAAAATCCGGGCT
>NZ_JBTNCT010000004.1:0-327396 GCF_054511355.1 Arthrobacter tecti
GCCAAAAAACCAGCCACCCCACAAAGTGAGGCGACCAGCAAATCAACCAATCAAAAAACAATCGGTATCAACAAACATGGCACACTATTGAGTTCTCAAACAACAGAAGCAATTCACATAATCCGTAATTCTTATTTACATTTCCGTGCTGCGTTGTTACTAAATCTAATTCATCCGAATTCTTTCTGTCAAATCGGCCGCCAGGCCGGAATTCGATGAAACAAATTCGAATCCACCCACCAAAAAACACCGGAACTTTGGGCTTTTGCACTCAGCGCACGCCCGAACCGTTTGGTTTTAGGAGGGGGTTGTTGCCACTCACCGGCGGCAACTCAGAAAACTTTACACGGACAGTCAGTTCCGTGCAAATCCCTCTGGCTAGGGCCGGACCTCGACAGTTGCAAGGTTCCTTTTTCCGCGTCGAAGCAGCAAAAACCGACCGTGCAGCAGCCTGTCCGGGCTGATTGCCGTCTCGGCAACGGAGACCTTCTCATTGTTCACGTAGGCGCCACCCTCCGTAACAGTGCGTCGCGCAGCCGAGTTGCTCGCGGCCAGGCCGCTTGCAACAAGCAGCTCGATGATGTCGAGGGCGTCACGGCTCACCGTCGCGTTCGGGAGTTCGGCGGTCGCGGCCAGGAGGGTGCCCTCATCCAGTTCCCGTAGATCGCCCTGGCCGAATAGCGCCGCCGAAGCCGCAATGGCCTTCTCTGTCGCCTGCACTCCGTGGACCAGCGAAGTCACATCGTAGGCAAGCGTCCGCTGGGCAGTTCGTAGATGCGGCCGGCTCACCACTTCCTCGGCAAGTTCCTCAATCTCTGCACGACTGCGGAACGTGAAGATCTTGAGCCGATCAATGACGTCGGCGTCGGAAGCGTTGAGCCAGAACTGGTACATGGCGTAAGGCGTTGTCATCGCCGGATCCAGCCAGATGGCGTTCCCTTCGCTCTTGCCGAACTTGGTGCCATCTGAATTGGTGATCAGGGGCGTGCCGATCGCATGGACCGACTTGCCTTCGACCTTCCGGATCAGCTCGGTCCCGCTGGTTAGGTTGCCCCACTGATCGGATCCGCCGGTCTGCAGGACGCAGTTGTAGTCACGGTAGAGGTGAAGGTAGTCCATGCCCTGAAGTATCTGGTAGCTGAATTCCGCGTAACTGATGCCCTCATCCGAGTTCAACCGCGAAGCAACTACATCCTTCTTGAGCATCGTGCCCACACGGAAGTACTTCCCGATGTCCCGCAGGAAGTCGATGGCGCTCATGGGCGCCGTCCAGTCAAGGTTGTTGACCATTTGCGCGGCGTTGACCCCCTCGAAACTGAGGAACCGCTGCACCTGGCCCTGCAGGTAACCGACCCACTCGGCGACGGTTTCCTTGGTGTTCATGGTCCGTTCTGCGGAGGGTTTCGGGTCCCCGACAAGACCGGTGGACCCGCCAACCAGACCAAGCGGCCTGTGACCCGCCAACTGCAACCGCCGCATGGTCAGGAGTTGCACTAGATTTCCCAGGTGCAGGCTCGGCGCGGTCGGGTCGAATCCGCAGTAGTAGGTGATCGGCTCACCGGCCAGAAGCTTCTCGAGCTCCACTTCATCGGTCGAAACGTGGACCAGACCGCGCCACTTCAACTCCTGCCAGAGGGTCTCGAAGGAGCTGTCATTATGTTGATCGGTCACGGCTGAGCCAGGAGTTTCTGTTGGTTGACGCACAGAATCAAAATATCAGCCCTCAATGCCCTCTGGAACTTCGCCGGTCGCAATGAGGCGCAACCGCTGCGTTGGGCGGGTCATCGCGACATACAAATCGCCGACCCTGACCGAATCGGTTTTCAGCATCTCCGCGGGCTCCAACACGATCACGCCGTCGAACTCGAGTCCCTTGGCCTCACGGGGGGTTATCACCACGATGTCCTGGCCCGGCCCTCCTGCACCATGGCCCACGCGGTCGCCATAGACACTTCTCACCGCGGAGCGCACCTCGCCGATCAACCGCACGGGCGCAATCACTGCCAGCAATCCGTCCGCAGCAACTTCCAGCTCCTTAGGCAGCGCGTCGAGCAAAGCGGGCACAAGCTCCGAAGCCCGGTCGACCACCGGATCCCAGCGCCCTTCCCGGACTGCCTTCGGCGCCGACACGACGAGCCCCGCAGCGTTGGCCATCCGCACCGCGGCCTCGGCGATCTGGGCCGGCGTACGGTAATTGACCGTCAGCTCCTCCAGCTGCCAGCGGTCCCCCACGAACGGTTCGAGCGCCTGCTGCCACGAGTGTGATCCGGCCGTGGAGCTGGTCTGCGCGATATCGCCGACGATGGTGAACGATTTGATGGGGCACTTGCGCATCAGCAGGCGCCAGTGCATGGGCGAAAGTTCCTGCGCCTCATCCACGACAACGTGACCGTATGCCCACGTCCTGTCACCGGACGCCCGCTCCGCGGCGGTGAGGCGTGCGTCAGTGACCACGTTGTGTTCGGCAAGCGCCTCCGCAGTCAGCACGCCGTCGACGCCCGCGTCAGCAAGTGAAGCGCTCACGTTCTCAAGCGCGCGTTCCGCATTGGCGAGGTCGCGGCGTCGTTCCTGTTCCTTTTCCGCAGCGTTTCGCCCGGCCGAAGCATCCAGCTCACCAAGCAGCTCAGCCGCCTCATCCAGCAGCGGGACATCGGCCTCCGTCCACGCGGCGTCCTCCGGGCGCTGCAAAAGGAACCGTTCGGCCTCCGTCAGATGGGGGGCTGCCGCTTCAAGTTGAGCCGGCTTGCTGAAGAGGTCGCGAAGGAGCTTCTCCGGCGTCATCGGCATCCAGGCAAGGTTGAGCGCGATCCTCACGTCGCGGGACGTGCGGACGTCCTCCGCCAGGTATGAACGGTCGGCCGTGTTGCCCGCCCCTGACGATTCCTCCAGCTGCTCAGTCAGCTGCTCGGTCAGTTCACGCAGCATGATCTTCACGAAGGTGGCCCGCGCTTCATTGTGCGGCTTGCCTGTTGCCCGCGCCCGGTCGCGTGCGCGGCGCACCTGGCGCGGGGTCAGCGTGAGGATGCTTCCCTCGACGTTGAGCTTCCGGTTCTCCGCGGGAATGCGTTGACGGTTCGCGACAGCTTGCTTGACCACCGCGGCCATCTCAAGCCTGCCCTTGAGTTCCGCAACCGCCTCGTCAGCCTCCGGTTCGGCATGGATTCCGGGCATCAGGTTGCCGACGCTCGCCATCACCACGCCGGTTTCGCCGAGGGATGGAAGCACCCGCTCGATGTACTTCATGAACGCGTCAGTGGGCCCCACCAACAGAACACCGGCGGACTTCAACCGTTCCCGGTGCGTATAGAGGAGGTAGGCCGCGCGGTGCAGGGCGACGGCCGTCTTTCCGGTACCGGGACCACCCTGGACGACGACGACGCCAGGCAGCGGAGCGCGGATAATCCGGTCTTGTTCGGCCTGGATGGTTCCGACGATGTCCGACATCTGGCCGGTGCGTCGCGAGTTCAGTGCGGCGAGCAGCGCCCCTTCCCCCTGGAGGGAGCCCGAGTCGGTCAGCATGGAGGCATCCAGGACGTCGTCCTCGATGGCTGCTACGTTCCGCCTTGAGAGGATGAGGTGCCGGCGTCGTCGTACTCCCATCCGTTCGAAAGCCGTCGCTTGGTAGAACGTGCCGGCTTCGGGTGCCCGCCAGTCGACCATGAGTTGCTGGAGGTCTTCGGTGGAGAGACCGATTCGCCCGATGTAGCGTTCCTCACCGGAATCGAGGTCCAGGCGGCCGAAAACCAGGCGGTCGTCAACCGCGTTCAACTGCGCAAGGCGGTCCTCGTACATGGTGGCGAACGCGTCCCGTTCGGACCGGTTCTGGTGTGAGCCCGCGGCAATCGTCCGCCGGACCTGGTCCAGTTGGCGTTGTTTTTCGGCGCGCAGTTCATCGAGCCGCCGGTACAGGCCGGCCACGTAGGCGCGCTCGTGTTCCAGCTCATTGTGGGCTGAAGACAATTCAGGCATTGTGCGTTCCCTCTCGCCAAGGCGGACCGTCAATTCTATCCCGGGCGCACTGAATTTCCATGAACGTGCCTGTCACGGAACCACCGGTGTCCGGCGCGCACGTGGTTTCGCCGCCCGGTACACGGACACGCTGGGATCGCCCGCGAGCCAGAACCGCCACGGGTAGGAGGAGGAACCGCCGGAACCGCTGACGCCGACGCGCGGCCCGGTCGCGATCGTGGAAGCATCGGTCGGGCGCTCGGGAAATTCGAGTCGGAGACGTTCGCCGAAAACGTCGGCGCCGTTGAGCTCACGGTCGATACCCAGCGCCTGGGCGAGCCGGGCCGGGCCTCGCGCGAGGTCGCGATCCGCCTTCGGGTGGCCGCGCCGTCGTCGTGCTGTTTCCAGGCCGCCGACGACGACGCCCGCGCGCAACAGCAAACCGGTCGCTTGTCCGGGCACGCCGCACACGACGTTGGCACAGTAGTGCATTCCGTAGGTGAAGTAGACGTACAGGTGCCCGGCCCCGCCGAACATGGTGGCATTGCGGGCGGTCTGCCCGCGGAACGCGTGGGAACCGGGATCGTCCGAGCCCATGTACGCCTCTACTTCGGTCACACGGACGGTGACCGGATCGGCGCCGTCGTCGTGCGTAATGAGCGCACCCAAAAGTAACGGCGCTACGTCGATGGCCGGATGCGCCAGCCGGCTGCGTTCGGAGGCTGATTCCACGGATCGACCGTATCAATACCTGTCCGGGACCGCTGACGGCGATGTCCGATTTCCGCTGGCAGCGACCCGTCGCAGCCTGCGAGGATGGGGGAATGGACTTTTGGCAGAGGTACCGGGCGATCGATTCGAGGGACACCCGCTTCGATGGGCAGTTCGTCACGGCCGTCGCGACCACAGGCATCTACTGCCGCCCATCCTGCCCCGCCCGGACGCCCAAGCCGTCGAACGTAAGGTTCTACCCCACGTCGGCGGCGGCGCACGAAGCAGGCTACCGGGCATGCAAACGGTGCCTTCCGGAAGCCGTTCCCGGCACACCGGAATGGAATTTGCGCTCCGACACCGCAGCCCGGGCGATGCGGCTGATTGCGGACGGCGAGATCGACCGCAGCGGTGTGCCTGGACTGGCGCGGCGGGTGGGGTACTCAACCCGGCAACTCGGGCGGATCCTCGGACAGGAGCTGGGGGCCGGTCCGCTCGCCCTGGCCCGGGCCTATCGCGCCCAGACAGCGCGGGCCCTCTTGACTGCCACGGACATGGCTCTCTCTGACGTGGCTTTTGCTTCCGGTTTCAACAGCATCCGGCAGTTCAACGAGACCATCCAGGAAGTGTATGACCTCTCCCCCACTCAACTGCGTGAGCGCAGCCGGCGGACGTCGCATGCTCCGACTTCCGGCGGCGCGCCGACATCGCTGAACCTGACGCTTCCCCTCCGGCCCCCGTACGACGACGGCGTGTTCGCGTTCCTGCAAGCGCGTGCAGTGAAGGGAGTAGAGCAGGCGACAGCGGACAGCTACGCGCGACTCGTCCGGTTACCGGGCGGCGAGGGCTGGTTCAGTGCCCGTCCCGGCGCTGGTGTGCTGGACGTTTCGGTCATGGTGGAGAAGCTGAAGGACCTGCCGGTGCTCCTGTCCCGTATCCGCAGATTGTTCGACCTCGATGCAGATCCGGAGGCCGTCGATTCGGTGCTTTCCAGGAATGAACAGATGGCCGAAAGAGTCCGCGTGGCTCCAGGCATCAGGCTCCCAGGCGCGATGGATCCGCAGGAAATCCTTGTTCGGGCGATGATCGGGCAGCAGATCACCGTCGCCGCTGCCACCGGCATCCTGAACACCCTGAGCGTTCTCGGTTCGCCGTCGGTGCTCAACCAGCCCGGGTTCGACCGGCTCTTCCCTACGCCTGCCGCTCTCGTCGAGGGTGCACGCCCACTGCTCAAGGGCCCCGGACGCCGGACCTCCAGCCTGCTTAGGGCTGTGGAAGCACTAGCCGCGGGCGCCCTGACGATCGGAGTCGAGGACAGCCCCGTCGAGTTGGCCGAAAAGCTTCTGCCCCTGCCGGGAATCGGCCCATGGACCGTACGCTACGTCGCGATGCGCGTGCTGGGAGCCACCGACATCCAGCTCGACAACGACTCCGCTGTGCGCAACGGCTGGTCGAAACTCACCAAGGCTGCCCCGGACCTGCGTCCGGCACCATCCTGGATGGAACAGTTCAGCCCGTGGCGCTCCTACGCAACCATGCATCTCAGGCGGCTCGCCGCTGAGAAAACCACTGTGAAGACCGCCGCCGGCTCCGACACGGCGTCCACCCGAAAGACAACCAGGAAGGCCCTTGCATCATGACCACCCGCACAGCCACTATCACCACACCCGACGGACCCTTCACGGTCATCGAGCGGGACGGCGCGGTTCTTGCCTCCGGCTGGACAACCGACACGGCGGAGCTCATTGGGCAGATTCACCCCGCACTGCTTGCCACGGAGATCGAACCCGTCGATGATCTGGGGCCAATCACGGACGCCGTCCACGCATACTATGACGGCGAACTCACGGCGATCGAGGGCGTCCCCGTGCACCAGCTTTCCGGTCCTTTCCGCAGCCACGCCTGGGATGTGCTCCGGACTGTGGCGCCCGGCCGGCCCGTTACGTATTCGGAGTACGCAGCCTTGGCTGGAAGGCCGGCTGCAGTTCGCGCGGCAGCCGGCGCGTGTGCACTGAATGCTGCTGCACTCTTCGTTCCCTGCCATCGCGTGATCCGCACCGACGGAAGCCTCGGCGGCTTCCGGTGGGGCCTGGAGGTCAAGACAAGCCTGCTGGAACGTGAACGTGCAGCCGGCTAACCAGGTTACTGGCCGGTATTCAGGGTTGCCCGGTAAAACTCCTCGAGTGCGTGGAGTTTCCGGACACTGAGGTGCGGCTGGTCGCCGTTGATCGAGACAGCAACGGCGTCCAGGTGCGCGTGCCACTGGGCCAGCAGCGCCGCTGCCTCCGAGGATTCATCGATGACATGCCGCACGGTCAGGACTGTCGAGTCGCCGTCGGCGGTGAAGTCCACCTCGGCCTGCTCCACGCGGGGCTGCTGCTCCGGGTCGGCGGTGAGCGCGTCCTTAACGAGCGGCAGCGTGGAGTTGAGGCGACGATCGAAGTGCACCATCTGGACGCCGTCGTCGGTCTCGAGCGAGCCCATGGTGTTCGACACGCCGAACTCCGCCGCGTAGGCATCCCGCAGGGCTGCCCAATCACCCGGCAGCTCGGGCTCCCGGCCTGCGGCAACGTCCAGGAGTGCGGCCAGGATCTGCTGCCAGCCGGCGGCGCCCTCAGTGAGGAAATCGGCGGTCTCGGATCGTGCCCTCAACTGGAGCAGGGCACCGCCGTCGCTCTCCAGGACCCGCCACTCGAGGATCGATTCCAATCCCAATTCGTCATCCCACGTGATCTGCAGGCTCGTGGGCGGATTAAGCTGCAGCACAGTCCCTGTGCTCGCACCCCCACCCATATCGAGTGAGTATTCCTTCCCCAACTCCCAACTTGACTCCAACGTCCCAAGCCACCGACGAACCTTCGCAGGATCTGTCAGGAGGTTCCAGATGTAGGACCGCGGGTAGTCGAATTGCCGGTCGAAAGCCAGCACGTAGCCGTCCCGCAGGCGCTCAATCCGGCCCAGGGGCATCACAGTCTGTGCTGCGGATGGATCAACATCGGACTTCATCGACCGCCCACCTTAGGTACTGCTCGTGCTTGGTTGCTTTCCAACTTAGCGCAGCGACACGGCGCTGATAAGGCCAGCAGGGGTTCCATCTACTTCAAGGGCGCGACGGCGGCAGGCCATGGCAGCAGGTCCGGGAGGTCCACGGCGTCGGCCGCAGCGCTGGCATTCAGGCCGCCGAGCGGCTTCCGTCCGGCCAGCCACGCCGCAATGTCCTGCAGCAGCCCGGTCACAACAATGGTCCGCGCCACGGCGCCGGCACCGTTGGAGAGGGTCCGTGGCTGTTCGCCCAGCGGCTGCAGCAACAGCGCCAGGCCGTCCGGGACCCGCGCGCTCAGGAATCCGAAGAGATACTGGCAGAATGCAGGGTCCCAGTCCAGCGAGGTGCGGCTGGTCCCAAGATCCGAAGCGTGGATGAGAAGCTCACGCCACAATGCGAGCGCGCCATCCCGCACAGTGCCGTCCCGGTAGGAGATCCGGGCTTCCCACTCCTCGCCAGCCACACCCGCGAGTGCCTGGACTGCCTGCGTGACCGCGTCTGTCAGCGACTCAAGCTGGGTATCCACCGGTCGCTGCGCGCGCATCTCGATGTCCCGCATGCGCCCCTCGGAACCGTCGTCGTAGAACGCGATCAACTCACCACGGGCCGCATACTCGACCTGGCGGCTGATTGCGCGGGCTACGCCCTCCACATGCGCGACGACGTACGCCCGGCTCCAGCCCGGAAGGACCGACGGCGCTGCGAGGCCGGCGTCGTCGAGCCCCGCGGCCGCGGCGAGCAGGTCGCGTGCGGCACCCGCCAGTCGCTCTGGAAGGTTCTCGGGTACGGCCGGCTGGAGTGTATTCACGGGCATCCTCGCATCGTCTCGGGCAGTTTTCCCGACATTACCGTTAACCCGCTGACCCCAGCCAAGCCCGAAACGCTATCCCGCCAGGCCGTTCCGCAGCCCGGCGAGTTCGTTGCGCAGTGCCTCCAATTGACGACGCACGGCAGCAGGGGCTGTTCCGCCTTGGGAGTCGCGGCTGTTCAGTGACCCTTCAACGGTCAGAACCTCCCGGACGCCGGGCGTCAGATGCCCGGAGATGCCGGCGTAGTCCTCATCACTCAGATCCCATAGCTCGACGCCGCGGCTCTCCGCGAGTTTGACCGCCGCACCGGAAAGCTCGTGTGCCTCCCGGAACGGGACGCCCTGGCGCACCAGCCACTCGGCCACATCGGTGGCCAGCGCGAAGCCCAGTGGTGCGAGCTGCGCCATCCGCTCAGTGTTGAAGGTCAGCGTCGCAATCATGCCTGACACAGCGGGGAGCAACACCTCGAGGGTGTCAACGGCGTCGAACACCGGTTCCTTGTCCTCCTGGAGGTCGCGGTTGTACGCCAGCGGCAGTCCCTTCAGGGTTGCGAGCAGACCGGTCAGGTTTCCGATGAGCCTTCCGGCCTTGCCACGTGCGAGTTCGGCGACGTCGGGGTTCTTCTTCTGCGGCATGATCGAGGAGCCGGTGGAGAAGGAATCGTGCAGGGTGACAAAAGAGAACTCCTTGGTTGCCCAGATGATCACCTCCTCGCTGATCCGGGAAAGATCCACGCCGATCATCGACGCCACCCACGCGAACTCCGCGTAGACGTCGCGCCCGGCGGTGCCGTCGATCGAGTTGTGCGTCGCAGAGTCGAAGCCAAGCTCGGTCGCAACGGCTTCCGGGTCCAGGCCGAGCGATGACCCCGCCAGCGCACCCGAACCATACGGGGACACAGCCGCGCGGCGGTCCCAGTCCGTCAGGCGCTGCACATCCCTCAGAAGCGCCCACGCGTGTGCCAGCAGGTGATGGCTCAGCAGCACCGGCTGGGCATGCTGCAGGTGAGTCCTCCCCGGCATCGGCACCTTTAGGTGCTCTTCCGCCTGACTGATCAGCGCATCGATCGTGGCAAGCACTCCGCCGGCAATAATGCGCGCATGCTCGCGCAGGTACATTCGGCCAAGGGTGGCCACCTGGTCGTTGCGCGAACGTCCCGCGCGCAGCTTTCCGCCCAACGCCGGGCCTGCGCGTTCAATCAGCCCACGTTCGAGCGATCCGTGCACGTCCTCATCCGACTCTGACGGTACATAAGCCCCCGTGCGGACGTCGTCGTCGAGAGCGTCCAGAGCGGCGAGCATGCCGGCGAGTTCGCCGTCGTCAAGCAGTCCGGCACGGTGCAGCACACGCGCGTGCGCCCGGGAGCCGGCGATGTCATGCCGGGCAAGCCGCCAGTCGAAATGGGTCGATTTGCTGAGTGCGGCGAGGGCGTCCGCGGGGCCGCCGGAGAACCGGCCGCCCCACAACGAACCTTCGTTCGTAGCGGTCATAGTGCTAGCTCCCGGCCCGCTGATCGCGGCCCGAGGCCACCTTCGAGGACAGCCCGAAGATCTCGATGAAGCCGCGGGCCATCGACTGGTCGAAGCTATCGCCGGTGTCATAGGTGGCCAGGTTGAAGTCGTACAGTCCGACGTCGGACCGGCGGCCGGTCACCGTGGCGCGACCGCCGTGCAGGTCCATCCGGATGTCGCCGGAAACGTAGCGCTGGGTGTTGTCGATGAAGGTTTCGAGTGAGCGCTTCAGCGGCGAGAACCACTGGCCGTCGTACACCAGTTCGGTCCAGCGCTGGTCCACCGTCTTCTTGAACCGTGCCTGCTCGCGTTCGATGGTGACATTCTCCAGTTCGCGGTGGGCGGCGATGAGGGCCATCGCCCCGGGTGCCTCGTAGATCTCGCGGCTCTTGATACCGACCAGGCGGTCCTCGACGATGTCGATCCGGCCAACGCCCTGGGCACCGGCCCGGCGGTTCAATTCTTCGATCGCCTGCAGCGGCGTGACGGCGTTGCCGTCGATCGCCACCGGAATGCCCTCCTTGAAGGTGATCGTGACCTCATCCGACGCCGGGGAGAACTCCGGCGAGTCCGTGTAGTCGTAGACGTCCTTGGTGGGGCCGTTCCAGATGTCTTCGAGGAAACCGGTCTCAACGGCGCGTCCCCAGACGTTCTGGTCGATCGAGAAAGGGTTCTTCTTGGTGGTCTCGATCGGCAGGCCCTTTTCCTCGGCGAAGGCGATCGCCTTGTCCCGGGTGAGTGCGAGGTCCCGGACCGGGGCAATGCACTTCAGATCCGGTCCGAGGGTCTGGATGCCCACCTCGAAACGGACCTGGTCGTTGCCCTTGCCGGTGCAACCGTGGGCGACGGTCGAGGCGTTGAATTCGCGGGCAGCGGCCACCAGGTGCTTGACGATGACCGGACGCGAGATCGCCGACACCAGCGGGTAGGCGTCCATGTAGAGGGCGTTCGCCTTCAGGGTAGGCATGCAGTACTCGTTGGCGAACTCGTCGCGGGCATCTGCCACATAGGCTTCAACGGCGCCGCAGCCCAGAGCACGCTGGCGGATGGTCTCCAGCGACTCGCCGCCCTGTCCGACGTCGACGGCGACAGCAACAACTTCCGCGCCGGTCGCCTCCGCGATCCATCCGATGGCTACCGATGTGTCGAGTCCGCCGGAATAGGCAAGGACAATGCGTTCGGTCACTTCAAAGCTCCTCTTGTTGGTCAGGTTGTAAAAGAATGTGTTCAGGACGCGGCTTCGTGGGCAAACCGCAGGAATCGCTCGGCCAGGTCGGCGCCGCCTGCCGGGTCGCGGGTAACCAGCAGGATGGTGTCGTCACCGGCGATGGTACCGAGCACAGATGGCATCACGGAATGGTCGATCGCCAGGGCGAGGAAATTCGCTGCTCCCGGAGGGGTTCGCAGGACAACAAGGTTTCCCGACGCCTCAGCTGTCACGAGCAGTTCCCCGCACAGCCGGGATAGTCTGCTGTCCAGGATTTCCTGTGTCACCCCGCTCTGCGGAGCCCTGCCGCCACCCTCACCCGGCACTGCATAGACGAGGGCACCTTCCTTGCCACGTACCCGCACGGCACCCAGTTCCACCAGGTCACGCGAGAGGGTGGCCTGGGTGACCTGCACGCCGTCGTCGGCGAGAAGGTCTGCAAGCTCGGACTGGGACTTTACAGACTCCGCGGTCAACAGCGCCGTGATCCTGGCCTGCCGTGCGGTCTTCGTCGTCGGCTGGATGCTCGGTTGCCCGACGGTCATGATCGCTCCACGAGCCACACCATCAGCGCCTTCTGTGCGTGCAACCGGTTTTCCGCCTCGTCCCAGACGACTGACTGCGGCCCGTCCAGCACGCCCGCCGAAATTTCGTAGCCCCGGTAGGCGGGCAGGCAGTGAAGTACGACGGCGTCGGAATCGGCCTGCTCCAGAAGCGCCTCATCCACGGCGTAGGGCCGGAACAACTCGAACCGGGCGGCCTTCGCGGCGTCGTCCTCGATTTCCTGGCCCATCGAGACCCAGGTGTCCGTCGCGACGACGTCGGCTCCGGCTACGGCCTTTCCGGCGTCCGTGGTGACGTGCACTGAGCCGCCGGTCTCGGCCGCGCGCTGGTTGGCGGCGTCGATGATCCGCTGCTCAGGGAGGAACCCCTCCGGACCGGCGATCCTGACGTGCATCCCGGCCGTCACGCCCGCCAGCAGGTAGGAGTTTGCCATGTTGTTGGCGGCATCTCCCAGATACGTCATGGTGAGTCCGGCCAGCGTGCCCTTGTGCTCGCGGATGGTGAGCAGATCCGCAAGCAGCTGGCAGGGATGGTAGTCGTCCGAGAGCGCGTTGATGACGGGCACGCGCGACGCAGCGGCCATCTCCTCGAGCCCTGCCTGCGCGTAGGTGCGCCAGACGATCGTTGCGACCATCCGCTCAAGGACCTTCGCCGTATCGGAGATGGACTCCTTGTGGCCAAGCTGGGATTCGCCGGCACCGATGATGAGCGGCACGCCGCCCAAATGGGCAATGCCCGCGGCGAACGACGCCCGGGTTCGTGTGGACGTCTTGTCGAAGATCACGGCAACGGTTTTGCGCCCTTCGCCCTCCCCCGCGTAGACGGCACTCGAATAGGGCGCCTTCTTCAGCTCAAGGGCGAGGTCGAGCACCGCGGTCTGCTCGGACTGCGTAAGGTCCGTGTCAATCAGGAAGTGGCGGGTCATGCTGGTCTCTCCTTGGCGGTTGTCAGGATGGCGGGCAGCGCGTCGAGGAAACCCTGCGCTTCGCTCCTGGTCAGGATCAACGGCGGTGCCAGACGCAGTGTGCGCGGTGTGGGCGCATTGATGATGAACCCCTGCGCAAGCGCCTCCTGCACCGCGGCCGCAGCATACTCGCCGTCGAGGTCGAATCCGATGAGCAGTCCGTCACCCCGGACATCGACCACACCCCCGACGGCGGCAAGGTGCTCTCGCAGGAACGCGCCGACGTCGTTGGCACTCTGCAGGACCGCGCCCGCCTCAAGCGCATGGAGGGTTGCGAGTGCCGCAGCCGTGGCGACCGGGTTGCCGCCAAAAGTGGTGCCATGCTGACCAGCGGTCAGCAGCCCTGAGACATGCGGGCCGAAAGTGATCAGGGCTCCGACGGGAAAGCCGCCGCCAAGCCCCTTGGCCAGGGTCATGGCATCCGGTGTGATGCCGCTGCCCTGGTGCGCGAACCACCGTCCGGTACGTCCAACACCGGTCTGTACCTCGTCGAGGATCAACAGTGCGCCCGCTTGCGTGGTGAGTTCGCGTGCCCGCTGGAGGTAGTCGGCGCTCAGTGGGCGGACTCCCGCCTCACCCTGGATGGGTTCGAGGACGACGGCGGCAACAGACTCATCGACCGCGGCCTCCAGAGCGTCCACATCATCGAAGGGAAGGTGCTCCACCCCGCTCGGGAGCGGCTCGAACGGTTCACGGTAGGCCTGTTTCGACGTGAGCGCCAGGGCTCCCATGGTACGGCCGTGGAATCCGCCCTCAAGGGCCAGGATACGGGTGCGGTGTTTTCCATTTTGGGGCGATGTACTGTTGCGGCGTGCGAGCTTGAAGGCGGCCTCGACTGCTTCGGTGCCTGAGTTTGCAAAGAACACCTTTGAGCCGTCCGGGGCATCTGCGAGCTGCAGGAGCCTCTCGGCGAGGGCCACCTGCGTGGGGCTCGTGAAGAAGTTCGAGACGTGCCCCAGCGTTGCCAACTGCGAGGAGATCACCGACGTGACGAAGGGATGCGCATGGCCGAGCGCGTTCACCGCGATGCCGCCCAGCAGGTCCAGGTACTGTTTGCCGTCAGCGTCCCAGACCAGGCAGCCGGCACCGCGCACGAGCACACGCTGCGGCGTCCCGAACACGCCGAGCACGGAGTTCGAGTACCGCCGAAGCCACTCCGCTCCTACAGCCGGCTCAACGAGGGCTGACGCGGTGAATCCCGTCGTCGTTATGTCTTCGTTCACGCGATCACGTCCTCGTCCGGTACCACCTGGGTGCCGATTCCCGCCGTCGTAAATATCTCCAGCAGCATGGAGTGTGCCTGGCGCCCGTCAACGATGTGTGCGCGTTCCACTGCACCGTCGACCGCTTTCAGGCAGGCGGTCATCTTCGGGATCATCCCGGATTCAAGGCCCGGCAGAAGCTCGCGCAGTTCGGTGGCGGTGAGCGAAGAGATCAGGCTTGATTGATCGGGCCAGTCCGAATACAGGCCCTCGACATCCGTGAGGATGACCAGCTTGGAGGCCTGCAGTGCATCGGCGAGCGCGGCGGCGGCTGTGTCGGCATTGACGTTGAGCACCTGGTTGGTCCCGCTGCCGACGTGATCGATCTCAGGGGCGACGGTCGAAATGACCGGGATACGCCCTGCTTCGAGGATGTCGAGGATCGCCGACGGGTTCACTCCAACCACTTCGCCCACGAGCCCGAGGTCAATTTCCTCACCGTCAACGACCGTACCGGTGCGCACAGCCCGCAGGAGACCTCCGTCCTCACCCGAGAGCCCGACGGCATAGGGTCCGTGGGAATTGATCAGACCGACGAGTTCCCTGCTCACCTGTCCCGTCAGGACCATGCGGACAACGTCCATGGCCTCCGGAGTGGTCACACGGAGACCGCCCTTGAACTCCGAGGTGATACCGAGGCGGTCCAGCATCCCGTTGATCTGGGGGCCTCCACCGTGGACGACCACGGGTCGGATGCCCGCATGGTGGAGGAAGACGACATCTTCGGCAAAAGCGCGTCGCAGCTCGTCATTGACCATGGCGTTGCCGCCGTACTTGATGACCATGGTGGTGCCCGCGAAGCGCTGGATCCAGGGCAGAGCCTCGATCAGCGTTGCCGCCTTGTCCTGTGCGGTGTTCAAAGAATTCATGTTGTCCTTCGAAGCTCAGCTCGAGTAGGCCGAGTTTTCGTGCACGTAGTCGTGGGTAAGGTCATTGGTCCAGATGGTCGCCGACTCTGATCCGGCGTTGAGGTTGATCTCGACCGTGACGAGCCGCGGGGTGAGGTCAACCAGTTCGCGTGGTTCCCCGATCCCGCCGTCCCGGCAGATCTGGACCCCGTTCATCGCGACGTCGAGGCGGTCGGGTTCAAAGGCGGCGTCTGTTGTACCCACGGCTGCCAGGACGCGTCCCCAGTTCGGGTCCTTGCCGAAGATTGCGGCCTTGAAGAGATTGGAACGGGCGACGGCGCGGCCAACGGTCTCGGCATCAGTTTCAGTTGCCGCGTTGACCGTGCGGATGGCGATTGTGTGGCTGGCACCTTCGGCGTCCTCGATCAGCTGGTGGGCCAGCTCGGAGCAGACACCCGTGAGCGCTTCAGCAAACTGTGCAGGGTCCGCCTTCACGCCGCTGGCGCCTGAGGCGAGGACCACGACGGTGTCGTTGGTGGACATGCAGCCGTCGGAGTCGGTCCGGTCGAAGGTCACCCGGGTGGCGGCGCGCAGCGCGGTGTCGAGGGTTTCGGAGTCCGTCAGGGCGTCGGTGGTGAGCACCACGAGCATGGTCGCCAGCCCGGGTGCCAGCATCCCCGCCCCCTTGGCCATGCCGCCGATGGAATAACCCTCGCTTGGCTCATCGGGTGAAGGCGGGTAGGACGCCGTCTTCGGAATCGAGTCCGTGGTCATGATGGCTTCCGCGGCAGCCGGTCCCCCGCCGTCGGACAGGTGCTGTACCGCCTCTCCCACGCCTGCGAGCAGCTTATCCATGGGAAGTTGCTCCCCGATCAGACCGGTGGAACACACGAACACGTCCGTAGCCGATATCCCCAGTGTCTCGGCGGTGACTTCGGCAGTCTTGTGGGTGTTCTGGAAGCCCTGCGGGCCGGTGCACGCATTCGCTCCGCCCGAATTCAGCACGACGGCGTCAACCCGGCCGTCCGCTACCACCTGGCGGGACCAGTGAATGGGCGCCGCGGCCACGCGATTGGAGGTGAAGACGGCGGCGGCGTGATGCAGCGGGCCATCATTGACGACGACGGCGACGTCGCGCGCGCCGGTGGACTTCAGTCCCGCCGCTACTCCTGCCGCACGGAAACCCTTTGGTTCGGTGACGCTCACGGTGCAACTCCTGCCCCGGTCAGGCCCGCGGTCTCATCAAGTCCGAGGGCGATGTTCATGGATTGCACGGCGCCGCCGGCTGTTCCCTTGGTGAGGTTATCGATCGCGCAGCTCACGATCACCCGGCCCGCGTGCTCATCAAACGCGAGCTGGAGCTGGACCATGTTGGATCCGAGAACCGACTTGGTTGCCGGCCACTGGCCCTCGGACAGCAGCGTGACGAAAGGTTCGTCGTCGTACGCGTGTTCCCAGGCCTCACGCAACCGCGACGCAGTTGTTCCCGGAACCACCCGGGCAGTGGCGGTGGTGAGGATGCCTCGCGACATCGGGGCCAGGGTCGGTGTGAAGGACACAGTGACCGGGTTGCCGGCTGCCCAGCCCAGGCCCTGCTCGATCTCCGGCGTGTGCCGGTGCCCCCCACCTACGCCGTAGGGGCTCATCCCACCGATCATCTCCGAACCGAGGAGGTGGGGTTTGAGTGACTTGCCGGCGCCGGAGGCGCCCGAGGCAGAGACGATGACGACGTCGTGCGGTTCCAGCAGACCAGCCGTGAAACCGGGAGTGAGCGCAAGCAGCGCGCTCGTCGGGTAGCAGCCCGGCACAGCAATGCGGCGGGCGCCACGGAGAGCCTCCCGCCGGCCCGGCAGTTCAGGGAGTCCGTACGGCCAGGTGCCCGCATGGTCAGATCCGTAGAACCGTTCCCACGCGGCGGGGTCTTCGAGCCTGTGATCGGCCCCGGCGTCGATTACCAGCGTCTTTTCGGGCAGTTGCGCGGCGATGTCCGCGCTCGCGCCATGCGGCAAGGCGAGGAAGACGACGTCGTGCCCCGCGAGGTTTTCCGCGCTGGTCTCTTCCAGAATGTGGTCGCGGAGCGAATGCAAGTGCGGCTGGACCTCGCCGAGCCTGCTGCCTGCACTGCTGTGGGCGGTGATCGCTCCGACGGTGACACCCGGGTGATTCCCGAGCAGGCGCAATACTTCTCCGCCCGCGTAGCCGCTGGCCCCGGAAACCGCTACCGAAATACTCATGCGGTCAATCGTACAGTAAATCTATTCACTCCATCACATAAGTATTCACGCGAGGAATGAGCCGCCGATTCCTTGGGTTGATCACACCAGACCACCAAGGAGAGGAAAACCCGACATGCCCATAGCCATTGTTGCCCGAAGCGCTGGAGGACCGGAAGTTCTGAAGCCTGCCGAAGTGGACAAGCCAAGCCCTACCGGTTCGCAGCTTTTGGTCAAAGTCGCAGCGGTCGGCGTGAACTTCATCGAGACCTATCAGAGGTCGGGAATCTATCCCGTCGACTATCCGTTCGTGCCGGGAGCTGAGGCCGCCGGCGAGGTAGTGGAGATTGGACCTGATGTCCGGGACTTCTCCACAGGAGACCGCGTTGCCTTCGCCGAGGGATCGGCCACCTACGCCGAGTTCACGCTCATCGACGAGGCAAAGGCCCTGCCTGTACCGAGTGGCGTGGACCTTGAAACCGCGGCGGCCCTCCCTCTCCAGGGCATGACGGCCCACTACCTCATCAATTCCACCTTCCCCGTCCAGGCCGGCCAGACTGTGCTCACGCATGCCGGCGCGGGCGGCACCGGGCTGCTCCTCACCCAACTCCTCAAGGCCAAGGGAGCACGGGTCATCACCACCGTCTCCACCGATGAGAAGGAAAACCTTGCACGCGAAGCGGGCGCCGACGTCGTACTCAGGTACGAGGATTTCCCCGGCCGGGTGCGTGAACTGACGGACGGTGAAGGCGTGCATGCGGTGTTCGACGGCGTCGGCAGGGACACTTTCGACGGCTCACTGGAGTCGCTGCGCGTACGCGGAACGCTTGTCCTCTTCGGTGCCGCGTCAGGGCCGGTTCCGGACTTCAATCTGCAGCGGCTCAACGGCGCCGGTTCGCTGTACGTGACGCGCCCGAGCCTTGGCTTCTACCTTCGCACCGCCGAGGAGCGGCGTTGGCGCTCAGGCGACATCTTCTCCGCCGTGGCGGACGGAACCCTCAAGGCACGCATAGGACAGCGCTATCCGCTCGAGGATGCGGCCCAGGCCCACCAGGACCTCCAGGCACGCAACACCACGGGGAAGGTTCTTCTGATCCCCTGATCCCCGACTTGGCAGGACACGCCCGATTTCGCGGTGCATTTGCGGCGTGTCCTGCCAACTCGATAGGTCAGCGCTGGACGGCGCCGTGGCGAACAGCCGCGAGGTGGACCGCCTGGTCGCGGGCGGCACTCGCTTCATCAGCGGTGAGCGTCCGGTCCGTCGCGCGGAACCGCAGGGCGAAGGCCAGCGATTTCTTGCCATCTTCGATTCCTTGCCCCGAGTAGACGTCGAAGAGGTGCACCTCTTCCAGCAACTCACCTGCGCCTTCGCGCAGGGTTTCGAGGAGCGTGTCAGCGGGAAGCAGCCCATTGACCACCAGCGCGACATCCTGCGTGGTCGCGGGAAAGGTGGACAGGTGGCGGGCAACGATGACGTCCGGCGCGGCATCGAACAGCAGGCCGACGTTGATTTCCAGCGCTACCGTCCGGGGCGGCAGGTCCTGCGCCGCGAGGAGCTTGGGGTGCAGCTCGCCCGCGTAGCCGAGTACGTCACCGTTGCGAAGGCTTACCCGCGCGGTACGTCCGGGGTGGAACGCCTGGTGCTCGCCCTGCTCGACCACGAGATCGACGCCGACGACGTCGGCCATGAGCCGGACGGTGTCCAGCGCATCCGCCCAATCCCATGCACGAGGCGAATGACCCGCCGCGGCGGGTGAATCGTTGCCGAGGAAGACGGCCGCAATGGTGAGCGGCTGCTGTGGCAGGCCCGTGTAAAGCGCATCGAGGGTTTCGTCATCCGGCAACGCACCGAGCGGCGGAATGTCAGCGGTACCGAGCTTTTCCAGTGGCAGGAACACCAGCCCGGCTTCAAACAGTGCCAAGTCACGGAAGCCACGCGAGGAGTTCCGCTTCGCCACCTCGATCAGCCCGGGAAGGATTGAACGTCGCAGGTAACCGAACTCCGCGCTCAACGGATTGGCCAGCTTCACCGACGGACCGGTCCCCTCCGCTGCGCCGAAGGAGTCATTCGCTTTCTGGGAGACGAAGGGGTAAGACAGCACCTCGGTAAGCCCGGCGTCGGCGAGCGCCCCCAGAACCCGTCGCCGCTGCTGCTGCGACCGGGTAAGGCCGCGCCCGGGCGGTGCGACGGGAAGCCGGGAGGGAATCTGGTCGTAACCCACCAGCCGGGCTACCTCTTCGGCGACGTCGTCCTTGATGGCAAGGTCCTGACGCCAGCTTGGGGCCGTGACCCGCCAGCCGCCGTCGTACTCTTCAACCTCAGCACCCAGATCCGTGAGGGCGCCGGCTACCTGCTCCGGGGCGAAGTCGATCCCGATCCGCTCGGAGGCGTAGGTGGCCGGGAGATCGATCACCACCGGTTCCGGTGCGGTCCCGACGTCGGTGACAGCCTTGTCTGCGGTTCCGCCGGCAAGACTTTCGAGCAGATCCACGACCCGCTGCGCGGCGACGTCAGCGATGTGCCAGTCCACTCCGCGTTCGAACCGCTTGGAGGCTTCCGAGGGCAGTCTGTGACGCCGCCGGGCGCGGGCGATGGACACCTCGTCGAAGTGCGCGGCCTCCACCAACACATCGGCTGTGGCCCCGGATACCTCGGTTGCCGCACCGCCCATGACGCCGGCAATGCCGATGGCGCCCGAGGCGTCGGTTATCAGGAGGTCTTCGGGATGCAGCTCGCGCTTGCGGTCATCTAGGGTGACGATCGTTTCACCCGTTTCGGCCCGGCGCACAACGATGTCACCGGTCAACTTGCCGAGGTCGTAGCAGTGGGTGGGCTGCCCGAGCTCGAGCATCACGTAATTGGAGATGTCCACGGGCAGGGAGATGGAGCGGATCCCTGCGAGACGGAGCCTGGAAATCATCCACTGCGGGGTCGGGCGCGCGGCGTCGACGCCGCGCACCACCCGCGCCACAAACCGGTCGCAGCCGGGCCTGCCGTAGATCGGCGTCTGGTCTTCGAGCCGCACCGGATATCCGTCGCCGCCGGCAGGATCGACGACGACGGCGCCGGCAGGGTCAGTGAATTTCCCGCCGGCGGCGTGGGCGTACTCGCGCGCGATCCCGCGAATCGAGAAGCAGTAGCTGCGGTCCGGTGTGACGTTGACTTCGGCTGCCTGGTCATAGAGCCCGAGCAACTCCATGGCGTCCGAACCGATCTCCGGGTCCAGCCCAAGGGTGGCCAGCACCAGGATTCCCTCGTGGTCATCTCCGATGCCGAGCTCACGGACCGAGGCGATCATGCCGGCCGAGACGTGGCCGTAGGTCTTCCGAGCGGCGATCCGGAAGTCGCCCGGCAGAACCGAACCCGGAAGGGTCACGACGACCTTGTCCCCCTCGACGAAATTATGGGCACCGCAGACAATCCCCTGCACACCGGAGGGATCGATGCCGTCGCCGGTCAGGGTTTGCGCTGCCCCCTCAGGGACTACACGAACCTGGCACCAGTTGATGGTCTTGCCGTTGCTCTGCGGTTCCTTCTCGACGGAGAGCACCTGGCCCACCACAATCGGCCCCGAGAGGGTGTCCGTGGGACGGTGGACAGCCTCTTCCTCCAGACCCACCTTCACGAGCTCGGCCAAGACGTCTTCGGCCGTTGCTTCGGCCGGTACCTGCGCGTATTCGCGCAACCAGGATAGTGGTATTCGCACGGTTAGATCTCCATCCCGAAGTGCTCGCTGAAACGTACGTCGCCCTCAATCATGTCGCGCATGTCCCCGACCTCGTTGCGGAACATGAGCGTGCGCTCAATACCCATGCCGAAGGCGAAACCCGAGTAGACCTCCGGGTCGATGCCCGCGGCGCGCAACACGTTGGGGTGAACCATGCCGCATCCTCCCCACTCGATCCATTGAGGACCACCCTTGGCGCCCGGGTGCCAGATATCGAGCTCGGCGGAAGGCTCAGTGAAAGGGAAGTAGTTGGGGCGAAGGCGGATCCCGGCGTCGTCACCGAACATGAGCCGGGCGAAGTGTTCCAGGGTTCCGCGCAGATCGGCCATGCTCAGGCCCTTGTCGATGGCGAGACCCTCGAACTGGTGAAAAACCGGGGTGTGCGTGGCGTCCAGTTCGTCGGTCCGGAAAACCTTGCCCGGACAGAGCACGTAGATCGGCACGTCCCGTTCAAGCATGGCCCGCACCTGCACGGGCGAGGTGTGGGTACGCATCACGAGGTGCGCTTCCGGCGGTTCCACGAAGAACGTGTCCTGCATTTCCCGTGCCGGATGATCGGGCTTGAAATTCAGTGCGTCGAAGTTGAACCACTCCGACTCCACCTCCGGGCCTTCGGCGATTTCCCAGCCCATACCGACGAAGATGTCGCTCACGCGCTCCTGAAGGATGGAGAGCGGGTGTCTGGCACCGGCACGACGACGGCGCGGAGCCGCCGTCACATCCACCGCCTCCTCGACGAGGATGCGGGCATCCCGCTCGGCTTCAAGCTCCGTTGCACGCCCGGCGAGGGCCTGGTTGATCCGTCCGCGAGCGGGCCCGATGTTCTTCCCGGCGAGCGCTTTCTGATCCTTCGGCAGTGCGCCGATCTGGCGGTTCGCGAGGCTCAAGGGGGATTTGTCCCCCGTGTGCGCCAGCCGGACGGATTTGAGGGCGTCGAGGTCCTGCGCTGCCGAAATATCGCTCAGAGCGCGGTCGACTGCCTCGCCGATGGCCGCTGCGTCCAGTGGATCGGGTGCGACGATGGGAGCCGCCGCCTGGGTTTCCACTGGATGGGCGGGCGTGGTGGGTTCAGACATGAGAGTGCAATACCTCGGGTTGTGAGCGCAGTGGGTGCCGCTACGGACTACCGGATTTCCGGATCCAGCGGCCTAGCCAGTCTAGAGGACTGGGCGCAGCAGCCCCGAATGCGTTGCCGGTAATTGTGCAGTGCGTATCCCTAGACTGGGGGCATGAAGGGCAGCGATATTGCGCGTGCGGCGCTCAACTGGCTCAATGGGTCGACCCTCCTTGGACTGGCAGTGGCGCGGGTGGGCCGCTGCGAGTTGCGGTCCGGTACCCACGGCTTGATCTTCGCCCACCGCTACTCACTGTCACTTCCCCATGCTTCGGCCTTCACGCTCGGCAACGTTGTACTGTTTCGGGCCGGACCGGGAACCATCGCAACGAGGCCGGCGCTGGTTGCCCATGAGGCTCGGCACAGTACCCAGTACGCGCTGTGCCTCGGTTTGCCCTTCCTACCGCTCTATTTTCTGGCGGCGGGCATTTCGGTTCTGTTGACCGGTGATCCGGCATCGCGGAACCCTTTTGAACGCGGCGCCGGGCTGAGCGACGGCGGATATGTGGAGCGGCCCGTCAGGCTGGCTTTGCGGCGCAAACGCCCAATGGCGCATCACTAGTGTTCGGCGCCTGCGGACAGTGGAATGTCTACTGCCTCCGCCGCGCTGACCAGCGCAATAGTGGCAAGCGCTGACGCCATCTCTTCAATCGGGAGTCCTGCCGTGCCGTGGACGG
Source organism: Arthrobacter tecti (assembly GCF_054511355.1). NCBI lineage: Bacteria > Bacillati > Actinomycetota > Actinomycetes > Micrococcales > Micrococcaceae > Arthrobacter > Arthrobacter tecti. The sequence goes on from NZ_JBTNCT010000004.1 coordinate 22,600, forward strand.
CAGCCTGCTCGCTTGAGAACGGCACATGGACGAAACCTCCACGGACGCCCGCAGCCCCGGCCATCCCATCCGCCAGCGAGTCCATCAGTCCATAGAAGACATGGTTGCAGACATAGGTCCCCGCAGTCTGTGACACGGCCGCCGGGATGCCGGCGCCGCCCAGCGCCTGCAGGCTTCGTTTGATCGGCAGCGTACTGAAGTAGGCGGCCGGACCGTCCTTCCGCACCGGCTGATCAACCGGCTGGTTGCCCGCGTTATCCGGGATACGCGCATCGTCCACATTGATGGCGACCCGCTCGAGAGAGATTTCCGCTCGTCCACCTGCCTGGCCGACGCACAACACGAGCTCCGGTCTGTGAGTACGGAGAGCGTCCCGCAGGGCCGCGATGCTCTGCCCGAATACGCAGGGCAACTGGACCGCTACAGCGGGGACGTCCTGCGCCAGGAGCCTGCTTGCGGCATGCTCTGCGGCCTCCCACGAGGGATTTACCGTTTCGCCCCCGAAAGGCTCAAAACCGGTGATGAGAATCATGCTCCAAGCCTACGCCGCGCGCAGGAATCCGCCACTTCTGTTGGAATGTATGTTCTAATTTTTACATGCGTTGGGACACCCAGAAAGCGACGACGGCGGCGTCCGAAGGTGGCGACGCGCTGTTGCCACTATCCGGACTGGTGCGATCAGTGCGTACTCCCGAGTTCGCGGGTGTCACCTTCCATGAGGTGCTGGCGAAGTCCGCGCTAAACCGGGTACCGAAGAACTCGGGCATGCCCTTCGGATGGACTGTGAATCCGTACCGCGGCTGCTCACACGCCTGTGTGTACTGCTTTGCCCGGAATACCCACAGCTACCTCAACCTCGACACGGGGCTGGACTTCGATTCCCAGCTCGTGGTGAAGACGAACGTCGGCGAGGTACTCCGGCGCGAAGTGACCAAACCTTCCTGGAGCCGGGAGCACGTTGCGATGGGGACCAACACGGATCCTTATCAGCGTGCTGAGGGACGCTACCGCCTGATGCCCGGCATCATCAGGGCGCTCACCGACAGCGGCACCCCGTTTTCGATCCTCACCAAGGGCACTCTGCTGGGCAGGGACCTTCCCTTGCTCAAGGAGGCAGCGGCGAGCGTGAGCGTCGGCATGGGAATCTCCCTCGCGGTGATCGATCCCGCGCTCGCGCATGCGGTAGAGCCCGGCACCCCTACGCCGCGGGCACGCCTGGACCTGATCAGTCGGTTACGGGACACTGGGCTCCCCTGCGGGATCATGGCCATGCCCATCCTGCCCTGGCTGACCGATAGCGATGAGGCATTGGACGAGTTGTTCGGCGCCCTCGCATCCGCCGGGGCCACCGGCGTGAGTACTGGAGCCTTGCACCTGCGCCCCGGCGCTCGGGAGTGGTACATGGAATGGCTAGCCAAAACGCACCCCACCCTGGTAGGCCGTTATAGCAGGCTGTACCGCGGGGGGAGCTACGCTTCAGCCGAGTACCGCGGATGGCTCACCGAGCGCGTGCGGATGCATCGCCGTCGTCATGGTCTTGGTGCCGGGGCACGCTTCTTCCGGGACGAGCCCGGATCTGCGTCAACACCCGCTTCTCACGGCGGGACGGCCGCGCCAGTGGAGCCCACACTCTTCTAGCCCGGGTCGTTCACAGAAATCAGCGTTTCGAGCAGGGCATCGACTATCGGCCGATCAGCCGGAATCCAAGGCAGCGAGGTCAGCTCCCCCGGATCCGTCAGGTCAACCCAGCGAAGTTCATCATGGTCCTGGAGCGCCGCAGGAACCCCGGCGGTGATCACCGCACGCCATACCCTCATGACGGCTGTACCGTTCAAGGGCCAGCCATCCTCGTCCGGACCCACGAGCTCAGCGCCGATCTGCACGTCCACACCCAGTTCCTCGCGCAATTCGCGATGGAGGGCCTCCACATCCTCCTCACCGGGTTCAACTTTGCCCCCCGGAAATTCCCACTGGCCCGCAAACTGCTCCGGTGCCGTACGCCGTGCCGCGAGCATGCGGGACGGCGACTGCAGCGAATCCATGATGGCCGCACCGACAATCTGCCTACGATGGGAGTTCGACATTGAGCCAGTCTAGATTGTGAGCAACCGCGCACCAGTCTTGTAAGTAGGAATTCGGACCGGCGAGCGTAGAGTGAATAAACGGTTGCTCCGCCACGTTGTCTCCAACGAGTGGACCTCTTGGGTCTTCGCCGAGCCGCCGGCTCAACGACGCGCGATCACATATTCCAGTCCGCCGTCACCCGGCGCCGCCCCACGTCGAAACGAGTTCAATGTCAGCCGCACCCGCACAACTGCCTACACGTAAGCTCGTGCTGGCGATCCTGGCCCTGGCCGTCGGTGGCTTCGGTATCGGCACCACCGAATTCGCGATCATGGGCCTGCTACCGGACATGGCAGCAGACGTTGGTGTCGACAACCCTACTGCCGGACACATCATCTCGGCGTACGCGGTTGGCGTCGTTGTCGGGGCGCCGCTCTTCAGCACGCTCGGCGCCAAGCTTCCGCACAAGCGGTTGGCTTTGGGCCTGATGGCATTGTTCACGGTCGGCAACCTCTCCTCATACATCGCCGATGAATACGGCTGGCTGTTGCTTTCCCGCTTCATCTCGGGCCTCCCCCACGGCGCGTTCTTCGGCGTCGCTGCGGTTATCGCGGCGTCGCTGTCGGCGCCTACCCGCCGGGCGCAGGCGGTCGCAATGGTGATGATGGGACTCAGCGTCGCCAACGTCATCGGCGTGCCCTTCGCCACCTGGCTCGGTCAGGAGTTCGGCTGGCGGACCATGTTCATCCTGGTCGGCGTGATCGGTGTGCTGACACTGCTGATGGTGGCCCGGTTCGTACCCCACCAAAACGTTCGCGAAGGCGCAAGCATCAGCCGGGAACTGGGCGCCCTGAAGCGCGGACAGGTATGGATGACCCTGCTCATCGGGACCGTCGGCTTCGGTGGCTTCTTTGCCGTCTACACCTACATCACACCCACCATGACCGAGGTAGCGGGTGTCCCCAAAGACCTGATGCCCATCGTCGTCGCACTCTACGGACTGGGCATGGTCGCCGGGAACATCGTCGGGGGCCGACTGGCCGATATTTCGGTACTGGGCACCATCTACTGGGTGATGGGTGCCATCTCCGCGTGCCTCCTTGTGTTTGCGCTGGCAGTGCAGTGGGCGCCGACTGCACTGCTCTTCGTCTTTCTCGTGGGCGCGATCGGGTCTTCACTGATTCCATCCCTTCAAGTCCGGCTGATGGATGTCTCACCGGACGCCCCGTCGCTGGCATCGTCGATGAACCACGCTGCATTGAACACAGCGAACGCGCTCGGAGCGCTCCTGGGCGGAGCGGTTATCGCGCTTGGGTGGGGTTACACCGCTCCAGCACTGGTCGGCGCCGTGCTGGCTGCCTTCGGGCTCGGTGTAGCGCTTCTGAGCGGGAGGATGGAGCGGACAGCGGCGAGGGCAACGGAACCGGTGCTTGCCGGCTCCAAATAGGGCCCCTTGAGCGTCTCAGCCCCGCTGTGCCCGTGCTGAGGCGTAAAGGCACACCGTCGCGGCGGTACCCACATTCAGGCTCTCCGCCCGGCCATAGACGGGCACTGCAACGCGGTGGTGTGCGGCGTCGAGCGCGTCCCGGGGAAGCCCCTGCGCCTCATTTCCAAACAACCACGCCGTAGGCGCTTCCAGCTTCGGTGACGCTCCAGCGGGACCCAGTGCTTCACCGGATGACGGTGCGAGCCGCCGTCGGGCGCTGCTGTCCTGAAGCTCGTCGAGGTTGCGGTCTCCATAGCCGTCGGCGGCAAGGATATTCATCCCCCCGGCCGTCAGGCGGGCAAGTAAGTCACCGGCGTCCGCGCCGATCACCACCGGGAGATGAAAAAGGGAGCCAACCGTTGAGCGAACGGTTTTCGGGTTATAGACATCCACGCTGGCATCGGTGAAGATAACGGCGTTCGCCCCGGCGGAATCTGCAGCGCGCAGGATGGTGCCGGCGTTCCCGGGGTCACGGACTTCGACTAAAACCGCAATCAGCCGGGGAGAACTGTCCAGTACTGCATCGAGCGGCACGTCCAGGAAGTGGCAGACCGCGATCGCTCCCTGCGGGGTGACCGTCGAGCTCATGGCGGCAAGAACTTCGGGTGTGACCAACCGGGGCAACGCAGTTTCCCCCAGTTCGGGGTGGCGCTGCAGGCAGTCCTCGGTGACATAGACCTCGTCGATGACACCTGCCTGCCCTCCAGCGAGGCGATCGCGATGGAGCCGCAGCGCCTCACGGACGGCCTGCGGTCCCTCTGCCAGGAAACGCCCCTGCCGCAGACGCACCGAACGCCCCGCAAGCTTTGCTACATCACGGACCCGATCGGATCGGGGGTTGGACAGTAGCGGCGCCTGGGGGCGTTCGGAGTGGTTCATGATGAGGTCGGCCGGGTCACACGGTCCTTCAGACTAGACGCGTGCTGCGGGTGCCGAAGTGTCGGACGGCAGGGAGTCCTTGGCGATCTGCACCAGCGCAGCGAATGCGTTGGCGTCGGACACTGCAAGTTCGGCAAGCATGCGGCGATCCACCTCGACACCTGCAGCCTTGAGACCCTGGATCAGGCGGTTGTAGGTGAGCCCGTTCGCGCGGGAGGCAGCGTTGATGCGCTGGATCCATAGACGACGGAAGTCGCCCTTGCGCTTGCGGCGGTCGCCGTAGCTGTAAACGAACGAGTGGAGCAGCTGCTCCTTTGCCTTGCGGTACAGGCGCGAACGCTGACCACGGTAGCCTTTGGCGCGCTCAAGGATGACCCGACGCTTCTTGTGGGCATTGACCGCCCGCTTCACACGTGCCACGTGCGTACTCCTTAGATTGATGTCCCGGACAGGACTTACGTCCGCGGTCCTGAACCGCGGAACCCTGCCCGTTTGCTATTGGGTGGTTATTAGACGCCGAGCATCTTCTTGATGGCCTTGGTGTCTGCCTTCGATACGATCTTGTCGCTGGCAAGACGGCGCGTCAGAGTGGAGGACTTGTGCTCCAGGTAGTGACGGCGGTTAGCCTGCTGGCGCTTGAGCTTGCCGCTTCCGGTGAGCTTGAAGCGCTTCTTGGCGCCACTGTGGGTCTTCATCTTCGGCATTGAAACCGATCTCCTTTGGTTTCCGTCGGCGCTTTGCCGACGGCTCTTGCGGTTTCCGCAGCTGGCTGCGGTGATTACGTGACGCCTCGGTGCCCTCGAGAAGGGCAACCGGCTCCCTAGCTGGAGCCTCCCGGCTTCGGCCGGCTCGACGACCCCTTGGCGGGGACCGCCTTTCCGGCAGGCTTTGGTGTCGCAGCAGGTTTTGCTGCTGACGGCTTCGGTGCGGCAGCCGGCTTGGCCGAAGCGCTTGGCTTCGGAGAAGCCTGCGGCTTGGGTGCTGCTGCGGGCTTGGACGGCGCCGAAGGCTCTTCCTTCGCTTCCGGCGCAGGCGCTGCGGCGGCCTTCGCAGGTGCAGTTGCCTTCGTTGCTGCGGGCGACTTCACCGTTGCAGTCGCGGCGGGCTTTTCAGCCGTCTTCGCCGCCCCGCTGGAAGTTTGCGTGGCCTTTTTCGGCACTTCGGCCGATTCGTTCGAGGTCTCTTCAGCCGAACTCTGAGCCGACGTATCCGCCGTCTGCTTAGTCTCAGCCTGAGCCGTCTCGGTCGAAGCGGGTTCAGCCTGAGCTGTCTCGGTCGACGCGGGCTCAGCCTGAGCTGTCTCGGCGACGTCTGTCTCGGCATCCGCACCGGAACGCAGGCCCTCCGGCAGCAAATCACCGATGCTCTGGGTCATCGGCTCAGCACCCGTCGTATCAACCTTGGATTTCTCGTTGGCCGCCTTCGACTCAGCGCGCTGGGCCGCACGGCGGGCCTCGGCCTTGGCTTCGGCCTTATTCTTGACAGGCCCGATAACCATGACCATGTTTCGCCCGTCAATACGCGGTGTGGACTCAACGACGCCGACTTCCGCGACATCCTCCGCGAACCGCTGCAACAGACGGATACCCATCTCCGGGCGCTGCTGCTCGCGGCCGCGGAACTGGATCATCGCTTTCACCTTGTCGCCGGCGCCGAGGAACCGGAGGGCGTGGCCGCGCTTGGTCTCATAATCGTGGGTGTCGATCTTGAGCCGGAAACGAATCTCCTTCAGCACCGTGTTGGTCTGATTCTTCCGGGCTTCGCGCGCCTTCACAGCGGCTTCGTACTTGTACTTACCAAAATCCATGAGCTTGGCTACCGGAGGCTTGGCCTGGGGCGCCACCTCAACAAGATCAAGGTCGGACTCAGCGGCGAGTCGGAGGGCGTCTTCAATACGGACGATTCCAACCTGCTCGCCCGCAGGGCCTACCAACCGCACCTCTGGGACGCGGATACGATCATTGATTCTTGGCTCGCTAATGTGCTGCTCCTGATGTCAGTCGAAAACCTGGACCGCGTGCAAAAGAAGAAGGCCCCCGATCGCATGCGCAATCGAAGGCCTCGGGCATCAGTGCGGCCGTATCCGGAAAATGGATAACGTGCACCGACCTGAACCCGGCTGCCTCCAACTGCCCCATGGGCAATCCGGCAATCGCGGGTGGGAGAGGACTCCGCTTGCATACTGGGTGATCTTTTTCATGCCTTTCCAGGCCACAAAAAATAACGACCCCCAGTCGGTCTGTGACAAGCTTACCAGCATGAGCACAGCAGACCGTAATTCCGATCCCTCCCGCCATACCTTCCCCGGCACCGTTGATTCGGGCACCGGTGGTGCCCACAGCGGCAGTGACCATGTACGGGACATTGCGGAGGTGGCGGCCGTAGAGGTCATTACGACGGCGGCTGTCCACCTGATGAGCGCTGCAGCAGTAAAGTGCGGGCTGGCCGAGGGCAAGGACGCGGAGGAGTTCAAGGACCTGGATGAAGCCCGGAAGCTGATCACTGCCCTGGCAGGGTTTGTCACCGCGGCGGCTCCGGAGATCGGGAGTCAGCATGCCGGCCCGTTGCGCGACGGTTTGCGCTCCTTGCAGCTTGCATTCCGCGAGGCGTCGCTGATACCGGATACTCCCGGTCAGGGTCCCGGGGAGAAATTCACCGGCCCCGTCAACTGACCCACCTGCGCCGCCGTCGTCGAACCTGTTGTGACGCCAGACAGAGCAGACTAAGGCTGGCGGCAGCACCGCCCACGGCGACGAATCCGCCCCACGGACCAACGGAGTCGATCAGCAACCCCGCAAGCGGCGCTCCAAGCGCGACCCCTGACGTCAGCGCCGATCCGTACCACCCCATCGCTTCGCCGCGGCGGTCCTCCTCCACGAGGTGGGCAATCTTCTCAGAGGCTGCGGAGAGAACCGGCGCGCACAGCAGTCCCGGAGCGAGGGACAGCAACGCAAGGGCGAAGGTGCTGTCGGCAAACCCCATGGGGATGGTGAGCAAGCTCATCAGAAGCAGGAGCACCAGCGGTGAGACCGGGCGGTGCATTGCACCGTAGATCAGTCCGCCGACTACAGACGCGGCGCACCAGGCGAGGAAAACCCATCCGAGTTCGAGCGCCCGGTTGTTGTCCTCCAGCACAGCGATGATGCCAACGTCCGTGCCCGCAAGCACCAACCCGGCGCCGGCCGCCACAACCATCACAACACCCACGGGCAGAGTCAGCCACCCGAAGCTGTGGGCAACGCGCGCACGGGCGCGGACCCCTCGCGCCGGTCGTGCCCCGGGCACCAGCTCGGCGGACGCCTCGAACACACGCGCCGGCGCGGACGCAACCATTGCCTCCACCGCTGCTTCGTCGTCGTCGGCTGCTGACGGAGATCCAGCCACAGCACCGGGCTGGCTGCTACGGGTGGGCGGGTTGAACCACATCAGGAACAACCCGGCCACCGCTGTGGAAAGCCCGACGACGGTCAGGCCGAGCACGGTGGAAACCTGAGTTGCCAGAACTGCGCCGAGCGCGGGCCCACCCATGAAGATCACTTCGGTGGATACAGCGTCCAGCGTGAAGGCGGTCCGGCGCGATTCACCGCTGACCAGGACGCCGAGTGATTGCCGGACCACTGAGAAGACGGGCAGGGTGAAGATGCCGCCAACCAGAGCCGCCAACAGCAGCCACTCATAGGGCAGGTGCGGAGCGATGGACCAGATGATGGCTTCGGCAATCACAGACGGGATGAGCGCGCGGCGCAGACCGGCCAGGTCCACCCGGCGTCCACGCCAGGGCGCGCCGACGGCAATGCCGATCGTCATGACCGCAGCTACTGCGCCGGCCTCCGCATACCCCCGCTCAAGGGTTTGCACTACATGCAGGGTCAGCAGTACACCCGCCGCGGAGTGTGGGAAGCGGGCGATCATGCCCACGAGGAGCAACCGGCGAACCGGGACTATTCTCAACAGCTCCCGGTAGATGGCAAAGTTCAACGTCAATCACTTTCACGCGGGCTCGCACCGCGTGGGTATCAACGCGTGAGCCGGATTTCGAGCGAGTCAACCCGCTCGACAAACTCCTCCAGGCTCTGAAGGGTCTGCTGAAGATTTCGTGTGGTGGATCGGACCTCTTCCTGGGTAAGTCCGTCCTCCAGCGCGAGGCTGAGGCGCAGTTCGGGACCGGCACCACCGCCTCCGAATACTGTACCGTCCGCTGTGCGACTGGAAATTCCGGAACCCGGCCCGACTTCGACCCTACGGATCGGTGCGACTACCTGCACGGCCCGCCCTATGAGCTCGGCGAGGACGGGATCGGCATAGGACGGCACCCAGTCGGTCTGCTGTGCCAGCGCCCAGAGTGCAGGACGACGGACAACGAAGGTCACCTCCGCTCCCGGGTCCACAACCATCAGATCAGCCTTCTCGGCAACGGCGGACAGCGCGGCCCGCGGAGCGAACACAGCGACAGGGCGTGCACTTTCATGCCAGTGCGCCAGGCGCGCCGTAGAGGTGAACACAGGAAGTGCACGGCGTCCGTCCGGGGCCTTGATAGTGATCAAGGCCATATCGGCCTCCTTGTCACCGAGGTGGTGACCGTCCGCTTCTGCCGGCAGCTGGCTGTCGGTTCCGCCGAGTTCCGCGATAATCGGAACGAACACACGCACGGTCGCGAGGACGCGCACAACGGCCGTTTCATCCGCCCGCCCCGCCACCAGGCTGGATACTGCGGCTTCGTACGACGCCGGGACACCGCCGTCGTCGTTGTCGAATGCATGGAGCGGATTGTCCTCACCGGAGAGATCCCGCCCCTTCCAGGGTTGCCCGGCGGAGTCGGTGGTGTTTCCCCCTTCTGCCCTGCTTGCCCTGAGCGCTGCTTCGATGTGCCCGGGCAAACGGCGGTCGGACACGCTTATCGTTCCGGGTGTCCGGCGATGTCCAGTGCCTGCGGGAGCGTGAAGGCGCCGGCGTAGAGGGCCTTACCGACGATTGCGCCCTCGAGTCCCTCCGGTACGAGCTGACGCAGCGCCGCGAGGTCATCGAGGCTGGAGATCCCGCCGGAGGCGACAACCGGCCGGGTGGTCTTTTCGAGGACATCGCGCAGCAGCTGGAGGTTGGGGCCCCTCAGCGTGCCGTCCTTCGTAACGTCGGTCACCACGTAACGGGCGCAGCCAACGTCCTCGAGGCGGGCAAGTACCTCCCAGAGATCGCCGCCTTCCTCCGTCCAGCCCCGTGCTGCCAGTGTGGTCCCGCGGACATCGAGCCCGACGGCGATCGCGTCACCATAGCGGGCGATGGCGCTTGCGGTCCACTCCGGATTCTCAAGCGCCGCAGTCCCAAGGTTGATGCGCTCCGCTCCCAGCTCGAGGGCTTCCTCAAGGGAAGCATCATCGCGGATACCCCCGGACAACTCCACCTTGATGTCCAGCTCCGCGACAACCTTCCGGAGAAGCTCACGGTTGGACCCACGACCGAACGCCGCGTCCAGGTCTACCAGGTGAACCCAGTCGGCGCCGTCGTTCTGCCACTGCATTGCGGCGTCAAGCGGGTCCCCGTAGCTGGTTTCACTGCCGGCAGCGCCCTGTACCAGGCGCACTGCCTGGCCGTCAGAGACGTCAACGGCAGGCAGCAGTTCGAGGATGGGAGATTCTGTGAAGGGACTCATTCACTTCCTTTGTTCAGGGTTTGAAAACTGTTCAGGGTTCGAAAACGCTTATTCATCTACTGCGGCGCGAGGGTCAGCAGATAGGCGGCAACCAGGGCCAGCACGGCCAGTACACCGAAGCTGATGACAAACACGCGTGGCAGTTTCTGGCGATGGAATGAGACTGCCCCTCCGATCAGCAACCCGGCCAGCCCCATCAGGAGTACGCTCCACATTGTCAGCGCAGACCCTTGATCCAGTTGCGCAACAGCTGTGCGCCGGCATCGCCGGACTTCTCCGGGTGGAACTGGGTGGCCGTGAGTGGGCCGTTTTCCACAGCAGCTATGAATGGCCCGCCGTGGGTGGACCACGTGACGATCGGTGGCCGCATAGCCGGCTGGGTCACATCGAAATTCCAGTCCTGGACGCCGTACGAGTGGACGAAGTAGAAGCGCTCGTCTCGGATGCCTTCAAAGAGCGTCGACTCCTGCGGCGCCTGGACCGTGTTCCAACCCATGTGCGGGACTACGTCTGCCTTGAGCCGCTCAACCCTTCCCGGCCATTCACCCATGCCTTCCGTGCGCACACCGTGTTCCACGCCCTCTTCGAAAAGGACCTGGAGCCCGACGCAGATACCGAGTACTGAACGGCCGCCTGCGACACGGCGCCCGATCATGCGAAGTCCGTCGACATCCTTCAGTCCCTGCATGACGGCCGCGAATGCGCCGACTCCCGGGACCAACAGCCCATCCGCGTTGAGGACGTCCTCCGGCGCAGCGCTCAGCGTGACATCGGCTCCTACATGCTCAAGGGCCCGAACTGCCGATCGGATGTTGCCGGAACCGTAATCCAGTACGGTCACCTTCGGCGCGCTCATAGTGCCCCTTTTGTCGACGGAATTCCCGTTACGCGGGGATCCGGTTCAACGGCGCTGCGAAGCGCACGCGCGAACGCCTTGAACTGCGCCTCCACGATGTGGTGTGGATCCCGACCACCGAGCACGTTCATGTGCAGGCAGATCTGGGCGTGAAGGGTTATTGCCTCGAAGATGTGACGGGTGAGGGACCCAGTAAAGTGGCCCCCGATCAGGTGATACTCCTGGCCTGCAGGCTCCCCTGCGTGCACCAGGTAGGGCCGTCCGGAAATGTCGACGACGGCACTGGCGATCGCCTCATCCAACGGCACCGTGGCCTCACCGAAACGGCGGATTCCGGCTTTGTTGCCAAGTGCCTCGCGCAGAACCTCCCCGAGCGTGATAGCTACGTCCTCGACCGTGTGGTGAACGTCAATGTGCGTATCTCCGCTCGCCCGAACGGTGAGATCAACGAGTGAGTGCTTCGCGAGGGCCGTGAGCATGTGATCGTAGAACGGCACGGACGTTGCGATTTCCGAGCGGCCGGTCCCGTCAAGGTTGAGTTCAACGTAGACCGACGATTCGCTCGTGGTCCGCTCGCGTTGCGCAATGCGAGCAGCTGTAGCTTCCGCGGTCATGGCTGGTCCTTAATGTCGAGGGGAAATGAGAATCGTGACGCCGGTCATCGCGGCACCGGATGGGTTTCAGCAGCCGGTCCTGCATCAAGTCTAGGAGACGTCTGGCCGGATCAATGAGCGGAGTGTCTCGAGGAAAAACGTGATCTCCGCTTCAGTGCCCGCCGTGACCCGCAGGTGACCAGGGATACCGACGTCGCGAATGAGGACTCCCGCATCCAGCAGACCCTGCCATACTGTGCGCGGCTCCTCGATGCCGCCGAACAGAACAAAGTTCGCATCCGAATGGGCTGCGGGCAGCCCCATCTCCGTGAGTCCTTCGACGATGCGGTCTCTTTGGCGCTTGATCTCGTCCACGTTCTCAAGGAGCCGGTCCGAGTGTGTGAGAGCGGCCACAGCCGTGGCTTGCGTGATCGCCGACAGGTGGTAAGGCAACCTCACCAGTCGAAGGGCATCAGCCACCTCCGGAGCGGCTGCGAGGTAGCCGACCCGCGCTCCAGCAAGAGCGAAGGCCTTGCTCATGGTCCGGGAGACAATCAGTCGCTCCCTCCCGGGTAGCAGCTCCAACGCGCTCGGAGTGCCGCGGTGCGCAAACTCGGCATAGGCTTCATCGACGATGATGATCGCCTGCGCCGCCGATCCCGCCTCATAGACCTCGGCGACGACGTCGAGCGACAGAGCTGTGCCCGTTGGGTTGTTGGGGCTGCACAGGAAAACGATATTCGCGCCCGTCGCAGCAACTTGCTCAGCGGCCGATTCCGGAGTCAGGTCGAAGGTTCCCGCACGCGATCCGGACTCATATCCGGTGCCGGTGGCGCCCGCGAGCAGCGGGTACATCGAGTAGGTGGGAGGGAACCCGAGTGCGGTTCGTCCCGGGCCGCCGAAGGCAAGGAGGATTTGCTGCAGCACTTCGTTGGAGCCGTTCGCCGCCCAGATGTTCTCGGCCGTGAGCCCGTGGCCCAAATAACCGGCGAGCTGCTCCCTCAGAATCGTGAACTCCCGATCCGGGTAACGGTTCAGCCCGCCAACCGTCTGTTCCACGGCCAGAACTATTGCTTGCCGAACGTCTTCGGGAACGCCGTGGGTGTTTTCGTTGACGTTCAGCAGTATGGGCACGTCCAGTTGCGGCGCGCCATAGGGCTGCAATCCGCGGAGGTTCTCTCGAAGCGGCAGACGGTTGAGGCGTTCAAGCTGATCGGTCACCAACAGAGTTTAAGGGAGCTACGTCGCCGGAATGGAATCCGCCGGAAGCGGCGGCCGTGATGTTACGTGGCACGCATGGCGACTACGGCGTGCCGACAGGGACGTGCAGCGCCTGGCCCGCCTGGACGGTTGAAGTGGTCAGCGCATTCAATTCGGCAATTTCGGACACGACTTCACGGGGATCCCGGTCCGGCGCGTACTCAGCAGCAAGGCCCCATAACGTCTGGCCAGGCGCGACATCAACCTGAACCGTTTCGGTAACGCCACCCGCACTCCCGGCAGCCTTCGCCTCGGAAGTAAGTGATGCCGCAAGGATCATGGCGGCTGCCGCGACCAGAGCTAGCGGCACGGCCACGAGGAGCAACCAGCCTCGACGTGTCAGGTGAAGCCGCGGAACGCCGGCATTCAGGCGTTCCATGGTGTGTCCGGCCGAGCCCGACCCTTCAAGTTGTAGCGTTGACATAACGTCTGCCTTTCTACTGCTGAATATGAAGGACAGCTTCGATTCGAAGCTGTGTTCTATTCTTCCCGTTATATTTTTAGCATCTTTGGACTAATACTGTCGAGACTCGCTCGAACAAATGTTTGAAAAGACCTCCCATGTCCCCTAGCGTTGCTGGCAAGGGTGAATGGTCCGGCCGCTTCGAAAACCAGCTCATCACCCGCCACTGACAAAACTGGTGGGACGGTCGCAGAAGCACCTCCACCACAGCGAAGGGATGTACGTTTCGTGGGAGATCTCAGTGCGGCAGAGGAGACCACCGAGGCACCGGAGGCCGCGGTCAAGCGCGGACGCGGCCGTCCACGTGGACGTGCCACGCCCAAGGGCCTCACCCCACGTCAGAAAAAGATCCTGGAGACCATCCAGCGCAGCGTTGCCGCACACGGTTACCCGCCGTCGATGAGGGAAATCGGTGACACCGTCGGTCTTGCCAGCCTCTCCAGCGTCACGCACCAGCTGTCACAACTTGAACGGATGGGCTACATCCGGCGCGATCCGAAGCGTCCGCGGGCAATGGAAATTCTGCTTCCGCTCACGCTCGGTCAGGACTCACCGCGCCCACTGCCAAGTTCTCCGGAGCAGGGTGACGAACCGGTCAACGCGGCTGTTGACGCAGCAATGGTCCCCCTGGTCGGCCGCATCGCGGCAGGCGGACCGATTCTCGCTGACCAGGTGATCGAAGACGTCATGCCGCTCCCCCGTCAGTTGGTGGGTCACGGCGAACTGTTCATGCTTCGCGTTTCCGGAGATTCGATGATCGACGCCGCGATCTGCGACGGTGACTGGGTTGTGGTGCGGCGACAGAGTACCGCGGACAACGGCGACGTCGTCGCGGCCCTTCTTGACGATGAGGCAACGGTCAAAACGTTCCGCCAGCGCGACGGGCACACCTGGCTGCTCCCGCAGAACACCAATTACGAACCCATCCTGGGGGACCACGCCGCCATCATGGGCAAAGTCGTATCAGTGATGCGCGCGCTCTAACTGGTCAGCTTCGGCTATACGGGCTGTGCCGCGGCTAACCGCGAGAGCACAGCAAGCGCCGTCGCACGGTCGGTGGTGGGCCAGAACGGCGGAAGTGCCGCCCTCAGGAAGCCGCCATATCTGGCGCTTGCCAGACGTGAATCGAGGATTGCCACCATTCCTCGATCGTCGCCGGAACGGATGAGACGGCCCGCGCCCTGTGCAAGGCGGACTGCGGCGTGGGTTGCCGACACGCTCATGAAGCCGTTCCCGCCAGCCTGTGCAACCGCCCTGGTCCGCGCCGTCATCAAGGGGTCATCCGGGCGGGGGAAAGGTATGCGGTCAATAACCACCAGACGGCAGGACCTGCCCGGCACATCCACACCCTGCCAGAGGGACATGGTGCCGAAGAGACAGGTGTCCGGTTCATCCGAGAACTGGCTCACGAGGGATGCCATGGACGATTCCCCCTGGCACAGGATCTCTACATCAACTCTGGTGCGAAGTGCATCGGCTGCCTCCTCCGCTGCACGCCGGGATGAGAACAAGCCCAACGTTCCTCCACGGGAGGCCTGGATCAATGCCTCGAGTTCCGCCAGTTGCTCCTCTGAGGTGCCCCTGCCCGGTTTGGGAAGATCCTTGGCGACATAGAGAACGCCCTGCTTCGGGTAGTCGAAGGGGCTGCCCACATCAATGCCGGTCCAGCTCGGTGCGCCTTCGCCGGTGAGCCCCAACGAACCGGCAACCGGCCCGAATTCAGAGCCGATGGCCAACGTGGCGGAGGTCAAAACGACTGTGTGTTCCTCGAACAATCCATGCCGAAGCCGCCCGGCTATCGAGAGGGGTGCAATGCTGATGGTTGCGGGCGATGAGTCGGCAGCCGCCACGTAGCCGCTCCCGGGTGTGAAGGTACTTGGGCGTGTTGCCCACAGCACTTCGCCGGCACCACCTGCGCCGAGCATCCGCTCGCACAGCTCAAGGATGACCAGGAGCCGTGAGCGTGCCATCTGCCGTCCGCCATCTGCGGGCTGCGGAGAGGTATCCGTGTTGGATGCGGAGAGCGCGGCCCTGCACGCCTCCCTTACCTGGCCGAGAGCCGACTCCTGCGGCTCGTTCAGACCGCCGGACATCAAACCGCTGGGCACGGCGTCGAACGCTGACTCGAAGGCTCGCTGCGCTGCCGCAAGCGGCTCCGTGTCCGTGCCGAGGTGCCGCCTCGCGGCGGAGGACGCCGTACCTATCAGCGCTCCCGAAAGCTGCCCGGATACCGCGGAGGTGACGCGGTCATGTAGCTCGTGAGCCTCGTCGATGACGACGACGTCGTGCTCCGGCAGGACAGCCAGCCCCTCGAAAGCACTGATTGCGAGCAGGGCATGGTTGGTGATGACGATGTCAGCCTTCCCTGCCTTTTCGCGGGCGCGCTCGCTGAAACACTCCGCCGCGACCGGACACTTCTGGGCGCCGAGGCATTCCATGCTGGACACCGATACTTGCCTCCACGCCCGATCACCGACGCCGGGCATCAGCTCGTCACGGTCGCCGGTTTCCGTCTCTTCTGCCCATTCGCGCAGCCGGACAATTTCCCGCCCAAGCGGGGTAGAGGGGCCGGAGGCCGGATGGGGCGACGCGGGGTCACCGTCCAGCGCGAAGAGGGCGCCGGCGTCGTCCTCCTCCGGGAAGCCGCCGGCTGTCTTGTGGCGGCACACGTAGTTTCCGCGCCCCTTCAGAAGCGCCACGTCCACCGGCCGCGGAAGCGAATCCCCCAGTGAATCCAGGAGGCGCGGAAGATCCCGTTTGACGATCTGTGCCTGCAGGGCAAGAGTTGCGGTGGATACCACTGAGGCGGTGTCGCTTGTCATCGCGTGCGCAATCAGCGGTACCAGGTAGGCGAGCGACTTACCGGTTCCAGTGCCCGCCTGCACCAGCAGGTGGTCCCCCTCCGTGATGGCCTGTGCAACGTGCCGCACCATCTCGTGCTGCCCGCTGCGCCGCTGACCGCCCATCGATTCAACGACATGGTCAAGCAGTTCCAGGGGGTCTATTCGCCCCTCAGCCATGCCTGACGAACGGTTCCAGTTCCGCTGCGAGTCCTTCGCGGACCATGACGTCCACCTGCGTGCCGTCCTCAACGTGCTCCAGGTGCAGTATCTCCGCGTCCGCCTGGTGCAGGCGACTGACGACATCGCCGCGCTGATAGGGAACCAGAAGGTTCAGTTTGACGCTCGGCCGCGGAATCGAATCGCTGATGAGTGCGAGCAGCTCCTCGATCCCCTGCCCTGTACGCGCGGAGACGATCGCATGGCGCGGTTCGCGCTGGCGCAGTCGTTCGATGACGAACGGATCCGCCGCGTCCACCTTATTCAACACGATGATCTCAGGGACCTTGCGGGCGTCGACGTCCGCAAGGACCTGCCGCACAGCTGCGATCTGCCCCTCGGGATCAGGATGCGACGCATCCACCACGTGGAGGATGAGGTCGGAATCCGCCACCTCCTCAAGCGTGGAGCGGAATGCCTCGACCAGCTGCGTAGGCAGTGAGCGAACGAATCCGACGGTGTCGGCGAGCGTGTATTCCAGGCCGTCCGGGGTTTCTGCACGCCGGACTGTCGGATCCAGGGTTGCGAACAGGGCGTTCTCAACCAGCACTCCGGCATCGGTCAAACGGTTCAACAGCGAGGACTTGCCCGCATTGGTATAGCCGGCAATCGCGACGGAAGGAACCTCCCGACGACGACGGTTGGCCCGTTTGGTTTCGCGGGCCGGTTTCATGCCCGCGATCTCGCGCCGCAGCTTTGCCATGCGGGTGCGGATCTTTCGCCGGTCGAGCTCTATCTTCGTCTCACCGGGGCCGCGCGAACCCATACCCGCGCCGGCACCGCCTACCTGACCGCCGGCCTGACGCGACATCGATTCGCCCCAACCGCGCAGGCGCGGAAGGAGATACTCAAGCTGGGCCAGTTCGACCTGCGCCTTGCCCTCACGCGATTTGGCGTGCTGGGCAAAAATATCCAGGATCAGTGCGGTACGGTCGATGACCTTCACCTTGACGATGTCCTCGAGCCCACGCCGTTGGGAGGGTGCGAGCTCGCTGTCGACGATGACGGTGTCCGCCCCTGTGGCCGTGACGATGGTCTTGAGCTCTTCAGCCTTACCCGCACCCAGGAACGTGCCGGGATCCGGCTTCAACCGGCGCTGGATAATTCCGTCCAGTACTTCCGACCCGGCCGTCCCGGCGAGTGCGGCGAGCTCACGGAGCGAATTCTCGGCTTCCTCCGCGGTACCTTCACTCCAGATTCCGGCGAGAACCACCCGCTCAAGACGGAGCTGCCGATACTCGACCTCTGTGACGTCTTCAAGTTCCGTGGACAACCCTGCAACGCGGCGAAGCGCGCGGCGCTCCTGAAGGTCCTGCTGTTCGCCGTCGTATGCGGAATGCTCTTCGTCGAGCTCCGAAAGGGCCTGCGCCTTGCCGCGCTTGGCAACTCCGGACCCGGCCTTACCCGCCGACGGGGATGCCGCGGGATCCTTGGCAAGTATCCGGTCAATGACTGCCTGGATTTCTTCCGGACCCATTTCCGGCTCGGGCGTTGACGACGCTCCGTGATGTGTGGTCATGCTCTCCCTTGGTGACTGTCCTCCCATGGTAGTCCGTACAGCCCGATTAGGTCCTCAAATTCTCTGAGCGCGCAACACAATCGGCTTCGGCCTGGAAGAAGCCGTGCGGTAGGCCGACTACGCTGGAGCACTATGGAATCGCAGCACTACTTCAGCGCGACACCCGCCGGGCCGGAGCAGCGACGGCCCCTACGGGTGGTCCTCGACGGCCGCCTGCGCGAACTGGTGACTGCAGGGGGGATCTTCAGTCCCGACGGCGTGGACAAGGGGACGTCGATCCTCCTCGCCGAGGTGTCGCCGCCGGAAGGACAAACTCTCCTGGATATCGGCTGCGGCTGGGGTCCGCTCGCGCTGACCATGGCGCTGCAGGAACCCAAAGCGCGCGTGGTTGCCGTCGATGTGAACGAGCGCGCACTCGACCTTGTCCGCGAGAACGCTTCCCGCCTGGGACTGGACAATCTCAGCGCCGCTGTGCCCGACGATGTTGCCGCCGACCAGATCTTCGACACAATCTGGTCAAACCCACCGATCCGAATAGGCAAGGAGGCGTTGCACGGATTGCTGCTGACCTGGCTGCCGCGCCTCGCGCCAGGCGGCACCGCATGGCTGGTCGTACAGAAAAACCTGGGGGCCGACTCGCTGCAGCGCTGGCTTGCCGCCGAATTGGGTGAAGGGTACGACGTCGACCGCGCGGCTACCTCGAAATCCTTCCGAATCCTGCGCGTAATCAGGCGCGACTCGCGACTCTAGGCAAACGTCCCGCTGGCGATGAGAACCGCCGGACCACTCAGGTGTACGTGTTCCCGGCCATCCGGGCCGACGTGGAATTGCACCCCTACCTGCCCCCCTGGGACAGAGACTGCCCAATGGTCAGGGGCATCCGCTCCTGCCCAGTATCTCGTGGCCACCGCTGCCGCGCATGCTCCCGTGCCACAGGAAAGTGTCTCGCCCACACCGCGCTCGTGAACGCGCATGGTGACCTGGCCGATGCCGTCATGAACCAGCGGATCGTGCGGAACGACGAATTCGACATTGGTGCCGTTCGGTGGAACCGGGTCCACCCGCGGCGCAGCGCTGAGGCTCGTGGCGTCCAGTTCCGCCATTTCCGCCAACGCCACTACCGTGTGCGGGTTGCCCATGCTGATGGAGAGACCGGGCCGGGGAACTTCGAGACCATCTGCTTCCACGAGGGCGTCCATCGCCCGCGCGGCAGCCTTCTCGGGATGAATGAACTCCCAGGGGCCCATGTCCACTGAATAACCGTCGGGCGAGCGTTCGATCACCTTAATACCGCCGCGGGTTCCGACAGCAGCGGCCGCCCCCTCGTCCAGGGAAAGCAACCCGCGATCAATGAGGAAGTGCACGAAAACGCGGACGCCGTTGCCGCACATCTCCGACACGGACCCGTCACCGTTGCGGTAATCCATGAACCACTCGGCTTCCGGGTTGTTCTGGAGCAGGGCACGACCTTCGGGAACCAACGACGACGGCACCGCCCGGATCAGCCCGTCTGCCCCTAAGCCACGGTGACGGTCGCATGCCGCGGCGACTTCTTCCACGCCGAGCTCGATGGAACCATCCGGGTCAGCCAGCAGAAGGAAGTCATTTCCTGTTCCATGACCCTTGCTGAAGGACAGGCCGGACAGTGGCGTGCTGGCAGCCAGTGCTGCGTCGGGTTGTGTGCTCACCCTTCTAGGATAGGCGGAGAGTTTGCCGGAGAACTTCCAGTGCACGTTCGTGAAGCGCCGCATCCTGCCAGTCGAGCCACTGCACACGCTCGTCCGCCCTGAACCAGGTGAGCTGCCTGCGGGCAAAGCGGCGGGTCGCCCCAATGGTGTCCTCGACTGCCTCCGCAGCCGACCATTCGCCGTCGAGCACGCGGAGGAACTGGGTGTAGCCGAGTGCACGGGAAGCGGTTCGTCCTTCACGCAGTCCTCTGTGATCGAGGGCACGCACCTCGTCCAGGAGCCCACTCTCGACCATTGCGTGAACCCGCGTGGCCAGGCGGGCACGGATTATCTCGCGGTCCACCCGTAGGCCCAACTGGAGGGCCGGTTGATGGTAGATGCGGCTAGGCATGTATGAGCTGAAGGGTCTTCCAGTCAGCTCATGAACTTCCAGGGCGCGGATGACACGGCGTTCATCGTGCAGGCGTGCCTCCGAGGTTGGGTCCACCTGCGCGAGGCGCTGCCTGAGCGCGCCTAGGCCGTCCTCAGACTTCTCCATCTCGAGACGGGACCGCACCGCTGCGTCAGTCGGCGGAAACTCCAGCTCGTCGAGGGCAGCCCGGACGTACAGCCCCGATCCGCCAACGAGAATCGGCACGTTCCCGCGGGACCGGATCTCCCCTATCAGCTTCCTGCTCTGACGCTGATACTTCGCTACGCTCGCTTCCTCCCGGATGTCGAGTATGTCGAGCAGGTGATGCGGTACGCCCTGCCTATCCTCGAGCGGCAGTTTGGCGGTGCCGATATCCATGCCCTGATAAAACTGCATGGCATCGGCATTGATGATCTCGCCCTGCAGGGCCTGTGCCAGCGCAACGCCCAGGTCCGACTTACCGGACCCAGTCGGCCCGACAACGGCGATCAGGGGCGGTAATGTCCACACAGCTGCGCCTTCGGTCACGTGGAAGCTGTGCGTAACGGCAACGACGGCATACCCAGCGAAACTCCCGTGCCGCTTCCCGGTGCAAGCGCTCCGCAACTGTCTGCCTGTGCGCGATCCCACGCATCGCCCGCACGGGATCGCCTCAACACGTAGTCCGCCGCTTGGGGGTCAGCGATCAAGTGGAAGGGCGCAGCCTGTGTGACCGGAACGGTAACGAGGTCACCGGGACGCGGCTGCTCCGCACCTTCGGGCACCGAGAAGTGCACCAGGCGCTGATCCCGCGCCCTCCCACTCAACCGATGAGTTTCATGTGCCTTGCGGCCCTGTTGGGCAGTGACCAGCACTTCCACCTGCCGCCCGATCTGGGCCGCGTTCTCTTCCCCGGAGATCCGGTCCTGCAGCGCGGTCAACCGTTCATACCTCTCCTGGACCACGGCCTTCGGCAGTTGATCCGGGAGGTCAGCGGCGGGCGTACCCGGGCGCTTCGAGTACTGGAACGTGAAAGCGGTGGCGAAGCGTGATTGCTCGACGACGCGAAGGGTTTCCTGGAAATCCTCCTCTGTCTCACCGGGGAAGCCGACGATGATATCCGTGGAAATGGACGCATGCGGCATCCGCGCACGTACTCGGTCCAGAATTCCAAGGAACTTCTCCGAGCGATAGGACCGGCGCATCGCCTTCAGAACCCGGTCCGAACCCGATTGCAGCGGCATGTGCAATTGCGGAGCGACGTTGGGCGTTTCAGCCATAGCGTCGATGACGTCATCGGTGAAGGCTGCCGGATGGGGGCTCGTGAAGCGGACGCGTTCCAGCCCTTCGATATCTCCACAGGCACGCAGCAGCTTGGCAAAAGCGCCGCGGTCGCCGAACTCGACCCCGTAGGAATTCACGTTCTGGCCCAGCAGCGTAACTTCGATCGCGCCGTCCGCTACAAGTGCTTCGATTTCAGCCAGGATCTCTCCGGGCCGCCGGTCCTTTTCCTTGCCGCGCAAAGACGGGACGATGCAGAAGGTACACGTGTTGTTGCACCCCACTGAGATCGATACCCAGCCGGAGTACACCGAGTCGCGTTTGGTGGGCAGAGTGGAAGGAAAAACGTCGAGAGATTCGAGGATCTCAAGCTGTGCCTCGTCATTGTGGCGTGCCCGATCCAACAGGGCGGGAAGTGCGCCGATGTTGTGGGTACCGAAAACAGCGTCCACCCACGGTGCCTTGCGGAGAATAGTCTCGCGGTCCTTCTGCGCCAGACACCCGCCGACGGCTATCTGCATCCCGGGGCGGGCGTCCTTGACCGACGCCAGCATACCCAGGTTGCCGTACAGCTTGTTGTCTGCGTTTTCGCGCACCGCGCACGTATTGAAAACAACGACGTCGGCCTGGCCTCCTGCGGCGTCGGCGTATCCGGCGTCCTCCAGGAGCCCCGCGATGCGCTCGGAGTCATGCACGTTCATCTGGCAACCGAAAGTGCGCACCTCGTAGGTGCGTTGCGGTGCATGCGTCTGCTCGTCCGGTTGGACTGTTGCGGTTAGCGGGGTGAAACTCACCAGTTAAGGGTACGGCCCTGTACCCCTGTGCCCAACCGGAGGCCGATCTGGACACGCGGACTTCATCGGACTCAGTACCAGTTGTTCCGTTCGGAATGGTCCCACGCAGCGCAGGGCGTCCCGTATCGCTGGGCGATATAGCCGAGCCCCCATTCAATCTGCGTGCGGTAGCTGGTACGCCAGTCCTGCCCAGCGCTGGCCATTTTGCTTCCGGGTAGCGCCTGCGGAATCCCGTAGGCGTCGCTGTAGGGATTGTCTGCGCTTGTCCGCCAGCCCGATTCCCGATTCCACAGGTTCACCAGGCAAGTGAACTCGTCCGATGCCCACCCGTATGCCGCAACCCGGCCGGCCGCGTAGGCCTGGGCGCCCGCGGGGTCATCCACTACGACGATCGGCGGCGGTTCCGGTGCGGGCGGTGGTTCCGGCGCAGGGGGTTCAGTGGGCGAGCTACTTGGCGGCGGTGCCGGGACCTGGACAACAGGTGGATCGGTTGGTTGCGGAATCGGTGTGGGGGGTTGAGGGGGTACCGGTTCCGAGGGAGTGTTGTTGACCGGCGGGCCGGGCACACCCTCAGGGCGCTCCGGAAGCGGACCGGACACCGGCGGCAGCGGGTTCACCACAGTAACGGGTTGACTCTCGGCTGATGCACGCGAGGATGCCTGCTGCGCTGCGAGTTGGGCGAGGCGCTGCTGTTCTGCATAGGCAGCCTCTGCCGCGAGACCCTGCTGACGTTCAGCTTCCAGGGCAACTGTTGTGTCTTTCAACTCAGCTAACTGCTGAAGCAGTTGGCTCGCCCGCTGCTCGTACTGTTGCACGGCCTCATTAGCCAAGACAGCCTTCTGCTCAGCCGTTTGACGTTGTGATGCAGCTTCCGCCGCGAGCCTCTCGCGCTCTACGGTGGCCACCTCAACCTGCGCGCGAAGGGCCTCTGCCGCCTGTACGGCTTCCTCGGCCTCCCAATATGAAACGGAGCGGTGCTCTCCGACGACCTGCAACGTTCGCATGCCGTCAAGCACGTCGAGCACGCGCCCGGGATTGGCCAGAACGAGCAGCGGCCCGTCGACCGGTTGACCCGTCTTGTAGTAAGCGGCAGCGGCAGCCGCCACTTCCTGCAACAGCGCTGCAGATTCGGCCTCAGCCCGTTGGAGACGCTCATCCAAAGTCTGCAAAGCACGCTCACCAGCCTCGCGAGCAGCCCTCGCCTGCGAAAAACGTGCGGCAGCATCAACCGCTGCGTCGCCTTGTGCACCGGCTTCTGACCGTAGCGTGCCCATGAGCTCATCGAGCGTCGCGGTTTGTTCGCGGACAGCGGCTTCATCGCCCTTCGCGGCCCGTACCTGGTCCCAGGTGGGAAAAGTGTCATCGGATGCAGCCACAGCAGAAGGCATCCAGACCGACCCCAGGAACATCACCAAGATCGCCGCCGACGCGACACACCGCAACAGATTCAAGCTCAACTTCAACACGAAGGTTTACACTACAGCGCCGCACTGTGAACTGCTAGGTCTGCGGAAAGGTCAGCAGTGCCCGCGTTCAGCCTTCTGCCATCACGCGCTTCACGATAGAGAAAGCGATCCCGGGTGGATATCCCTTGCGGGCCAGCATGCCGACAAGCCGACGCACCTGCTTGTCGCGGCCGGCGCGGTCGCCAGGATCCGCTAGCGGACGTAATTTCCTGCGCACGAGTTCCTCAGCAGCAGCCAGCTCATCCTCATCCGTCCGCTGCGCGAGAGCATCTTCGACAATGTCGCCGGCAATGCCCTTCTCCGTCAACTCACGCTTGAGTGCGCCTCGGGCAAGCGAGCGTGTTTGTGCCCTGCTTCGCACCCACATCCTCGCAAATTCAGCGTCATCAATCAGCTGCACTTCCTCGTAACGGTCGAGGATCTCCACCGCAATGTGTTCGGACACGCCACGCTCCGCGAGCTTGCCGAACAGTTGATGGCGACTCCGGGGCGCCATCGAGAGCTGCCTGAGGACGATGGACCTCGCGACTTCGTACGGATCTTCGTCGCGCTTCGCGTCGGCGTCAGCGGCACGCGGCCGGGATCGCTGCGACCCACGTCGCTGACTAGTTCGGCCAGAGCGGGCGCCGCGTTCTACCGCGGCGCCCCAGATAACTTCCTCCTCACCGACCACTTTGCCTGCTAGCGACCTTCGCCGCCTACAGCCTTCAGCTTGGGGCCGTCCGGCGCGGGTTCAGCTTCCACAGCACCACCAACGCCAAGCTTCTCCCGAATGCGCTGCTCCAGCTCGTCAGCGAGGTCGGGGTTATCCATCAGGAACTTGCGGGCGTTCTCCTTACCCTGTCCCAGCTGATCTCCGTCATAGGTGAACCAGGCTCCAGACTTCTTTACAAGGCCGTTCTCAACGCCGACATCAATCAGACCGCCCTCGCGGGAAATTCCGTGGCCATACAGGATGTCGAATTCAGCCTGCTTGAAGGGCGGCGCCATCTTGTTCTTTACGATTTTGGCGCGGGTCCGGTTGCCAACGGGATTGGTGCCTTCCTTCAGGGTTTCGATCCGGCGCACGTCAATTCGCACCGAAGCGTAGAACTTCAGTGCCTTACCGCCCGTGGTGGTTTCCGGGCTGCCAAAGAAGACACCGATCTTCTCGCGCAACTGGTTGATGAAGATAGCCGTGGTCTTGGTCTGGCTCAGCCGCCCAGTGATCTTACGCAGCGCCTGGCTCATCAGCCGCGCCTGCAACCCGACGTGGCTGTCCCCCATCTCGCCTTCAATCTCGGCACGGGGAACAAGCGCTGCCACGGAGTCGATGACCACAATGTCAATGGATCCCGAGCCCACGAGCATGTCCATGATCTCCAGAGCCTGTTCTCCGGTGTCCGGTTGGGACACAAGCAACGCGTCAGTGTCGACACCCAGCCTTTTGGCGTACTCCGGGTCCAGAGCATGCTCAGCGTCGATGAACGCGGCTATGCCGCCGTTACGCTGCGCATTGGCCACGGCATGAAGCGCCACTGTGGTTTTACCGGAGGATTCAGGACCGTAAATTTCCACAACCCGCCCCCGGGGAAGGCCTCCTATACCGAGGGCAGCATCCAGTGCAATGGAGCTGGTGGAAATTGTTTCTATCGGTGCACGGGTCTCATCCCCCAGTCGCATCACGGAACCCTTGCCGTACTGCTTATCAATCTGGGCAAGAGCTGCTTCAAGAGCCTTTTCTCGATCCGCTGGTGCGGCCATCATCTACCTCGGCTTTCTCATGGCCTCCAGGGCCCGTTTTATGTTCCTCTTGACCGTAGTGAACGCCTCCGACAATTTGCCGAGCATCTCGGCGCATGTGGACATCTCGCAGCATTTTGCGTGATTGTGGAGAACAAGTGCACTCGGTTTCTGCTGACTCAAGCATATCCTTGAACCGAACACATATTCGATTGAATCAATCGGCGTGTTCGGCATAAACGCAGGGTCACCGGGGCTTCACATCGCGCCCTAGCCGGCGGTGCTCGGGAACTTCCTGCATTGCGCACACTGACAGCCACACGGTCCTGGGGTCAATACCTGCACGCAAGGCGTCCTCGGGTGTACGGTCTTTCAACTCCGCCAGGTGCAATGTGGACGCGAGCGTACGCGAATAGGCGGGCCCGAACTCATCATCCATCAAACGCCAGAAATCACTGATACGCATGCCAAATCAGCCCTTTCGTACATAAACCATAGAATGAAACGCATGACTGCAGACCGCCATGAACCCGATGCCTCCGTTGATGCTGCCATTCAGGCATTGGAACAACAGCTCAGCATGCTTTGGAGGCGTGCGCGGTCCAACTCCTACAAGGTAGCTCGGCGCGTGCATCCAGACATGGAGCCAGCCGCCTACGGGCTGCTCGTCATCCTACAGCGGGAGGGTTCCATGCGCCTGACTGACCTCGCAGCGAGCATCGGCGTAGGAAAACCGTCAGTCAGCCGGCAAATCGCCATGCTGGAACAACTTGGTTTGGTGGAGAAGACTGCCGATCCGCTCGATGGCCGCGCCCAATCCATCAGTCTCACGGAAGACGGCTCCCGTCAGCTTTCCACTGCGCAGTCGGCCCGAAAAGAGGCCTTCCATCACCTGATGGAAGACTGGAGTCTTGGGGATGTAACAACCCTCGGCAATCTCATAGCCCAGCTCAACGAGACCTACACCAAGGACAACTGGTGAAAGCCCGTACTCCGTCGGAAGATCGAGGCGAATAAGTATCCTGACATGCAAAGGGCCCGCATTAGCGGGCCCTTTGCATGTTATACAGGCGATAGAACGCGGTTAGCTTTTGCTTGCCGCGAGGTCACGGCTGAACCCGTCCTTGAACCCCTCAGGGATATCGCCGCCGAACTCCTGTGCAAATTCCTGCGGAACCGTGTCGGGTACCGCAACTCCCTCGGCCTCTGCCAGGCGGTCACTCACCTCGCGGAGCATCAGGGAAAGGGGCACGTCCAACGCGGTGCAGATTGAGGAAAGCAGTTCCGAGGAGGCTTCTTTCTGGCCTCGTTCCACCTCACTGAGGTATCCCAGAGACACTCGTGCGCTGTGCGACACCTCCCGGAGGGTGCGGCCCTGGCGCTGGCGCACGTCACGCAGGACGTCTCCGATTTCGTGGCGTAGTACGACCATCTTGCGCTCCTTCGGCTTACGTTGCGGATCTTCTGCCAACCCCACATCGCGCCAACGGACCACACCGTTTACGGATACGGGTTGCTTAACCATGTGTATCGCCCAACTCCTTCTTCTGGCTGCAGGAGCAGCCTTCTGCTTTTAAGCCTAGCCGGTCGCCACTGCGAGCGGCTGACAGTATTGATAACTATTGCGGTACTACGTTTGTTCCTGCGGCGCTCGCTGTGAGGGTTTCATACAGCGTATTCAGAGCCGCCTCACAGGAAGCTTCGCGGATTTGGCTGCGATTACCGGTAAAGCTGAACGCACGCACCACTGACCCACCCGGAATGGCGAGGGCAATGAAGACCGTACCAACGCTTTTGCCCTCGTGCGGCTCGGGCCCGGCGACTCCCGTTGTAGCAATACCGACGTCGGCACCGCAGATCTTCCGGGCGCCCTCGGCCATTTGTGTCGCCACCTGCGGATCGACGGCGCCTACGCAGTCAAGAAGGTCAGGATCAACTCCGAGCAGGGTCTCCTTCAGATCACGATGGTAGGAGACGATCCCACCTCGCAGTACGGTTGATGCGCCAGGAACTGTTGCGAGCAGGGCCGAAACCATCCCGGCGGTAAGCGACTCCGCGGTTGCGAGGGTGAATCCGAGTCTGCGGGCAAGGTCCACTGCGCTATGCGCGGTTTTTCCATCGCCCACCGGTATCAAGAGCCCATTCTCTGCGCGCTTCGGCGGAGACGAATGGCCTGCAGAACGTAGTCGGCGCCGGTCACGACCGTGACCAGCACAGCGACCATCATCACCAAGACGGCCGGCCACCATGCCCATTCACCGAGCGCGGCCTGTATCAGATACAGGAAGATTGCAAGCGTCTGAATCACGGTTTTTAGCTTCCCGCCGCGTGAGGCAGGCATGACGCCGTACCGGATAACTGCGAATCGCAGCAGTGTGATGCCGAGTTCACGAACCAGGATAACGACCGTTACCCACCACCAGAGCTCACCGAGCACCGACAGCAGGACGAGAGCCGAGCCGATGAGGAGCTTGTCAGCGATCGGGTCGGCGATCTTCCCGAAGTTAGTGATGAGCCCGCGGCTGCGCGCCAGGTCACCATCGAGTTTATCCGTGTAAATGGCTACAGCGAACGTCACAACCGCCAGCCATCGAAACAGTCCGCCTTCACCTGCGTCGACGAGGAGGAACCAGACAAAGAAGGGCACCAGGACAATGCGCACGACAGTAAGGATGTTCGCTACGTTGAGGACCGGGACCGGTGCAGCGTCTGAATTGCTCACGCGACAAGGCTACCTGCCGGTCAGTCCCCAGGCGTCTTCGGACCCGTCTTCATCCTCGACGTCGTCGTTATAGTCAACTGCCTGGGGGCGGGAATCCAGATCCTCTGCAACCAGGTCCGGCGTCCCCTGTCCAGCAGGCGGGCTCGATGCAGCGGCGGGCGCCGGCGGTTCATCACCACGCATTGCTGCGAGCACCGGAGCGAGGTCGTCAGGCTTCACCAGCACGTCACGGGCCTTGGACCCCTCCGAAGGGCCGACAACTCCCCTGGATTCCAGGAGGTCCATCAGGCGTCCGGCCTTGGCGAAGCCAACCCGCAGCTTTCTCTGGAGCATGGAAGTGGATCCGAACTGCGTAGTCACAACCAGCTCCGTGGCCTGCAGCAGTACCTCCAGGTCGTCGCCGATGTCGTCGTCGATCTGCTTCTTGGGCGCCTCAACGGCAACGTCGTCCCGATAGACGGCCTTCAACTGTTCCTTGACGTGTTCCACCACACGATGGATTTCGGACTCAGTGACCCAGGCGCCCTGGACACGCATCGGCTTCGACGCACCCATCGGGAGGAAGAGAGCGTCACCCTGGCCGATGAGCTTCTCGGCTCCCGGCTGGTCCAGGACCACGCGGGAATCCGTGACGGACGAGGTAGCGAACGCCATCCGCGACGGTACGTTGGCTTTGATCAGTCCGGTGACCACGTCAACGGATGGACGCTGTGTAGCCAGCACAAGGTGGATACCGGCCGCGCGGGCAAGCTGCGTGATCCGGACGATCGAATCCTCGACGTCGCGCGGGGCCACCATCATCAGGTCCGCCAGCTCGTCTACGATCACCAGCAGGTACGGGTATGGCCGCACGACCCGCTTGGAATCCGGGGGCGGAACAACCTTGCCGTTGCGTACGGCCTTGTTGAAGTCGTCAATGTGCTTGTAGCCGTAGTTCGCGAGATCGTCATACCGGGTGTCCATCTCACGTACAACCCACTGCAGTGCTTCGGCAGCTTTCTTCGGGTTCGTGATGATGGGCGTGATGAGGTGGGGCACGCCTTCGTAGGCTGTAAGTTCCACCCGCTTGGGGTCCACCATGATCATGCGAACCTCATCAGGCGTGGACCTCATAAGGATGGACGTGATCATCGAATTCACGAACGAAGATTTTCCTGCTCCCGTTGCACCTGCAACCAGGAGGTGGGGCATCTTGGCGAGGTTCGCGACGACGAAGCCGCCCTCGACATCCTTCCCGACGCCCATCACCATGGGATGGTCCGTTTTGCGCGCGTTGCCTGACCGCAGAACGTCGCCGAGGGAAACGGTCTCGCGGTCTGTGTTGGGGATCTCGATGCCGATCGCGGACTTGCCGGGAATGGGGGAAAGAATCCGCACATCCGAGCTGGCGACGGCGTAGGAAATGTTCTTGGAGAGAGCGGTGACCCGTTCCACCTTTGTGCCCGAAGCAAGCTCGATCTCATAACGGGTAACCGTGGGACCCCGGGAGAACCCGGTCACTTTCGCATCGACATTGAACTGCTCAAGCGTGTGCGTCAGCGCGGCGACGACGGCGTCATTAGCTTCAGAGCGCTCCTTCGGCGGACTGCCCGCAGGCAGGTAATCCGACGGCGGTAGCGTGTACGTAACGTCCCCGGCAAGGGACAGCTGCTCGGTGCGCTGCGGAATGGGAGTGAGCGGCGCCTGCGGCTGCACCGGGTTGGACGGGACGGGCGCGGTGTTGGCCGCTGCCGGCAACACCGCCATGGCCTCGGTCTCCGGCTCGGCGCCCCCAATGCCCTGGTTTTGCTTGATCTTCTGCGTGGTGAGTTCCTGCTGGGTGGGGCGGCGCACACCGGGTGGAATCGCCGGAGGAGCAGCAGGGGCGGCGGCAGAGGCGTCGTCGTCGTCGAGCACAGCCCGCTCAAAGGCCTCGTCCCCCACGAAACCGTCAGGTTCCTCGTCCTGCACGGTGTTCTTCCTACCTCCGAAGAAGCGGGATTTCCTCTTCGGCTTCTCACGCGCCGCACGCTCGCGGTCGGAGAGGTAGCTTTGGTCGTGTTCGTCTTGCTCTGCCTGCTCGCGGTCGGAGAGATCCTGTCCCATCAGGTGCTCGTACAGCGCCCGCAGCCGCTCTGGAATGTGGCGGAACGGTGTCGCTGTGACGATCAGGACACTGACGAAGAGCAGGAAACTAAGAACGACGGCGACTGGCCACACCGGGAGGATGGCGGTGGCCGGACCCGCGACGAGGTAACCGATCACTCCCCCGGCCTGCCACAAGGGATCAAGTCCTGCGGACAGCTCAGGTTGCCCACCCACCAGATGCCCAATGCCCGCTCCGGCGAACGCCATCACGGTCAGGCCAATGCCGACGCGGTTGTTCGCTCGCGGGCTCTCCGGGTGACGGAAGAGCCGCACTGCACCGATCAGCAGCATGTTGGGCAGCAGCAATGCCATCCAGCCCAGGGATCCGCCTGCTACGGCATGCACAGCGTCCGCGACGGGGCCGCTGAGAGCCCACCATTCAACGGTCGCGACGGCCGCTGCGCACAGGAACAGAAAGAATCCGGTTCCGTCTCGACGCAGATCCTTCTGCGGCTGTACGTCGTGCCCGAATTTGCGGATCCCGCCGGCAACAAGGTGGGCCATGCCCATCCACATTCCGCGTACGGCGCGCAACGGCAGCGCGGGACGCTCATCCTGCACCGGCTGTGCCTTTGTGGCGCCTCGGCTCGAAGTTCCGCGGCCGCCCGTCGGAGTGTTACGGGTGCGCGACTGTTGTGAACCTCGCGGTTTAGAACCTCGCGGCGCTGTGGGGGAAGTACGAGTCGCCATACTGGCTACGCTACCGGACCCCACCCCCGGTTCCGTGGATTTGCGCGCCCGCTCAGGCCTCCAGCACCACAGGAATGATCATGGGACGACGTCTGTGGCGCCGGTTGACCCACGTTCCGACGACGCGCCTGACGACCTGCTGCAACTGGTAGGTGGTGTGGTCCTTGTTGCTCATGACGGCTTCCTCGAGCGCGGAATTTATCCTCGGTTTGATGTCATCGAAGACGGAGTCATCTTCTGCAAACCCGCGGGCATGGATATCCGGCCCGGAGACAACCTTGCCGGTGCTCCGGTTAACAACCGTGATGATCGAGATGAAGCCTTCTTCGCCGAGGATGCGGCGGTCCTTGAGGTCCGCATCGGTGATCTCGCCGATACTCGAGCCGTCCACATAGACATATCCGCATTCCACCGCCCCGACTACCCGCGCGACCCCGTCCAACAGGTCCACAACAGATCCGTCGTCCGTCTGCAGGACGTTTTCGCTCGGGATGCCCGTCTGGATGGCGAGCTTGCCGTTGGCTATCAGGTGCCTTGTCTCCCCATGGACAGGCATGACGTTGCGCGGCTTGAGGATGTTGTAGCAGTAGAGCAGCTCCCCCGCCGCCGCATGGCCTGACACATGAACACGTGCGTTGCCCTTATGGATGACATCCGCCCCCAGTTTGAGCAGACCATTGATGACGCGGAACACGGCGTTCTCGTTGCCCGGGATCAGGGACGAGGCGAGGATGACGGTATCTCCCTTACCCACCCTGATTGGGTGATCGCCGTTTGCCATGCGGGATAGCGCGGCCATAGGTTCTCCCTGGGATCCTGTGGACATGAGGACAACCCTGTCATCCGGCAGGTTGTCAACGTTCTTCACGTCCACGAGGATGCCTTCCGGCACCCGCAGGTAACCCAGTTTGGCAGCGATCGACATGTTGCGGACCATGGAACGGCCGGCGAAGCACACAAAACGCCCGTGGGATTCTGCCGCGTCCAAAACCTGCTGAACCCGGTGCACATGGGATGAGAAGGACGCCACAATGACCCGCTTCCGCACCTGTCCGAAGAGCCGATCAAGTTCAGGGCCGATTTCGCGCTCAGCGGTTGTGAACCCCGGGACGTCAGCGTTGGTTGAATCGACCATGAACAGATCGACTCCCTCTTCACCCAACCGGGAGAATGCGCGGAGATCGGTGATACGGCCATCGAGGGGTAACTGGTCCATCTTGAAGTCGCCGGTGTGCAAAACTGTGCCGGCAGCAGTGCGGATGAAGACGGCCAGTGCGTCGGGAATGGAGTGGTTGACAGCGACGAACTCGCATTCGAAGGGGCCGAACTGCTCCACCTGTCCCTCGGCCACGGTAAGGGTGAAAGGCCGGATCCGGTGTTCCTGGAGCTTGGCTTCGATCAGCGCAAGCGTCAGCTGCGAACCGATCAGCGGGATGTCGTTCTTGAGCCGCAGAAGGTATGGGACCGCGCCTATATGATCCTCGTGGCCGTGGGTGAGGACAACGCCTACCACGTCATCCAGCCGGTCCTCGATGTAGGAGAAGTCCGGCAGGATCAGGTCGACGCCCGGCTGGGTTTCCTCAGGAAACAGAACGCCGCAGTCCACAATCAGCAGCTTTCCACCGATTTCGAAGACGGCCATGTTGCGGCCGATTTCCCCGAGTCCGCCGAGCGGGACAATCCGCAAGGTTCCCTCGGAGAGCGGTGGTGGGGCGATGAGTGCGGTACCTGCGGATTCGGTCATACTTCAACCTTTCGGATGTTGCCGACTACGACTGACCTCAAAATTCCCAGCCGGCTTCAGCGAGGTCGGTGAGCACGGGTTCCATTTCGACGGCGGTGGGCTCCACAAGCGGCAGCCTCACCACCGCATTGGACAGCACGCCCTGCATGCGCAGGATTTGCTTGGCCGACACCGCGCCGGGGACGTGGGTCATAACTGCCCTGACAACCGGGTCCAGTTCGAAATGAATTTTGCGGGCAGTGCCGAAGTCGCCAGCCGCAGCCGCGTCGACGAGCGCGCGGAACTGCGCAGTCGCCACATGCGCGCTTACGCTTACGACGCCGACGGCCCCCGCCGCCATCCACGGAAGCGTCAGCCCGTCATCACCTGCGTAAACGTCCAGCGCAGTATTCGCCAACACCCGCGTCACGGCTGCGTAGTCAGCCTTGGCGTCCTTGAGGGCCAGGATCTTCGGATTGTCAGCGAGCCGGATCATGGTTTCGGTGCTGATCGGGATCCCGGCCCGGCCGGGGATGTCATAGATCATGATCGGTAGGTCCGTTGCCGCCGCCACCGCATCAAAATGCGCCAGCACTCCCGCCTGGGTGGGCTTGTTGTAGTACGGCGTAACCACCAATTGGGCGTCCACGCCGGCACGCCGGGCGCGCTCGGCCATCTCGACTGAATGGGAGGTGTGGTTGGTGCCTGTACCAGCGATGACCTTGGCACGTCCGCTGACCGCCTCGGCTACCACTCGGAACAGGTCTTCCTTTTCCTGGTCCTCCAGGGTTGAGGTCTCACCCGTGGTTCCTGACACCACCAGGCCGTCACATCCGTTGTCGACCAGGCGCACCGCGAGTGCGGCCGTTGCGTCCAGGTCCACCGCTCCGTCCGGGGTGAAGAGGGTGACCATCGCAGTTACGAGGGAGCCGAAAGGAAGCGAACGAATATCGGAGTCAGCCATGGGTCAAACTTACCCTTTGCAGCGCACGTGAGAACATTCCATCATGGCCATCACGCAAACCTCCGGCCGACTGAGCGGTATCGACGCGGCTAGGGGAATCGCCCTTTTCGGCATGATGTCCACGCATGTGTTTCCGCTGTACGTCGAGGGAACTTCCTCCGCATCGTGGATAGGCGCAACGTTCTCAGGACGTTCTTCCGCCCTGTTCGCCGTCGTGGCCGGCATCGGACTCGCGCTGCTGACCGGGGGTAACCGGCCGCACCAGGGCACCGCGCTCACCCGGGACAGGCGCGGTATCGCGGCGCGCGCCGTCGTTATCGCGATGGTTGGGCTCATGCTCGGCGGCCTGGAGACCAATATCGCGGTCATTCTCTTCCACTACGGAGTGCTGTTTCTGCTGGCCCTCCCATTTGTTTCGATGTCCTTCCGGCGGCTGGCCTGGTCGGCGGCGGGCTGGACGCTGTTGTCGCCGGTCGCCGCGTTCTTACTGAGGCCCTGGCTCCAGGACAATGTCAGCCCGCCGGACGTGGACGGCAACCCTGCCCTGGAACATTTCGCGGAGCCGGTCACGCTGCTCTCCGACGTCCTGGTGACGGGCTACTATCCGGCGCTGCAGTGGCTGAGCTACCTGCTTCTCGGGATGGTTATCGGCCGCCTGGACCTCCGCGCGTTCCGCATTCAGGTTGGCCTCATTGCGGGCGGGATCGGACTGGCGATCACAGCGAAGATCACGAGTGCGTTCCTGCTCGGTCCGCTCGGCGGTCTTGCTGTCCTGCTCCAGACACCGGACGGCCGCCGGTACAACATCGAAGCCATGCTCAGTGTGAGCCTTACCGGCGTAGACCAGAGCGGCACCTGGTGGTGGCTCGCGGTCAGTGCTCCGCACTCCGGCACGCCGCTGGATCTCGCCCACACCGCCGGCACGGCAGCGGCCGTCGTCGGGCTGTGCCTGCTGGTGACGCGCCGTCTTGACTGGCTGCTACTGCCGCTTTCCGCACCCGGGGCGATGACACTCACCCTGTACTCACTGCACATCTGGATCATGAGCATCGTGGACCAGCAGCAGCCCGCCCTTGACCCGGCACCCGTGTACTGGGCGCAGGCCGCCGCTTTTATCGCACTAGGACTGGTCCTGCGGAAACTCCGTGCGCGGGGACCGCTTGAGTTCATCGTCGCAGGAGCGAGCGACGTTGCCCGGTCTCCCGGCTCTGCCCGAAAACGCTAGGTGAGTTTGCTCCGGTGTAATTTTGCCGCGTGGCGCATAGTGCGGCGGGCGCGGGAGCGGTCTCCGGCGGCGTCGTACGCGCAGGAGAGGCGGAACCACACACGCCAGTCCTCAGGTCTCGCTTCGACCGCTGCCTGGTAGTCCGGGAACTGCGCGTCGGCTGCCTCACGAACAATCCGGCCGGCGGGCGTGCGCGGAAGGTCGTCGACGGGAAGCCCGCCTTCAGCGTCAAGCGCGCGTGCCATGGCCTCCGTTTGGGCCCCAAAGGCCAGCTCGCGAACCAGCGCCCATGCCCCGATCAGTGGAAGCAACAGGTATGCGGCGCCGAGCGCCTTCGCCACCGGATCCGGGTCAGTGAGGAGAATGACGCTGCGCTGAAGCGCGACGATCAACCAGAACACAAGCAGGAGGGTGACGAACGCCACTCCTATTTTGACGCGATGTTTCTTCAAAAAGAGCACGAACTGCCTCACGCCTGCAGGTCGAGATAGCCGTCGAGCCCGACGGTGAGGCCTGGATGCGAACCGACCCGGCGGATGCCGAGCAGCACCCCCGGCATGAAGGATTCCCGGTGGAAGGAGTCGTGCCGGATGGTCAGTTGCTCTCCAACCCCTCCGAACAGGACCTCCTGGTGCGCCACCAGGCCGCGCAGGCGGACCGAATGCACGCGAATGCCGTCGACGTCGCAGCCCCTGGCTCCGTCCCGTGCGGATTGAGTCGCGTCCGGGCTGCCGGGCATCCGGGCATCCCGGCGGGCCTCAGCGATGAGGGCTGCGGTACGTTCGGCTGTGCCGGATGGTGCGTCCACCTTGTCGGGGTGGTGCAGTTCGATCAGTTCGACCGACTCGAAATAGCGGGCGGCGCGGGCGGCGAAAGCTGTGGCGAGCACCGAACCGAGCGCGAAGTTTGGCGCGATCAGCACCCCGACACCATGATGAGCGCCCAGCAGCGTCCGCAGGCCTGCTATCCGCTTTTCATCCCAGCCTGTGGTTCCTACTACGCAGTGGAGCCCATGCTCTACGGCGAAGGCGACGTTTCGCTCAGTGCTTTCCGGAACGGTGAGGTCCACCACCACCTCGGCGCCGGCGACTATCAGATCCTCCAGAGGGTCCTGGCGTCCGAGGGCGGCCACCAAGGTGAGGTCCGGAGAGTTCCTGATGGCCTTGACGGCCTCGGAACCCATGCGGCCGGACGCGCCAAGGACAGCTACCGGCGTCAGTTGTGTCATGTACTCAAGGCTATCGGTTCAGGCAGTCGCATTCTCAGCCGTCGACGCCCACCCACTCCACCGTGCCGTCCGTGAAGAATTGCTCCTTCCAGATCGGTGCCCTCGCCTTGACCGTGTCCACGAGTTCGGTGCATGCAGCGAAGGCCTCGCCGCGGTGGCCGGAAGCGACGGCAGCGACAAGCGCGGGGTCCCCGATTCGAAGCGGGCCGGTTCGGTGCGCCACCCAGATCCGGATGCCGTCATACTTCTGTGCGATTTCTCCGGCGATGTCCGAGATCACCCGGCCCGCCGACGGGTGCGCGCTGTAACCCAGCCGGTCCACCTCCCGCCCGCCGTCGTGATTTCGCACCACTCCCCCGAACCCAACTACGGCGCCGCAGTCGGCGGACCCGACGACGGCGAGCGCATGGTTGAGATCGAGCGGTTCCTCCGACACGCCCGAGTGCAGGACGGTACTAGTGCTCATGGTTTCCCTCCAGTTGGGCGCAGATGTGGTCAAGGATGGGCTCAAGGACTGCCAGCCCGTCCCGAACGCCGCCGGGTGATCCGGGTAGGTTGATGACGAAGGTGGTGCCGGCTGCGCCCGCGTGTCCGCGGCTGAGCGCTGCCATAGGCGTCACCGAGGAGCCCGCGCGGCGTACAGCCTCCATGATTCCGGGCAGCGGGCGCGTCAGGAACGGTTCGGTCTGTTCCGGCGTGACGTCATCCGGGCTCAGACCAGTGCCGCCACTGGTCAGGAGAACGGAGGGATTATCTTCAAGACATCGCGCGATCGCCTCTCCCACCGCATCGCCGTCGGGCACTACGAGGGCACGCTGCACCGGGAAGCCACGGTCCGCCAACCACCGCTGGATCAGCGGTGCACATTCATCCTCGTAGACACCGGCGGCGGCACGCGTGGAGGCGATGACAATTGCTGCCGTGCGCTGCGGAATCATACGGTCCAGTCTCCGCTCTTGCCCCCGGATTTCGCCAGCACGCGTGTATCGGTGATGACGGCGTGCTTGTCCACGGCCTTGACCATGTCATAAAGGGCCAGCGCAGCGATCGATACGGAAGTCAGCGCCTCCATTTCGACGCCGGTCACCGCAGTTGTCTTCACCGTCGCGCGCACGACGACGGCGTCCTTCTCCGCTTCGAAGTCGACGGTGACCTTGCTGATCGGCAGGGGATGGCACAGCGGGATCAGCGTGGACGTCTGCTTGGCCGCCATGATGCCGGCCACCCGTGCCACTGCAAGTGCATCGCCCTTGGGGAGACTGCCCTCGGTGATCAACGCGATCACTTCGGACGTGGTGCGGAGGATGCTCTCCGCTGTTGCTTCGCGGGCCGTGGCATTCTTGGCGGAAACATCGACCATGTGCGCGGTGCCGTCCTCGCGGACGTGCGTGAGCCCGGCTGAGGGATCGGTCATGGATAGGCCTCCCGGTTGGGGTTGCTGGGATGTGTCGGCTGGACCCCGCCGCGCAGTTCATCCAGAAGCCAGACGGCAACAGGCGTACCAGCCTCCAGTGCCCCTGTTCCGACGGGAAAATGAAGGAGCGCGTTTGATGATGCCAGAGCATGGAGCAGATGGGAGCCCGCACCGCCCTGCACTGTAGCCGTGCCGATGCCCTCGCCCTGCCCGGAGCGGTCGATGTAGATCCCGCGGCGGACCTGATGCTTGTTTTCCGGGGACTGGATGTCCTCGGCCAGTCTGGCGGTAAGGCAGACGCGGTTTCCCGGTATCCCCGCAACTACAGCGAGGGCGGGTCGCAGGAACATCTCGAAGGAAACGAGCGCGCTCACGGGGTTTCCTGGGAATCCGAGGAAAGGAACACCGTCAATCGTGCCGATCGCCTGTGGACCGCCCGGCTGCATCGCCACTGACAGGAACTCCACGCTGCTGTCCTCCAGCGCCTGCTTCACCACTTCATAGGCACCCTTGCTGATTCCCCCGGTGCTCAGGATCAGGTTGACCTCTCCGCCGACTGATTTCAACGCACTCCGAAGCTCATCCGGATCATCGGTCAGGACACTGTGGCGCCGGACCGATCCTCCCGCCTCTTCGAGCGCGGTCTGCAGCAGCGTGGTGTTGGCGTCGAATATCCGTCCCGGCGCCAATTGGCCACCCGGTTCCTGTACCTCGTCTCCGGTGGTCAGGAGCAGAACGAGGAATTTGGGACGAACACGAACCTCAGACAGCCCGCATGCAGCAAGCAGACCCAGCTGCGCCGGTCCCAGGACTGTTCCTGCCGGAAGAGCAACACTTCCCGCTTCGAGGTCGCTGCCCTCGCCGCGTATGAACAGTCCCTCCTCCACCAGCGGAAGTTCCACGGTGAGCTCGTGCTGCCCGCGGTACTGCGCGGGTGTGGGGAACTGCGAGGGTTCTGCCCGCTCGATGGGTACGACGGCGGCAGCTCCCTCCGGGATCATGGCACCGGTCATGATGGGTGCGGCGGAACCCGGTTTCAAAGGCTCAGGCACCGCTCCGGCCGGGACAGGGCTTGCCACCGTGAGGTGGAGGCCACCGTTCCCGCGCGCCAGATCCGCGCCGTGGACGGCGTAGCCGTCCATCTGCGAGTTATCGAACGGCGGCAGACTGACGGGCGCGTGGACATCCTCCCCCAGCACCCTGCCGCGCGCGGCGGCGAGCGGCAGGGTGTCTGCCGGGCGGTCCGCGAAACCGCTGCTGTAACGCAGCAGCCCCAGCACTGCCTGCTGGTGTTCTTCAACTGTTCTTGTCATGGCACCCTGCTTATCAGCCTGCTCGGACAAACGTGTCCTTTGTCGAGTATCACCCTAATGGCGCGTAGGCGGACCCGTTCCATCACTACGCAACGAGGTAACCCGGATAGAGGCACACGGGCAAAGGGCGTAACCTCGAACTATGGGAATCCGACTTGGAATACCTCAGGTAGGCGGTCCGACCCCTGACGGCGGGCTGATTGACTCCTATGGCCGTCGGGCAACGGACATGCGCCTTTCGCTGACGGACAAATGTAATCTGCGCTGCACTTACTGCATGCCGGCCGAAGGACTCGACTGGCTGCAGAAGAACCAGGTGCTCACACGCGCGGAGATCGTTCGGCTCGTCGGCATCGGCGTGTCCCGGCTGGGCATCCGCGAGTTGAGACTGACCGGCGGAGAGCCGCTGGTAAGGGCGGATCTGATCGACATCATCGCGGACATCCGCGACGAGCATCCGGAGCTTCCCATCTCCCTGACAACAAACGGTCTGGGGCTTGATAAGAAGGCACAGCGCCTGAAGGATGCCGGTCTTACGAGGATCAATGTCTCCATGGATTCGCTGCATCCGGATACATTCGCTCAGCTCACCCGACGCCCGTTCCTGGACCGGGTGCTGCGCGGAATCGAGGCTGCCGACGCGGTCGGGCTCGGGTTGGTGAAAATCAACGCCGTCCTGATGCGCGGCATAAACGACCACGAGGCACCGGATCTTCTGGAGTGGGCCGTCTCCCGCGGGTTCGAACTCCGCTTCATCGAACAGATGCCGCTGGATGCGGACCATGGGTGGACCCGCGAGGGCATGATCACGGCGGGCGAGATCAGGGAACTCCTCTCGACAACTTTCACGCTGACCCCGGACCCCCGCAATCGTGACGGAGCGCCCGCCGAACGGTGGGAAGTGCGCAGATCGAGCGCGCCCGACGTCGTCGTCGGTGTGGTAGGAATCATCGCGTCTGTGACTGAACCGTTCTGTGCGGACTGCCGGCGCACGCGTGTCACGGCTGAGGGCAAGATCATGAGCTGCCTGTTCTCCCGCGAGGAGACGGATCTGCGGGACCTCCTGCGGTCCGGGGCCGACGACGAAGCCGTCGCCCTGCGCTGGCAGGAAGCGATGTGGGCAAAGCCCAAAGCGCACGGAATGGACCATACGGGTTTGGGTGCTGCGGACTTTGTGCAGCCCGACCGCAGCATGAGCGCGATCGGCGGCTGAGTTGCTGGTTCGGTACTTCGGAGCGGCCCAGGCGGCCGCGGGTGTCGCTGAAGAGCGCCTGGAACTGGAGGGCGTGCCGTTCGCCGCGGTGCTCGACGAAATACGGGATCTCCATCCCGATGGCGAGCCCTCGATGAGCCGGGTCCTCGGACGCAGCAGCTTCCTACTCAACGAGGTTTCGCTGCGGGACCGCGCAACGGTGATCGGCGGAGAGGACGTACTTGATGTCCTCCCGCCATTCGCCGGGGGCTAGTCAGTTCGGTCAGAAGTTAGGTCGGTCCGCACCCCACCAGCCGGCTTGCGGGCCCAACTCGGCGTCACCGTCGAAAGGACCCACAACCGTGATTGTGCGTGGAGCCGCGGCCAGCTCGCCGGCGAGCGACTGAATCTGCTTCGCTGTCACGGCGTTCACCCGCTCGAGAGTCAGGTCGAGTCCGAGGAACTCTCCGCTGACCAGCTCGGCCCGTCCCAGCCGGGACATCCTCGAACCGCTGTCCTCCAGCGAAAGCACCATACCGCCTGAGAGCTGGCCGACCGCCCTGCGCAGCTCGGCGGGACTGATGCCTTCCGATGCCAGTCGCTCAAGCTCGGCCGCCAACAATCCGATCACCTGTCCGGTCTTGGCAGGGCTGCACCCCGCGTACATGGCGAAGTAGCCCGCATCTGCATAGGAAGCAGAGAAGGAGTAGGTCGAATACACCAAACCACGCTTCTCGCGGATCTCCTGAAACAGCCTTGAAGACATACCGCCGCCCAACACGGCGTTCAGGACGCTCATCACGAACCGCCGGTCGTCCGTTGCAGTCATGGAGGGACAGCCCATCAGGACATTGGCCTGCTCCACTGCGCGGCGAATAACCTGCAGGCCGCCGGTTCCGGCCAGTGCTGCAGGGGCAGTTGCACGGCGCGCTACCGGCGTAGCATCCGCGGCAAGTGGCCAGCCCGAACGCTCCAATGCCCCGCTCACAAGGGCGCAGACGGAATCGTGATCCAGCCCGCCTGCAGCCGTTACTACCAACTCTTCAGGGCGATAGAACCGTCGGTAATGGTCCAGGACGGATTCCCTTGGTACCGCCATGATCGCTTCGGGTGTTCCGCCGATCGGGCGTCCCAGAGAATGAGATCCGAACACTGCCTCAACGAACTTCTCGTGCGCGACGTCGGCTGGGTCGTCGCTGTCCATGGCGATTTCCTCGAGAATGACCGAGCGCTCCTGTTCGAGCTCATCGGGGTCAATCACAGCGGAAGTTACCATGTCCGCGATGACATCGATGGCCATTGGGAGGTCCGTATCGAGCACCCGCGCGTAGTAGCAGGTGTTCTCCTTCGCAGTTGCTGCGTTGGACTCCCCGCCCACCTCGTCGAAGGCGGCGGCGATATCCAGCGCACTGCGTCGTTTGGTGCCCTTGAACAGCAGATGCTCAAGGAAGTGCGTCGAACCATGCTGGCCCTCGGCCTCGTCCCGGGACCCCACCCCGACCCAAAAACCGATGGCGGCGGAACGCTGACCCGGCATGGCCTCGGTGAGTACCCGCACCCCACCCGGCAGTACGGAGCGACGGACAAGGGCGCCGCCCGGCGTCCCTGCCACAAGCATCGCTGCGTCTGGAGAACTTCCCTGCGTTAGCGGCAATTCCACGGGGACGTTGCGTCCAGTTTCAGTCATGTTGTTTCTCCTTAATGCCAGCGGCTCCACGGCGAACGTCAATTCGCCGCGGAGCCGCTGGGTTTGTTCAGAGGGTGCGTTAGTTCTCGTCGCTGCCTTCGGCCGGCTCCTGCGCGTGGGCGCGCGAAGCGTCGTCACCGGCGCCGTCAGCGGACTCGTTCGCCGGGTCCTCCGCGACGACAGGCGAGAGCGAGAGCTTTCCGCGGTCATCGATCTTGGTGATTTCGACCTGTACCTTCTGGCCTACGGAAACCACGTCGTCGACGTTGTCCACACGCTTGCCACCGGCGAGCTTCCGCAGCTCGGAGATGTGCAGCAGACCGTCCTTGCCGGGAGTGAGCGAGACGAACGCGCCGAACGTTGTGGTCTTGACGACCGTGCCCAGGTAGCGCTCGCCGATCTCAGGAACCTGCGGGTTCGCAATCGCGTTGACTGCCGCCCGTGCTGCCTCCGCGGACGAGCCGTCCGTGGCGCCGATCAGGACCGTGCCGTCGTCTTCGATTGAGATGTCGGCACCGGTGTCTTCCTGGATCTGGTTGATCATCTTGCCCTTGGGGCCGATGACCTCGCCGATCTTGTCCACTGGGATCTTCACCGAGATGATGCGTGGCGCGAACTCGGAGAGCTCATCCGGCGCATCGATCGCAGCGTCGAGAACCCCGAGGATGTGCAGGCGCGCTTCCCTGGCCTGCTTCAACGCCGCAGCCAGCACCGAGGCAGGAATGCCGTCGAGCTTGGTGTCCAACTGGATAGCGGTCACGAATTCGGAGGTACCGGCAACCTTGAAGTCCATGTCACCGAATGCGTCCTCGGCACCGAGGATGTCGGTGAGCGCCGCGTAGCGGGTCTGGCCGTCGACCTCGTCAGACACCAGGCCCATTGCGATGCCTGCAACCGGCGCCTTGAGGGGCACACCGGCGTTGAGCAGCGACAGGGTAGAGGCACAGACCGAGCCCATCGACGTCGACCCGTTGGAGCTGAGAGCCTCCGAGACCTGGCGGATGGCGTAAGGGAATTCCTCCCGGCTGGGCAGGACCGGGACGAGGGCCCGTTCGGCAAGGGCCCCGTGACCGATCTCGCGCCGCTTCGGCGAACCGACGCGCCCGGTCTCGCCCGTGGAGTAAGGCGGGAAGTTGTAGTTGTGCATGTAGCGCTTGCGCGTGACAGGC
Organism: Arthrobacter tecti; assembly: GCF_054511355.1. NCBI lineage: Bacteria > Bacillati > Actinomycetota > Actinomycetes > Micrococcales > Micrococcaceae > Arthrobacter > Arthrobacter tecti. Next base: position 65,222 of record NZ_JBTNCT010000004.1, read on the forward strand.
GACAGGGAGTCGATCTGCTGCTCCATCTTGAGCATGTTCAGCGTGGTGACGCCCATGATCTGGGTCTCACCGCGTTCGAAGATCGCCGAACCGTGAACCCTCGGAAGGACCTCGACCTCGGCGGTCAGCTTACGGATGTCGCTAAGTCCGCGCCCATCAATGCGGACCTGGTCACGAAGGATCCGCTGACGGACAACCTTCTTGGTCACGGAGTTGAACGCTCCGGCAATTTCCTTCTCGCGGCCTTCGAACTGTCCGGCGAGGGCCTCAATGGTCTCGGTGCGATAGGCGTTCGCTGCATCTTCACGCTCCTGCTTGTCGGCGATCGTGAAGATCTCCGCCAGACGGGAACCGGCAGCACTTTCGACCGCCGCGAAGACGTCGTCCTCGTAGTCCTTGAACACGGGGAACTCGACCGTGGGCTTGGCAGCGCGCCCCGCCAGGTCCGACTGTGCCTCACACAGCGCACGGACGAACGGCTTGGCAGCCTCAAGGCCGTCTGCGACAACCTCTTCGGTGGGAGCAGTGGCACCGTCCTCCTTGATCAGGGACCAGGAGTTGTCCGTGGCTTCGGCCTCGACCATCATGATGGCGATGTCGTCCCCGACGATACGGCCTGCGACCACCATGTCGAACACGGAATTCTCAAGCTCGGAGTGCTTCGGGAAAGCAATCCACTGATCTTCGCCCGTGCCATCCGATACCAGCGCAACGCGTACGCCGCCGATCGGGCCGGAGAACGGCAGACCGGACAGTTGGGTGGACATGGATGCCGCATTGATGGCGACGACGTCGTACCGGACGTCCGGGTTGATGGCCAGAACCGTGACGACGATCTGGACCTCGTTACGCAGGCCCTTTACGAAGGCCGGACGCAAGGGTCGGTCCATCAGCCGGCACGCGAGGATGGCCTCCGTGGACGGGCGGCCTTCGCGGCGGAAGAACGAGCCCGGGATTCGGCCGGCAGCGTACATACGCTCTTCAACATCAACGGTCAGGGGGAAGAAATCGAAGCCCTCACGCGGGGACTTTCCTGCGGTGGTGGCAGAGAGGAGCGCGGTGTCCTCATCGATGTAAACCATGGCAGCGCCTGCGGCCTGCTGGGCAACGCGCCCGGTTTCGAAGCGAACAGTGCGCTGGCCGAAGCGGCCGTTGTCGATAACGGCTTCGGCGAACTGGATTTCGGGACCCTCCAAGAGAGTCACCTCCGTTTCTTAGGTGGCGGAGGCAGGCGGCGTTCTGCTGAGCAACGCCGTTAGGACGGGTTGTGGCACCCGGTCTTCGATCGAGGTCCACGGGACGTTCCCAAGTGGGATGTCCCGGAGACCACTACCGAGGACCGCGAATGCCTGCATGTCCGCCTGGCTCCTGGTTATGAAGGTTTCTTCTACGGGCAGCACAACTGCCGCCAAAAGATGGAAGGCGGCTCCTTCCCTGTGGGAAGGTGCCGCCTCACAGTCTATCTAACGGCGCAGGCCGAGGCGCTCAATGAGCGTACGGTAGCGCGTGATGTCGGTGTCGTGCAGGTAATCCAGCAGACGACGACGGCGACCCACCAGAAGCAGCAGGCCACGACGCGTGTGGTGGTCGTGCTTGTGCATCTTGAGGTGTTCGGTCAGGTCGAGAATGCGGCGGGAAAGCATCGCAATCTGCACCTCGGGCGAACCGGTGTCGCCTTCAGAGGTTGCGTATTCCTTGATGATTTCCTGCTTCAGAGCGGCGTCAAGTGCCACAAATAACTCCTATGAGTTGTACCGTGAACAAAGAGATGCCGGCGCTCGTGTCGAAAGCTTCCGAGTTGAGTCCGGCTGTGGTCCAGCAACCACGGACTGCAGCAGGACCGCAGCTAACTTTACCCGTAGGCACGCTGTTCTGTCGAAAGGACCTTCCGCGTCTGGTCGACGTCGAGACGCATCTGTTCGATCAGCGCCTCCGGCCCACGGTAGGCGACCATCCCGCGCAACCGCCGCACGAACTCGACGACGACGGTCTGTCCGTACAAATCGAAGACGTCGATTTCTTCCAAGGGACGGTCGATCACGTGCGCCTCGACCTGCCGGCTGACGCCGTCAAACGTCGGATTCGACCCGACCGAGATCGCGGCGGGCCAGCGCACCTGACTGCTGTCTATCAGCCAACCGGCATAGATCCCGTCCGCCGGTATGTATCCGGTGGAAGCGGAAGAGAGATTGGCTGTCGGAAAACCGAGGGCGCGCCCCCGTGCGGCGCCGTGCACCACCTCGCCGCGCATGCGGTGCGGCCGGCCCAGGATGCGCGTTGCAGTGCTGACATCCCCAGCCTCCAGTGCCTCACGCACCCAGGTGGACGAACAACGGCGCTCTCCTGCCGCCGTCGTGCTGGTGCGCAGACTTGAGCCGTAATCGTCGATGACGATGACATCGAAGCCGAGTCGCTCGCCAAGCGCCTGCATTGTGGAGAGATCCCCGGAGTTGCCCCGTCCGAAGCGGACGTCATGTCCGATCACAACCGCCTTGGCGCGCAGGCCCTCGACCAGCACTGAACACACGAATTCCTCAGGCGTCAGTGCAGCGAGCTCCAGCGTGTAGTGCATCATGAGCAGGGCGTCGATCCCCGTATCCGCAAGTGTCTCCGTGCGGTCCTGCAGCCCCATGATGAGTTCGGGGGCGCTTTCCGGGCGGTGAACCTGCGCGGGGTGCGGGTCGAAAGAGATAACGACGGCGGCTGCGTCCCGTTCCGACGCTGCGCTCACCAACTGCTCCAGAACTACCTGGTGACCGCGGTGCACGCCGTCGAAGTTTCCGATGGTGAGAACTGATGGACCAAAGCCGTCGGGCACATCGGCCAAGTCTCTCCAGTAGAACACGCATCTCCTTGGCTGTTGGAAGGGCGGCTCGCCGGCCGCGCACCGTCCCTTCATTATGGCTGATGGTTTCTATGCCTCCCGACCTCCCGCATCAGTGGGTGAGTCACGTCTCTTCCTCCACATTCACGGTGATTCATGAGGGTTATCCACATAGCGTCCTCCAGGCACGCATTGCACCGGCTCCCGGCATCACAGTGGGTGTTGCTGCGCCAACGTTTACCCGGCACAGCCCATACCCATGAGGAGGACCTGTGTCTTTTGTTTCTGTCGCCGGTGCCGGTGCTGGCCGTGCCTGGCTCGGCGCCCTGGCCATATTCGGCGTCGCGCTGCTCGCAGTGTTGACGTTCCTGCTGCCGCCAATGCCGGGCGCCCACGCCGTGCCTGTCGGCGGTGGGTGGAACCGTGCGGCAGGGCTGGATGGTGCCGAACACTTCGTCGGGCAACATGTGAACGCGGATGGAGTGGTGGCATACTGCACGGACTTTGAGCGGCTCGCGCCTCCGCATGCTGATCGGTACAACGGCGGCCACACCGGCGGCTTCACACGCAGCGACGGAACCCAGCTGAGCACCACGGAGAACGCGGCGCTGTCCTATCTGCTGCATCGTTGGGGCAACACCACCGATGACGCCACCGCCGCATCGGTTCAACTTGCCGTCTGGGCCATGACCTCGCCGGGAATGCACTGGGACTCGGCCGGCATGACCCGCATCCTGACCGCAGAACGCCTGCCCGCGGAGGTTGTGGAGCGGGCGCGGGCGATGACCCGCACAGCTGTCTCCGAGGCGGGACCATATAAGGTCCGCATCAAGCTGGATGAGGAAGACACCGACGGCGTGATCGCCGCACACATCGAGGTGGCTGGCGCAGACGGCACACCCGCGTCAGGGCTGACCGCTTCCGTGAAGCTCACCGGCGCGTTCGGATTTCAGGAATCAACCGCGCACACCTGGACCACCACCGACCAGCCTCGCGAACTCACCCTCAAGCGAACCGGATTCGGCAGCGGCGCACTCACCGTGACGGTTCCACGCACGCCGGCAGCGGGAGTCAAATGGCTTGTCCCTTCCCGCAAGGACGTGCAGCGACTGCTGACCGCCGCCGTTGTCGAGCCGCGCGACGCGGCGGCATCGATCGCGGATCTCCCGGCGTTCCGGCCTGCCGTGCAAACACAGACCTCGGCGGCGCGCACTGATGTTGGGACCGGCATCCACGACATCTTGAAAGTCTCTGCGGGTGATCCGTCCGCAGAGAGCCCGGTTGGTGCTGTGCCATGGATGTCCATGCCGCCAGGCGGCGAGGCTGTGTCCGTGGAAGTGGTTTCGACGTTGTGGGGACCCCTGGACGCTCCACCTGTTCTCGCGGAAAACGTCCCTGCAGGCACACCGTCTGTCGGCACGGTTACCACGAGTGTCGACGGACCCGGGACCTACTCGACGCCGAGTCTGACGGTTCCCGCACCCGGGTGGTACGTCTGGACCGAAACCATCGATCCTGGCAGCGCGAAACCCGCCGAAGCCGCCGCCTATGTAATTGGTTGGCAGGGAAAGTACGGGATAGCTGCGGAGACGACCTTCGTGCCGTGGACGCCACAGGTACAGACCACCTTGTCAGCCCATGAGGCCCTGGTCGGAGACAGTGTCGCTGACGGCGTCACCCTGCAGGGATTCGGCACGCAGCCGGAGGGCGCCCCCGGTACCGTCCTGCTGTCCATGTACGGGCCCTTAAGTGAACCGCCGGTACTCGGCGGCGAGGTGCCCCCGAATGCTCCCCTGCACTCGGAGTCAAGTGTTCCTGCGCTGAACGGAGCCCATACCAGCGGCCAGTTCGCTCTTTTCACGGAGCCGGGATGCTACACAGTAGTGGCTCGCTACCCAGGTGATCAATACACCAACGCGTTCGCGTCCCCGTTCGGCGAACCCTCGGAGACCGTTTGCGTACAGGAACCGGCGACACCGGTTGAACCGCCGACGCCGGAGGAGGAGGTATCCCCGGAACCGGAACCCTCTGAAAGCGCCGACGCTGCTCCAGCCGAAACGGTCACTCCCCCGGCAAAACCGTCGGCGGTCACGCCGGCACGCCCGCAACTTGCCCAAACCGGCCTGAGGACCGAAGTAGCGGCAGGCGCGGCGATGGCACTTGTCGGGACAGGGCTGGCCCTCGTGCAGCTCACGTCCATACGCCGCCGCCGGGCGCAAACCTAGGAGCGGGCAGCGTATTCCCGCCGCAGCTCGCTGGTCTTCGCAATGTACCGGTGCCACACCAGCAACGCGGCGGGAAACGCCAGCTCAACCACCATAAGGATGATCAGGAGAAAATGCGGGGTACCCGAAAACGCCCAGGAAAGGACCCGCCCAATCCCACCGATGAAGACCATAAGGCACACGAGCCACAGCATGTTGGCCCACTGAAACTTGATGGCGATCGTCACGAAGGCCGCTCCGACCCCGATCATCATCGCGGCAAAGAAGCGGAACTGGTTCTCCAGGGTGGGGTTCACTGCACCGTCGCCGGTTTCGGGAAGCCCAGCTGTGCCGGTGATCAGGTAATACGCTCCGAAACCAGCGATGACCAGGCCTACCAGCACGACGACCGTACGAAAGACACTCCAGTCGTTGCCTTCTTTGGCGGGCTTCGTACTGCCCGTGCCTTTCTTCTTCGCCTCATTCGTCGCGCCGGTGTGGTTCGGATTGCCGGCATTACCCGGCTTGCCTGCATCCTTCGATCCGTCGATCTTGCCCGAAGTCGTCCTGTCGCGGGGCGACGCACCGCTGCCCGCGACAGGATTCGGAGCTGTTGCGCTCTGCCGTTCACCTGCTGCTGCCGGCGATGTCCGCTCGTCCCGCGGCGAATTCTCTGGCGTGCTACCGCTCATGATGCTCCCTCACCTTCCCAATGTCCTACCGATAATGCCTCTGCAGCCATACTCTCACCCCTGGCATCCAGACAGTAGGAATGTGTGTGATTTCGGTGATGCGTCAATCAGACCCCCGTTGAGTCCGCAGACGCTGCCGGGGCCCGGTGCCGGTACAGCCACCACAGGCCGAGCACCGGAAGCACCAGCGGAACAAAGCCGTAGCCGCGCCCGTAAATGGACCACACGGTGTCAGCGGGAAAGAGGACAGGATCAAGAATGCTGAGCGTACCCACCGTGAGCACACCCACCAGTTCCAGACCTACCGCCGCGACGGAAAGCCTGTACCAGCGGCGTCCTGACCGGCTCAGCGAAATGGTTGCGAACACGTAGACCGCCGCCGCCAGCGCAGTCAAGGTGTAGGCCAGCGGTGCTTCGGAGAATTTAGTGGCGATCTGGTAGAGCGCACGTGCACTTGCCGCGATCGCGAAAACCCCATATACCGCAATCAGCAAGCGTCCGGGGCCCCGGCTGAGGGTGCTGCCTGAGGCGCCGGTGGATTCCCCGGTGTCCCCCGCCACTGGATTGTCAGCCGGCTCGCTACCTCTCCTCATACCGGCACCGCTCCATCCCAGATCTGCTCCATCCGCACCAGCATCACGAATACGGTCACACCAATCGCTCCCAGAACGAGATTGCTCCACCGGGACCGTTCGATGATGGCCCACCAAAAAGCACCAGCCGGAAGCAGCAGGGCAGTCACCAGATATCCCCAGAACTCCCATGGTTCCCCAGCTACCGGCTCGCCCCCCAACTGTCTGAAGGCCGCGCCTACGAGGTACGCCAACAGGAATAGTTCAACCGCGGCGACCGCGAGTATGGTGACATCGTTCGGCGGCTGCCGGAGGATCGCCGCGCCGATACACAACACGCTCGACAGCAGGCACACGATCGTACCGATGACGAAGAAGCCGTCCACGATCACTCGCCGCCACCGCCCTGCCCCGGTGCGAAAACGAGCACAGGCTTCGCTTCCTCCCCCCGGTCCTCAAGCAGTGCCACCAGGGTCCCATTCGGCGCGAAACCGGCGATCGGCCGGTTGTCCGCCGCGAAAGATTCATGGGGGGTCAGTCCCCCACGGACCGTTCCAGAAGCGTGGATACGCCTGCCGTGCGACACGTCATCGGCTTCGGCTCGGCTCAACTCCCGCGCCGGGAAAAGCGCACGTGCGGCCTGATCGATACCCAGAACGCGAAGATCGAGCGCCAGGTCATCGAGCGTTGCTGCCTGTTCCAGCGAATACGGTCCCACTTCACAGCGCCGTAAGGCCGTCAGGTGGCCTCCAACCTGAAGCGCGGCGCCAACGTCGCGAGCCAATGCCCGCACATAGGTTCCGGAACTGCATTCCACGCTCACGTCGACGTCCTGCACCTGCCCGCCGTCGACGCGCCGCACGTCATGAATCTCGAAACGATGGATTGTCACCGGCCGGGCAGGGAGCGTCACGTCCTCCCCTGACCGGACCCGCGCATAGGCACGCTCGCCCTTGACCTTGATGGCGCTGACGCTGCTTGGAACCTGGTCTATGGTTCCGGTGAGCGCCGCGACGGCCGACCTGATTGCCTTAGGGGACACTGCGGCAGCACTTGCCTCCGAAACCACTTCGCCCTCGGCATCGTCAGTAACGGTCGACTGCCCCAACCGGATGGTGGCGGTGTAAGTCTTCGAAGTCCCGACGATATAGGTCAGGAGCCGGGTAGCCCGGTTGATCCCTACCACCAGAACCCCGGTTGCCATCGGATCGAGTGTGCCCGCATGACCCACTTTTCGCGTACCTGCCAGTCGCCGAACCTTCCCCACCACGTCATGGCTGGTCCAGCCCTGCGGCTTGTCCACGATTACGAGTCCTGAGTGGACCTGCCCCGAATTCACGCCTTTCAGTATAGGTCGAGACAGTGGGTCCTCCTTCCCGGCGGGGCCTCGCCTGGCTTCAGGCCGTGCACGCTGAAACCGGCTCGGCGATACGATGCCCCTATGCCCTCCATCGCAGCCCATGTGAAACAAGTGCCGGCCAACCAGATCCGGGAAATAACCCAGGCGGCGTGGATGCGCCCGGACGCCATAGTGCTCAGCATTGGAGAGCCAGCCTTTCCTGTCCCGCGACACATCCTCGATGCCGGGATCGCTGCGCTGGACCGTGATGAGACCAACTACACACCTAATGAGGGCCTCGCTCCCCTCCGCAGCGCATTCGCAGCCCGGTTCGGCAACCGTAACGGCATCGAGATTGATGCGTCCCGGATCTATGTAACGGCCGGCGCGCAGCAGGGGCTTCACCTCGCGATGAGCATGCTGCTGGACGCCGGCGACGAAGTCCTCATCCCCAATCCCGGCTACCCAACCTTTGGGATGACTGCACGGCTGGTGCATGCCGTACCGGTGGACTATCCCCTGCGGCCAGGCCACGGATTCCAGCCACAGATCCACGATCTCGAAGAACTCGTCACCGATCGCACCCGTGTACTCGTGCTGAATTCGCCGTCGAATCCGCTCGGTGCGGTCTTCAGTGAGAGCCTGACCCGGGACCTCGTTACGTTCGCCGAGCACCACGATCTGTGGATCCTCTCGGACGAGTGCTATGAAGCGTTCACCTACGACGTCCCGCACGTGAGCCCCGCTCGCTTCGATGAATCGGGTACGCGTGTAATCACCTCGCTCACGCTGTCAAAGACATACGGGCTGACGGGCCTTCGGATCGGTGCCCTGATTCTGCCTGACGGGTTAGGAGCCCAGTTCAACGCCGTCATGGAATCAATCGTTTCGTGTGTGGGTGCATCCCCCCAATACGCTGCGGTCGCCGCGCTCACGGGACCAGAGGACTACATCGCGACGGCCGCCGCTCACTACCGATCCAATCGTGACGCGGCGACAGCGGCGCTCAGAGCACTCAACATTGAGTTCCTTGATGCGCAGGGAGCGTTCTACCTGTGGGCTGACCTGTCACACGCCACGGGCGGCGACGTGCGCTCGTGGGTACATACTTTCCTCGCAGAAGAAGGCGTGGCGGTAGCGCCCGGAACAGCGTTCGGATCAAACGGTGAGGGTTGGATACGCCTCGCCCTCTGCACTGAAACAGAAAGCCTGCTCACCGGTGTGAGCAGGCTTCCGCGCCGTTCCTGAGCGCCGTTCCTAATTTGGCCGGGCGAAGAACGCGACGATCTTCCTTCGCTAGCGGGGATCGTCGCCTTCGTCGTCGCCGGGCTTGCGGTACGGGTCGGCCTCGCCCGCAAAGGCGGCTTTCCGCGCCAGCTCGGCCACTTCCGCGTCGCGTTCCTTGGCCGTACGCAGCAGCTCCTCAAGGTGGCTCGCGTTCACGGGGATCTCGTCCGGCACGAACTCAAGGGTGGGCGTGAGCCGAGCAGTGATGTTCCGGCCAACCTCCGACCGCAGGACACCCCTCGCCGATTCGAGCGCCTTATGAACCACTGCCTGCTCTTCGGCTTCGCCGAACACCGTGTAGTAGATCGTGGCGTGCTGCAGATCGTTGGTCACCCGTGCATCTGTGACGGTGACGGCCTCAAGCCGCGGGTCCTTCACCCGGCGACGAAGCGCCTCGGCAACAATCACCTTGATGCGCTGGGCCAACCGCGCCGCGCGTGCAGCGTCTGCCATGACTTCTCCTTAGCTTGTCGAACAGTCCCCAAGAGTTTGGAGAGTAGAACGACGACGGCGGGTCCCGCCGTCGTCGTGGGTGGAAGGCGGGACCGCTGGACAAGCGGCCCCGCCTTCGGCGAACCTAGACCCGCGGCTTCTCGCGCATCTCGTAGGTCTCGATGGTGTCGCCTTCCCTGATGTCATTGAACGACCCGAGACCGATGCCACACTCGAAGTCCGTCCGGACCTCGGTGGCGTCGTCCTTGAAGCGGCGGAGCGTGTCGACGCTGAGGTTGTCGCCAACCACCACTCCGTCGCGGATCAGACGCGCCTTGGAGTTCCTGCGGATTACGCCGGAACGGACGATCGAGCCCGCGATGTTGCCAAACTTGGAGGACCGGAAGACTTCCCGGATCTCCGCCGTACCGAGCTGTGCTTCCTCGAACTCGGGCTTGAGCATGCCCTTGAGTGCGAGTTCAATGTCATCGATTGCGGCGTAGATGACGGTGTAGAAGCGCAGGTCCACGCCCTCGCGGTCGGCGAGCTCAGCAACCCGTTCGGCCGGCCGGACGTTGAACCCGATGATGATCGCGTTGTCGACCGTTGCGAGGTTGACGTCGTTCTGCGTGATGGCACCGACACCGCGGTGGATGACGCGCAGTGCGACTCCTTCGCCCACATCGATCTTGAGCAGTGAGTCCTCGAGCGCTTCGACAGCACCCGAAACATCGCCCTTGAGGATGAGGTTGAGGGTGTCTACCTTGCCCTCCGCGACGGCCTGGTCGAAGTCCTCAAGGCTGACGCGCTTGCGGCGCTTGGCCAGCGCTGCGTTGCGGTCCGCAGCCTCACGCTTTTCAGCGATCTGGCGGCCAGTGCGCTCATCGGGGGTGACGAGGAAGGTGTCGCCTGCACGGGGAACCGTGGACAGGCCGAGCACCTGAACAGGGCGCGACGGCCCTGCCTCGCTGACGTTGTCACCGTCCTCGTTGAACATCGCACGGACGCGGCCGTGAGCGATACCCGCCACGATCGTGTCACCGACGTTCAGCGTTCCCGACTGGACCAGCACGGTGGCAACCGCGCCGCGGCCCTTGTCCAGGTTCGCTTCAATCGCGATACCACGTGCATCCTTGTTCGGGTTGGCGCGCATGTCGAGTGCAGCGTCCGCGGTGAGCAGTACTGCCTCGAGCAGCTCGTCAATGCCGTCGCCCTTGAGCGCGGAGACATGCACGAACATCGTCTCGCCGCCGTACTCTTCGGGTACCAGACCGTACTCGGTGAGCTGCCCCTTCACCTTGTCAGGGTTGGCGCCTTCCTTATCGATTTTGTTGACCGCAACCACGATCGGCACGTTCGCTGCCTGCGCGTGGTTCAGGGCCTCAACAGTCTGGGGCATGACGCCGTCGTCCGCGGCGACCACCAGCACGGCGATGTCGGTGACCTTGGCACCACGGGCACGCATGGCGGTGAACGCTTCGTGGCCCGGGGTGTCAATGAACGTGATCGGACGGTTGTCGCCCTCATGCTCATGGTCGATCTGGTAGGCACCGATGTGCTGGGTGATTCCGCCGTGTTCGCCGGCGACGACGTTCGACTTGCGGATTGCATCCAGCAACCGGGTCTTTCCGTGATCGACGTGGCCCATGACGGTAACTACCGGCGGGCGCGCCTCGAGCTGTGCATCACCTTCGGCGTCGAGTTCGGCGTCCAGGTCGATGTCGAAGTTCTCGAGCAGCTCGCGCTCCTCGTCCTCCGGCGATACAACCTGAATCTTGTACCCCAGCTCCGCGCCGAGGACCTCGAAAGTGCCTTCATCCAGCGACTGGGTGGCCGTAGCCATTTCACCGAGGTGGAACAGCACTGTGACCAGTGCCGCCGGGTTTGCATCAATCTTCTCGGCGAATTCGGTGATCGAGGAGCCGCGACGCAGGCGGATAACGGTGCTGCCATCGCCGCGGGGTACGCTGACGCCGCCCAGCGATGGGGCCGACATCTGCTCGAGCTCCTGCCGCTTCGCCCGCTTCGACTTGCGCTGCTTGCCGCGGCCTGCGCCGCCCTTGCCGAATGCTCCGGCTGTTCCGCCGCGACCGCGGCCGCCCTTGCCGAAGCCACCGCCGACGGGGGCGCCTCCTCCGCCGCCGGGTCCGCCACCGGGACCACGACGAGGAGCGCCACCGGGAGCGCCACCACGGCCCGGAGCTGCCGGACGCTCAGTCCGGTTCGGCATCATGCCCGGCGTTGGGCGCGCACCGCCGGCGCCGGCCGGGCGGGGGGCACCCGGCCTTGGTGCACCCGGTCGGGGTGCTCCGGGACGAGGACCGCCAGCACCTGCTGCAGGGCGCGGTCCGCCCGCACCGGCCGCGGGCCGCTGCCCCCCGCGCTCGTCATCCCGACGACCGCCGGGACGGGGCATGCCCTGCGAGGTAGCGAATGGGTTATTGCCGGGACGGGGGCCGCCGGAGCGGTCGCCGTCGCCACGTCCGCCGCGGGGCATGCCCTGCGAGGTGGCAAAGGGATTGTTGCCGGGACGCGGGCTACCGGTGCGGTCCCCGGGGCGGGCTGCTGCGGGACGGGCCGGGGCCGGACGCGCTGCGGCTGGCTTGGGAGCCGGCTTGGTTTCGGAAGTGCCGCCCTCGGCCTGCCCTGACGCCGACTCTGCCTTCGGGGCCTCTGGCGCCTTGAACGCCGGGGCCGCCGGCGTCTGCTCAGCGGGAGCGGACGGAGCCTTGGGTTCGGCAGGCAAGTCGTTGGCAACCGGAGCCGCAGCGGGCTTCGGAGCAGCAGCCTTGGGGGCTGGCTGCGGTGCCTTGGTGGGAGCCGGCGATTTGGCTTCCTGGGCATCGGGGAATGCGCCGCGGAGTTTCTTCACGACCGGCGCTTCGATAGTTGAGGATGCCGACCGGACGAATTCGCCCAGTTCCTGCAGCTTGGCTACTGCATCCTTTGAGGTAATTCCGAGCTCTTTGGCGAGCTCGTGTACGCGGACCTTGGCCACATTTCTCCTGTCTCGGTCCGCACCGAGTCAGGGGCGAACCGTCTAATTCCTACTGCACGCCCCAGCTGCCGAGGCAGTTGACGCGCCGAATGCAGAGCTCAACAGATTGTTCATCGTTGGGCACTCATCGCTGGGTACTCATCGGGTTTCCATCAGTTTTCTGACCCGCTTTCAGGGAGGACGGTGTTCTTGCAGTCAGTCGCCATCAGGAGACTGACTGGAGTGTGTGGAGCCACTGCTCAACGCCACGCGTCTCAGCGGCGCCTCGGAAGGCACGGTTGAACGCTTTGCGTTTGAGCGCGAGCTCCACACAGGACGGTCGGGAATGCAACCAGGCACCCCGGCCCACTAGCCGACGGCGGAAATCCACCTCGGCGACGTTGACGCCGCCATGATCGATAACCACCCACCGGACCAGACTGGCCTGGTCATCACGCGAGCGGCAACCAATGCAGGTTCGTACCGGTTGGTGGCGCAATAACATAAGCCCTATCTATTCTAGCGCCTCGGCACCCGATATGGCGCATCCAGCACTTGTCGGCAACCTGTGGGAACCTCAGCCCTGCGCAGCGTCGGACACGATATCGATCCGCCAGCCCGTAAGTTTGGCAGCCAGGCGGGCATTCTGGCCCTCCTTGCCGATTGCGAGTGACAGCTGGTAGTCCGGCACCACCACGCGGGCGCTGCGCGTGTTCTCGTCTGTGATTGTCACCGATGTAACCCGCGACGGCGAAAGGGAACTCGCGATGAAGGCAGCCGGATCATCGTTGTAATCCACGATGTCGATCTTTTCGTCATTCAACTCGTTCATCACTGCGCGCACACGCGAACCCATCTCGCCGATGCAGGCACCCTTTGCGTTGACGCCGGGAACATGCGCTTTGACAGCGATCTTGGTTCGGTGGCCGGCTTCACGAGCAAGGGCGACAATCTCCACTGTCTTGTCGGCGATCTCAGGGACCTCCAACTCGAAAAGTTTGCGGACCAGCCCCGGATGGGAGCGCGAAAGCGTGATCGATGGCCCCTTCATGCCGCGGTGTACGTCCACGACGAACGCCCGAAGGCGGGTGCCATGCAGGTACTTCTCCCCTGGAACCTGTTCCGGCGGCGGCAGCAGGGCCTCGACGGAGCCGAGGTTGACCTGGATCATGTGCGGGTTGTTGCCCTGCTGGATCAGCCCGGCAACAAGCTCGCCTTCCTTCCCGCGGAACTCACCGAGGATGTTGTCATCCTCGGCATCCCGCAGGCGCTGCAGGATGATCTGCCGCGCCGTGCTCGCCGCGATCCGGCCGAAGCCGGAAGGCGTGTCGTCGTACTCCCCGACGGCCACGCCGTCGTCGTCGATTTCGGTTGCCCAGATGGTCACATGCCCGCTCTTGCGGTCCAGCTCAGCCCGCGCGATCTCCTGGGCTCCGGTGGTCTTGTGATAGGCAACCAGCAACGCCTGCTCGATGGTCGGAATGAGCAGGTCGAGCGGAATCTCGCGCTCGCGTTCCAGTAGCCGCAAAGCACTCATATCTATGTCCATTGGGGCCTCCTTGGCCAGCGATTCTCGTGAAACTCAGACATCTTCGCCGCCGGGTTCCTCAGCTTCAGCGTGGGTGAACTCGACCTGGACGGTTCCCTTGCGGATTCTGTCATAGGCCAACTCCTGCTCCTGCCCGACCTTCGGTTTCATGCCCTTCTTGACCGGAAGCTGCGGGCGAACTACCACAAGGGTGTCTTGGGCCTCGATCAGGCGGCCAACAAGCTCATCGCCATCGATAAGCTCGACCGAAACCAGCCTGCCGACGTTGCGCCGCCAGTGGCGCGGTTCGGTCAGCGGCCGCGAGACACCGGGTGAGGAAACTTCGAGGTTGTACGGACGTCCGTCGTCCTGCGGATCCGCGTCCATGGCCTCGGACAGGCTGTGGGAGACATCCGAAATGGTCTCCAGGCTCACCCCGCCCTCCTGATCCTCCGTGACGTCGACAATCACGTTGACGGTGCGGTGGCTTCCAGCGATCCGGACTTCAACGTCCTCCAGGAGGAGACCGTGCTTCTGCACCACCGGCTGCAGGAACTCGCGCAGTCTTGCTGCCTCATCTGCGGGATTTACGTGCGCAGGAGGCGTACTCCGGCGATTTGCTGCTGGTGTGGTCTGCTTACCCACTGTCGCCTCCCGCTCGATGATCTTGTAGCTACTACCCTAACGACTTTATGTCAGTCCAGTGAATGGGAGCATGCGTTGCCTCCAGCCATGGCATGATGATCGGTTGTGAAGCCTTCCGCGGCGGCCCCGGCCCGCTCCGAATCCCCCGGTAACGGTGGTGGCGGAGTGCTACGCCGGATGCTTCGCGGCGTGCTTCTGATCCTGGTGCTGGTACTGGTCGCCGGCATCGGGCTGGTCATCGGCCGCCAGACGCCGGAGCCACAGTTGAGTGCCAGCGAACAGGCGCTCGTGAACAGCGCGGCGTCAGCAGACGATCTTGCCGCAGCAGCCCGGTCCATTGCAGGGTCCGCCGCCGCGGACGAGGCCGGGTCCTACGCCACGCTCGCCGAACTTCTCGAACTGCACGCTGCGGCTCTGCGACCGGCCGCATCCGCCCACCCGACCCGCTCGCCGGACGCTTCCCCGGTTACCCAGCCGGCTGCCCAATCTCCGCCAGCCGCCGCTGAGGCGAAGACCGCGCCCGAATTCCTGGCTGACCTGACGGCTTCCTTCACGGCTGCTTTCGCCGCCGCAGCCACGGTGGAGGCCGGCCCCGCGCGATTGCTGGCGTCCGTGGGTACTTCGCAGTGGCTGCAAGCACGCACTCTCGCCAAGAGTCTGGGCGTGGAAGCCCCGCCGGAGCCGGTGGCGGACATGGAGTATGACGACGACGCCCCGGCCTGCGCACAGGACGAAGCGTTCGAAGCCGAGGAGGACCAGGACGGTACACGTTCGGCGGTCCTGGCTGAGCACCGCACTGCCTACGCGTACCAGGTTGTTGCCGCGCGGTCGGCTGAGCCGGAACCCTATCTCTCCGGGGTGGCAGGGCACGAGTCCGCGGCGGCCGTCGGCTCGGCGATCCTGGCTGACCGCTGCGTAGCCGAGCCGCTTCCTGCCGGAGCCTACGCACTGGACCGCTTATTCCTGACTGAGCCGGACGCCGCCCTGCAGAACCTGGAGCAAGCGCTCGTTGGAACCTACGCGGACCTGGTGGGAGTCAGCGCCCCCGGCGCTGCCCGCGACTGGGCAATCACCCGGCTTACGGAAACGGCGCAGCGCTCCGCCGGCGCCGCTGGAGGCGCCGCCGGGCTCGGCAAGTTTCCGGGGATTCATCCGAGTCTCCACCCGAAGCTGCCCGACGTCGCTACAAACGCGGGTTAGCGCAGAGGCACTATGAGGCCGCCGCTCTTGAATCCCATCCCCGCCGTTGCCAACGGTTAGGCTTAGCAGGTGGGTGCACTGGACATCGAGCTACCGCGGTCGCTTGTGCGGAACGCGCTGAACCTGCCGAGCGGCAGGGCATGGCTTGATGGCTGGCCCGCACTCGCCGCCCGCTACCTGGATGAGTGGGAACTCGTCCTCGATCTCGAGCCGGGCGCAGAACCCTGGACCGGCCACGGCGCCATTGTGCTTCCGGTCGTTTGCGCCGATGGGCGTCCCGCGGTCCTGAAAATCACGGTCCCGCACGCGGAGGCCCTTCCCGAACCGGACGCACTGGCGCTGTGGGACGGCCGGGGCGCCGTCGAACTCCTGGACAGTGCCCGCGAAGACTACGTCCTGCTCCTGGAACGCCTCGACGGCGACTCCTCCCTCGCGAAGATCGCGCTTGCGGACACCGCGGAGGTCTGGGGGTCGATCATGCGCAGGTTGTCCATTGCGCCATCCACCCTGCAGTCCCCAGACCAACTGTGGCGGGATATCCCATCGGTGGCGGACCTGGCCGAACAATGGACTGACACCCTGCCGGCTGAGTGGGAGTCCCTCGGCCGTCCGTTCGACCGTTGGCTGCTTGAATACGCGCTGGAGGTGTGCCAGGTACACGGCGCTGTTGGACGGCGAAGCAGCTGCGATGTCCTGGTTCACTCCGACCTCCACTACTTCAACATCCTCCCTGTGCTGGAGCATCCCCGACAGTTCCTCGCCATCGACCCGAAGCCGGTGCTGGGCGACGCCGAATTCGCCGTGGCACCGATGCTGTGGAACCGTGTTCACGATCTTCAGGCAACCGACCCCGCGGCACATTTGAGGGACCGTTGCACCGACCTCGCACTGGCCGCTGGACTTGATCCCATGCTTGGCCGGGACTGGTCCGTGGTACGGGAAGTAGACAACGCGCTGGGTTACCTGCGCGACGGATTGCATGACGACGCCGACCGCTCGCTCTGGGTCGCCAGCAACCTGCTGCGTAAGCCGCTGTCAAACCTGCCGCCGGCGCATCGCCTCGCCAATCCCTGATGTGGTTCGCCGGTCAGCGGATATTTTCAGCCCACACGTCGTAGCCGAGCTTCACGATCAGCACCGCGACCACAACCAGGAAAACAACCCGGATGAAAGTGCTGCCCCTCGTGATCGCCATTCTCGAACCCAGATATCCGCCCGCCATGTTGGCGCCGCCGAGCAGCAGCCCAAGCCCCCACAGCAGGGAGCCATTCGGCACGAAGAACGCCAGAGCCCCGAGATTGGTGGCCATGTTCACAATCTTCGCTTTCGCGCTGGCCCCCAGGAAGCTGTAACCGAGCAGGGTCACCATTGCAATGATGAGAAAGGAACCCGTGCCCGGTCCGAGCAGCCCGTCGTAGAAGCCGATTACCAGCCCAATGGCACCCGCTGTGCCGTAGTGGCGGTGACCGGTGTACCGGAGCTTCGTCAGGGTGCCTACCGTCGGACGGAACGCTGTAAAGAAAGCGACGGCTATCAGCGCCACAATGATGACTGGCTTGAACACGGAGGCCGGCAGTGACGAGGCAAGTATTGCTCCGCCGAAGCTTCCAGCCAGCGCAATCACCGCCATGGGAACTGCTGTTTTCAGGTCCGGCCTGGCTCGCCGAAAGTAGGTGACGGCACTGGTGGTCGTACCGAAGATGGATCCCATCTTGTTGGTCGCAAGCGCCTGCACCGGCGTGATACCGGGAACCATGAGAAGCGCGGGGAGTTGGATGAGTCCACCACCGCCGACCACCGCATCCACCCAGCCCGCAGCGAAACCGGCAACAACTACAAGCACGATTGTTGCGAGCTGGATCTCCTCCAGCCCTGAAACCAACGGGTGCCCTTAGTTTTTGATCAACGCACGGAGGTGATCGACGACGTCGGCAACCGCCACGTTCTCGCTCGTCCCGGAAGCCCGGTCCTTCACTTCGACAACGCCCTCCGCCAGTCCGCGGCCAACAACGACGATAGTGGGAATACCGATCAACTCCGCGTCGCCGAACTTCACTCCTGGCGACACCTTGGGACGGTCGTCATACATCACGCCGATACCGTGGGCGTCGAGCTCCTTCGCAAGCTGCTCCGCAGCAGCGAAAACCTCCTCGCCCTTACCCGTGGCCACCAGGTGGACATCGGCCGGGGAGACGTTCCGCGGCCACACGATACCCTTCTCGTCCCGGTTGGACTCGACGAGCGCAGCCACCGCCCTGGTCACGCCAACACCGTAAGAGCCCATGGTCACAGTGGTGAGTTTGCCGTTCTGATCCAGCACCTTCAGGTGCAGCGCCTCCGCGTATTTGCGACCAAGCTGGAAGATGTGACCCATCTCGATCCCGCGCTGAGTGCGCAGGGACCCGGAGCCGTCAGGAGCGGGATCGCCCTCCTTCACTTCCACGGATTCGATCACGCCGTCCCAGCAGAAGTCTCGGCTCGCCACCAGCCCGAAGACGTGCTTGCCGCGGACGTTGGCGCCGGTCGCCCAAACGGTTCCGGATACGATGCGGGGATCCACCAGGTAGGTGAGCCCGGTTGAGCCCTTGGATCCGAGTACTGCCGCATCAAGACTCAGACCGGGTCCAATGTAGCCCTTGACGAGCCCGGGGTGCTTCTTCAGGTCTTCATCAGTAGCTGCCTCGACGGTGACCTCGCCGCCTACTGAGAGGTGCGCGCCGATATTGGCTTCGATGCGTTTCAGGTCGACGTTGCGGTCCCCGGGCACGCCGATGACCACAAGTTCACGTTCACCTGTGGGAAGGACGGCGGCGAGGACGACATTCTTGAGGGTGTCCGCCGCCGTCCAATCGCGCTCTTCACGCGGAAGGGCCGCATTGGCGTGCGCTACGAGGGTCTCGATGGTTGGAGTGTCGGGAGTGTCCCTCACCTCGGCGCCGGGAGCATCCGTGTAATCGATATCCTCAGGCACAACGGTACTGACGGCTTCGACGTTGGCTGCATAGCCGCCGTCGGACACGACGAACGTATCTTCACCGATTTCCGTTGGGTGGAGGAACTCCTCGCTCTTGGACCCACCCATGGCGCCGGCCGTTGCAGCAACAGGTATAACTTCGAGCCCCAGGCGTTCGAAGATCCGGAGGTAGGCCGCCCGGTGCAGATGGTAGCTGCGGTCCAGACCGTCATCATCGATGTCGAAGGAGTACGAATCCTTCATGATGAATTCGCGCCCGCGCAGGAGCCCTGCCCGGGGGCGTGCCTCATCCCGGTACTTGGTCTGGATCTGGTAGAGGTTCAGGGGAAGGTCCTTGTACGAGTTGTACAGGTCCTTGACCAGGAGCGTGAACATTTCCTCGTGGGTGGGCGCCAGCAGGTAGTCCGCGTCCTTGCGGTCCTTCAGCCGGAAGATGCCGTCCCCGTACTCCGTCCACCGGTTCGTGGCCTCATAGGGTTCCTTGGGCAGCAACGCGGGGAAGTGGACCTCCTGGGCACCAATGGAATCCATCTCCTCGCGGATGATGTTCTCCACTTTCGCGAGGACCTTAAGGCCCAGCGGCAGCCAACTGTAGATGCCCGGGGCTGCCCGGCGAATATAGCCTGCGCGCAACAGCAGCCGGTGACTGGCGACTTCAGCGTCGGCAGGATCTTCGCGCAGGGTGCGCAGGAAGAGGGTGGAGAGTCGAAGGACCACGCTTGGAATCCGTTTCTTTGGCACTATCCCCCGCCGATCCGTTGACCGGCGGCGGCAAACAACATCTACCAATCTAACCGGTCCGGAAGCTAACCGGTGACACCGGCCCCGGCTACAGTTTTGCGAGCTCCGCGACGGCCAGATTGATCAACCCGGCAGCGCGTTCCACATCCGCCTGCGGGTCCCCGGAGCTTCCAACGAGCACGTTGATGCTGGTGCTGCCGACGAAGCCCGTGACCGTCACCGATTCCTGGACGCTTCCGGGAACCTGGACGGTGGTCTGGACGGCTACTTCTTCCTCCGCGTCGGTTTCCGTTTCGAGCTCCTGAACGGCTGCCGTGACCACCTGGCCCGAAATCTCCATCTCAAATTCCGAGCACTGCTCAAGCTGGGTGCGGCTGGCAGCAAGCTGCTCGGCGATGGTTTCCTCGGAGGGCACGCTCGAGAGGCTCAACGTGTCCGGCTGTAGCGAGGACTCCCCCGCGAACGTCATGACCGCAAGATTCGCTTCCGCGGTCAGCTCCGGGAGGTCGGACTCGGCGAAGACGTTGCATTCTTCGGGAGTGACCACGATGTCTTCGAGTCCTTCCGCGGCGCTGCCCTCAAGCAGCGGGCGAAGCTCCGCGTCAGGAATAACCTGCGCATTCAGCGCCTCTGCCTCGTTGATTGCGGTCAGCACTGCCTCAAGTTCATCTGCGGTGTACTGCGTGCCAGTCGATGCCGGTTCGGTGGAGTCAGCCTCAGTCGGTTCACCCGACGGCTCGTCGGACGGCTCGTCGGACGGCGCTTCGGACGGTGCTTCACTCGGGTTGGTGGATACAGCCGACGACGACGGCTCCTCCCCTGCCGGATCCCCCGAACAGGCGCTCACACCGAAAGACAAGGCAAGTAGAACTGCTGTGCCGCCTGCGTACAGGGTCGCTTTTTTCATGACGGGCCTTTCAGCTGAGACTTGCGAGGGAGCATTGCTAGAACAGTACCGTGGCGAACTCCCCGGTGCGGGTAAACCCTACCGTCTTATAGAGGGCCAGCGCACGGGTGTTGAAGGAATTCACGTAGAGGCTTGCGACAGGAGCGAGTTTGAGGGATTCGCCGACAACCCCGGACATGTAGCCGGCGCTCAGGCCCTTCCCTCTGTAGGCGGGGTTCATCCAGACGCCCTGGATCTGGACGGCACGGGCCGACACCGTGCCGAGCTCAGCCTTGAAGATGACCTGGCCGTCGTCGTCGAAATCGACCAGCGAGTGCTGCCTGCGGATCAGGCCGGCCACGCGCCTGCGGTAGTGCTCCTCCCCGCCTACATAGGGCGAGTAGCCCACCTCTTCCTCGAACATTGCGGCGCACGCGGGAAGAATTTTCTCAAGCTCGTGCGGGCGGGTGAAACGCAAGGACGGATTGGGCGGAATGGCTGAGGGTTGTCGGATCTCAAGCAACGGCTGCTCGGCACGCACGTCGAACGGTTCAGGACTGAAGGGCTTCAACGTGGACCAGATCGACATCACGGACGAGGCCGGACCGAAGATGGATGAGAATCGGCGGCCGCTCATTCCAAGCTGCGATCCGAGCAACGCGCCGTCGTCGTCCGCCATGCCAACCGGGACAACGTTGACACCGGTCCAGCACGCGGAAACCAGGCGCGAGCCGCGGAAAGTGCCGATCACTTCTCCACCCGACGACGACGGCGCGGCTGATCCCGCTATTTCCAGGTGCGAGGCCATGAACACGTTGGCCGTGCTGTCTGAATTCACCAGCCGCCACAGCTGTGGCGTGTCTTTCCTGCCAAGCGTCCGGAACTCGGCTTCGCGCGGTGGCTCCTTACCGGACGGTAACCACGGGGCCACCCGACCCAGCAGATTCGCCATCGGCAACGCCTATCTCTTCGGCAATCCTCATTGCTTCTTCAATGAGTGTCTCAACAATCTGGTCCTCAGGGACAGTCTTGATGACCTCTCCCTTGACGAAAATCTGCCCCTTACCGTTTCCGGAGGCCACACCGAGGTCCGCCTCCCGTGCCTCGCCGGGTCCGTTCACCACGCAGCCCATCACCGCGACGCGCAGGGGCACTTCCATGCCCTCAAGCCCGGCAGTCACCTCTTCAGCCAAGGTATAGACATCCACCTGCGCCCTTCCGCAGGACGGGCAAGAAACGATCTCGAGCTTCCGCGGACGCAGGTTGAGCGACTGCAGGATCTGATTGCCCACCTTGATTTCCTCGACCGGCGGGGCGGAGAGGGAGACGCGGATGGTGTCACCGATCCCCTTTGACAGCAACGCACCGAAGGCTGTGGCGGACTTGATGGTCCCTTGGAAGGCCGGTCCGGCTTCGGTTACACCGAGGTGCAGAGGCCAGTCCCCACGTTCGGCGAGGAGCTCGTAGGCGCGGACCATCACCACGGGATCGTTGTGCTTGACCGAGATCTTGAAATCGTGGAAGTCGTGTTCCTCGAACAGCGATGCTTCCCACACAGCGGATTCAACCAGCGCCTCCGGAGTGGCCTTGCCGTACTTTTCCATCAGGCGGGGGTCCAGTGAACCAGCGTTGACGCCAATCCGGATCGACGTGCCGGCAGCCTTCGCGGCGGCTGCAATTTCCTTCACCTGATCATCGAACTTGCGGATATTACCGGGGTTCACGCGCACTGCGGCGCAGCCCGCATCGATTGCGGCGAAGACGTACTTCGGCTGGAAGTGGATGTCCGCGATAACCGGGATCTGCGACTTCCTGGCGATGATGGGCAACGCTTCGGCGTCGTCTGCTGAAGGACAGGCAACACGGACAATGTCACAGCCCGACGCCGTGAGCTCAGCGATCTGCTGGAGCGTTGCGTTGATGTCGGTGGTCGGGGTGGTGGTCATCGACTGGACGCTGATAGGTGAGTCGGATCCGACCCCCACGGACCCAACCTTGATCTGGCGGGTCTTCCGCCGAGGGGCGAGGGTAGGTGGCGGTGCGTCAGGCATTCCGAGGTTGACCGAGGTCAATGCATCCTCCAGGGGTAGGTTGCTGGTGGTACTACTACGGCTATTTGTCCGCGTGCTCCGAGAGAACGCCGACAACGGGGTTCCACTGCGTTGTCTTGACGGCGGAAATGGTGCCCGCCGTTGCGAAAGGGTCCTGCTTCAGGAGTTCATTCAAATCTGCTTCGCTCTCGGCAACGAACAGCAAGAGCGCGCCGGCGTTGTCAACGAAGGGACCTGAGGCCAGAACATTCCCCTGCTTGACCAGTCCGTTCAGCCATTCACGATGCGCCGGCCGGTGCTCATCCCGGGCCGCTGCGGATTCGGCCCCGTATACGTACTCGACTGCGAAAACACTCATGCTGTTGAGTCTAGTGGCTCAGGACCGGTGCGAAGCGCAACGAACTTCGGGGCCGGTAGGCGCTACCTGATCAGAGGAGGTAGGCCGCTGTGAGACCGGCGACACCACAGGCCCACAGCAGCGAGGTGAGGGTGCCGATGATGAACCGTTCGGCCGCCGCAGGGGTTTCCTTCAACTCTGCATACCGGCCCAGACCTTTGATCGCGACGACGTAGGCGATGGCCACCGGCTCGTTCAGGAGGATGGCCAGCGCCACTGCCATCCGCTCGAGGATGCCGATCACCAATCCTCCGCTGAGGACGCCCGCTGTGTCCGGTGAGCCGGTTGGGGCGGCAGTCGTGGCGGCTTCGGATTCTGGCGACGCGCCGTCGTCGTGCGCCTCGGTCCCATCATCCGGGGATTCACGCTCATCGACGCTGCTAGCGAGGCGGAGCACTGTGAGCGTGATCGGCCAACCGAGGAATCCGGCCGCGAACAAGGCAGAAATTCCGTACAGGATCTCCATCAGTTCATTCCCCCCGGCCTTTCGGTTGATCTGCCAGCTGCAACAATACTGCCGCAGCCGGACGTGCCGCCCATTCCTCGATCCAGGCGGACCTGTTCACGGCTTTGCTGACAGCTTGCGGGCTGATGTCCAGGGCGCGGGCGACGGCGGACTGGCTTCCCCTCTGCTGCGGCTCCAACAGATCCAGGATCCGCCATTCGGATTGGGAGCGGTGCATCACGAACCGTCCGATCAGGGCAAGCACGGCCTCCGCTTCCGCCGCCGGAGATGGGCCCTCGACAGCGACAGGCGTGCGGTCTGCGGCTTTCTTGGCGCGTTCGACGGCGGCGCGCGCCGCCACGAACGCTTCGCCCCTGCCCTCCCGAGGACTCGCGGGAAGGGGGAGCTCGATCGCCCCGACACCGATACCCACGTACCACCCGCCATCCCGGAGGCACCGCATAGTCACGTCGATGACACCCTCGGCGGAGGACAGGACAGCCTGCGCCTCATCACCGACCGAGCGTTCGAAGGGAATTTCGGTCCGGATATCGCTGAGCGCCGAAATCAGTTCCGGGATCCGGTCCTGGCCCTTTCGGCTGTTTCGTTGGTCAATCGTCAGGACGTACATTTGTCAACCTTAGATGGTTGATAACTCCAATTCAACCAAATAAGGGTGAGAATCCAAATTCAACCTAGCCGAACAGGTTGACCGGCTTGACGATATCGGCGTAGATCAACAGGGCGCCCATACCCATGAGGAGAACGACCATAACGTAGGTCAGAGGAAGGAGCTTGGCCATGTCGAAAGGCCCCGGATCCGGCTTCCTGAAAACCCTGGCAACCATACGCCGCAAGCCCTCCCAGAGCGCACCGGCAACATGGCCGCCGTCCAGGGGCAGGAGCGGAATCAGGTTGAACACGAACAGTGCCAGGTTCACCCCACCGACCAGGCCGACGAGGGTGGCGGCACGGGCCTCGAACGGAATTTCCTCCATCGCGGACACTTCGCCCGCGATTCTGCCCACGCCCACCACGCTGATCGGGCCGTTTGGATCGCGCGGTGCATCCGAGAAGGCTGCCTCGGCTACCTGGGCTACGCGCTGGGGAAGATTGAGAACGACGCCGGTGACCCTCACCAGACTGTCCCCCACCGCAGGCATGACCTCGGAGGCCGGCTGCGGGACAAGTTCGGATTGGGGGCCCACGCCTACGAAGCCGACTTCCTGCATGACGGGAGTGCCGTCGTCGTTCAGTTTGGCGCGGCCGTCCACATCCGGGATTGGGCGTTCGGTCAGCAGAGGTTCGATGGTCGCAGTGATCGTCTCGCCGTCCCGGATGTAACTGATCGGCACTTCCTGGCCCGCGGTGTCACGGATCCAGGCGGAGAGCTGCTCCCAGCTAGTGACCTCCCGGCCGTCGAAGCCCACGATCCTGTCTCCCGGCTGCAGGCCGGCTTCGTAGGCAGGGGCGGTCGGGTCACCCGGAGCGCAGTCAGTCTGGCCTGTCTCCTCCTGCTGGCTGACCGGAATCACACAACGCGAAACGTCCGAGACAGTAGTGGTGGCCTGGGCGGAACCGAACCCCATGATGAGCACCGCGAACATGACGATGCCGATGATCAGGTTCATCACCGGCCCACCGAGCATGATGACAATGCGCTTCCAGATAGACAGCTTGTAGAAGACCCGGTTTTCGTCGCCTGGCTGGAGCTGCTCCGCTGCCGCCTGCCGCGCGTCCGCCGCGAGCTGCTGGAACATGCCGGTACTGGACTGCCGGACGGAGCCCTCGCCGTCGTCGTTCTTCCCCGGCGGGAACATACCGACCATCGATACGTAGCCGCCAAGCGGAAGCGCCTTCACGCCATACTCGGTTTCGCCTTTCCGTCTCGAGAAGATTGTCGGGCCGAAGCCGATCATGTACTGCGTGACCCGCACCTTGAACAGCTTGGCGGGGACGAGGTGGCCCACTTCGTGCAGCGCGATGGATGCGGCAATGCCAACCGCAACGAAGATCACGCCGGCTAGGAAGAGCACAATGGACAACGAAGATTCCTTTTCGGGCGGTGGGATTCAGTCCTGCAAACCACAACGAATCCGGGCACTGCGGCGTGCCCAGTCTTCGGCGTCGAGCACTGACTGGAGGGTAAGAAGCTGGTCGCTGGTGTGTTCAGCCAGCACCGCGCTGACCGTGTCAACGATAGCGGTGAATCGGATGCGTCCGGTGTGGAAGGCAGCCACCGCCTCCTCGTTCGCGGCGTTGTAGACGGCCATGTGGGTCCCGCCGCGACCGGCGGCCTGCTTGGCCAGCTCGACGGCCGGGAACGCTTCATGATCAAGTGGCTCGAACGTCCAGGAGGCCGCTGCACTCCAGTCACAGGGGCGCGCCGCGCCGCGCACCCGTTTCGGCCAGCCCAGTCCGAGGGCGATAGGCAGCCGCATGTCGGGCGGTGATGCCTGCGCAAGGGTGGAGCCGTCGATGAACTCCACCATGGAATGGATCACCGACTGCGGATGCACGACGACGTCGATTCGCTCCAGCGGCACATCGAAGAGCAGATGCGCCTCAATGACCTCCAGTGCTTTGTTCACCATGGTCGCGGAGTTGGTTGTCACCATGAGTCCCATATCCCAGGTGGGGTGGGCAAGCGCCTCCGCCGGAGTGACGGCCTCCATCTCTGCCCTGTTGCGGCCGCGGAACGGCCCACCCGACGCGGTGAGGATCAGTCGCTCGACCTCGTCGGGTGTTCCGGCGCGCAGGGCCTGGGCGATGGCGGAATGCTCCGAGTCGACCGGCACGATCTGCCCCTCGCCTGCGGCGTCTTTCACGAGTTGGCCGCCCGCGATGAGCGACTCCTTATTGGCCAGCGCGAGCAGATGCCCCTGCTTCAGTGCGGCGAGCGTGGGTGCCAGCCCAATGGATCCGGTGATGGCGTTGAGAACGACGTCGGCGTGCGGCCAGGCGGCAAGCGTGGCCGACGCGTCGGTGCCGGTGAGGATTTCAGGCCGGTAGCCGGACTTGCCGGCATCCCGCGCGGCTAGTGCGATGGCGTCGCGAAGCTCCCGTTCTGTGCCGGTTGCCGCTGCAACGACGGGAGCTTCGGCTTCCACCGCCTGGCTCGCCAACAGTGCCAGGTTCCCGCCGCCTGCCGAGACGCCCGCCACCGTGAACAGGTGGGGCGCCTGCGCGATGACGTCCAGCGCCTGAACCCCCACGGAGCCGGTTGACCCGAGGATGACGACGCGGCGTGGGGCTGATGGTACGCGGGAGAACTCCATACCCTCAGTATTCCGTACCGCGGCTTGCTTGATTTTTTGGTGCGGATTTCTCAGCGGGGAATGGCCGCGATCGCGTCAGCGATTGATTCGGGGCCCGCTACCAGCTCGAGCACCCTGCGGTCTCCAAGCCGTGACTCCAGCAAGGCGCTGAGTACAGCGGCGACGTCCTGGCGCGGTACTGGGCCTCGTCCGGCGTGCGAGGACAATTTCACCCGGCCGGTGCCGGGGTCGTCGGTGAGCTGGCCCGGGCGCAGGATGGTCCAGCTCAGGGTACGGCGGACTTTGAGGTCTTCCTCTGCTGCAAGCTTGGCCTGCAGGTAGGCGTAGAAGACGTCGTCGAGCCCGTCAGGGCGCTGACCGTCACGAACGGCGTCAGTGCCCATGGCCGAAACCTGGATGAATCGTCCGACGCCGGCGGCCTCGGCAGCGTCGGCCAGCTTCACGGATGCAGCCCGGTCTACGGTGTCCTTGCGCTCAATCCCGCTACCCGATCCTGCTCCGGCAGCGAAGACGACGGCGTCCGCATCCTGAAGGTGCTGCTGCACTTCCTGCACCGTGCCCGACTCAAGGTCGAGCACCACGGGCGTACCGCCGTCGTCGTTAATGTCCTGGATCTGTTGTTCGGAACGGATCAAACCGGTCACCTGATGGCCACCATCATTCAGAAGGCGGGTCAACTGACGTGCGATTTTTCCGTGCGCTCCGGCGATAACTACCTTCATGGTGTCCTAACCTTCGAGGCGTTCAGTTCCTTACCCATTCCATCACACGGCCCTGAACGGGCTGCGTGGAACCGTGCTCGCGGGCGTACGGTCGCTTTGGAAGCAAGCGCCGGGCTATACATTCCGGCGAAAGTCGTGGACCTCCGGGTAGCAGGTGAATCCGGCCGCCTTGTAAGTAGCGACAGCACCCACGTTTGCGCTCTCCGCACACCCGAGCGCACTCGGTGATCCCATTTCCTGAAGCGCTGCGGCGGCCGCCAGTGTGATCGCAGTCCCGTAGCCGTGGCCGCGCTGGTTCCCCGCCACGCCCATCGGTTCGATGAGGCCGGGCCTGTTGATTCCGGCGGACCAGACGGTCGCGGTTGCCACAGCCGATCCCTGTTCGTCATATGCGAGCAGGCAACGCGCATCGGTGTAGGCCGGGCCATTCGCCATGGTGCGCCATCGCTCCTCGCTAAAGCGTGAGTTGTCGAAGGATGCATTCTGCACCTGGACTCGTGCATTGGCCAGCTCCGGCCCTACGGTCTCGATGCGCATGCCGCACTCCTGCACGGGTGCGGTGAGGTCGCGGGCGAAGGGCGTCCAGGGTTCGTCTCCCATCCACCCGGCATCCTGAAGACCAGATCGTATTGCGGTTCCGAAGCGCGCCTCAACGGATGATGTTCCGCTCGGTAGGACTCCACGCGATGGGTCAGTAACATCGGTGAGAATACGCGCGGCAAGCTCCTCATTCTCACTGGCATCTGGAGCGACCGCCAACCGCAGGAGCGTGGGGCCGTCCAGCAGTCCGACAGCGTGGATGCTTCCATCGAGGGACCAAATCCGGAGTCGCTCGGCCAGGGCCGACGCACCGATCTGCCAGGCCCATCCAATATCGCCCGGATGGAGCTGTATGGGCATGCCATCGTGTTGCCAGGAGCGCAGGGCTTCAAGTACCTGACCCAGATTCGCAACGTCCGGGGTAGCTAAGGTGATCGACATACATTCCATGACATACCGGATCAGCGGTCAACCTGCGTCCCCACGCCGGTCCTCCTGCGTTTGGCGTTCATGATCACACCGCCAGCGTGACCGTCATAGCCGAGTAGGAAGCACCCCTACGTTGGCAGCGGACCAACCGAATTACCTTCCAATGGCTCCTGCGCCGGGACATGATTGAGCATGAGCGTCCTTAATGCACCAGCACGGCGAACACTGGCGGTATCGGTCCTAGCGATCGGATTGATGTCCGCCGTTGGGTGCGGCGCTGAGTCTGGCTTCCCGTCTGAGCCCGCC
Organism: Arthrobacter tecti; assembly: GCF_054511355.1. Classification (NCBI taxonomy): domain Bacteria; kingdom Bacillati; phylum Actinomycetota; class Actinomycetes; order Micrococcales; family Micrococcaceae; genus Arthrobacter; species Arthrobacter tecti. The sequence continues at coordinate 93,691 of NZ_JBTNCT010000004.1, forward strand.
AGCGGTTCACCGAGAAGCGACTTGCCTAGTCCAGCTACTACTTGCACATCCACTGAAGATTCTGAAGCGCCTGAATCAATCCCACCAGTCAGCGCATCGAGCCGCCCTTCGGCCGCAAGCGCAGAAGAAACCGCGACAGGCCCTCCGCTGACTGAAGCCGAGATGAGAAGCGCAACCCCGATGCCAATGCCCGAAGATCCGACCGACGAATGCTCCTGATGAAGTGCAGGCCCTGATCGACCGCTGCTTTCGCGCTGGACCACCTTGCGTACTTGTACAGTGGAAACGTGGAACGCCCCATTGGATTCTGGCTCGCACTCGTCGACCGACTGATCACCGATCAGTTCAACGCTGCTATGGAGGAACACGGTGTAACCCGCCGCCAATGGCAGCTCCTGAACGTGCTGGCCGAAACGCCTGCAACGACAACTCAGTTGGCTGAGGCTTTTCCTGACGCCGTCATCGAGCCATCGACGGGCGGTGCGGTTGCCGGCGAGACACCCCCTGAAGAGACAACCGGCGAAGACATCGCCGAACTCACGGAGAGTCGCTGGATCAGCCTCGACGGTGGCCGCTACTCCCTCACTGACCTGGGCCGCAGCAGCGTGCTGAAACTAACCGCAATCGTTGAGCGAAACCGGGATCTTATCGCTGAGGGGATCTCTCCGGCTGAGTACCAGGCAACCGTGGACGTACTGCGGCGCATGGCAAGCAATCTCGGCTGGGACGACACGGAACAATAGACGGCACCGCGACCGTCAACATTAGGCGCGCCCCGCCCGCTTCAGTCGCGCGTCGCTCGGCGCAGAGTCTGCTCGGCATGCCGAAGAGTCGGCCCATCGACCATCTTGCCCTGGAACTTGAACACGCCGCCCTGACGCTGCGCTTCTGCGAGGACGTCACGCGCGAATTGCTCCTCGGCCTCTGAAGGCCGGTACGCATCCCTGATGACCTGGACCTGGCTTGGATGTATGCAGGCCTTCATGCCAAAGCCGGACGCCACTGCATCGCGCGCCTCCTCGGCCAGACCGTCGAGGTCGGGAATGTTCACGTACACAGCGTCCACCGCGTGCTTGCCCGCGGCTCCAGCAGCAAGCAGCACCCGCGACCGCGCGTGCAAAGCGACGTCGCGGTAACCGCCGTCGTTCCTGCGGCTGCCCGTCCCCCCAAGGGAAGCCACCAAATCCTCGGCACCCCACATCAGCGCAACTACGTTGGGCTCCTCAGCCAGCTCGGCTGCGTTCATCACACCACGAGCAGTCTCACAGAGGGCGATGACCTCGAAGCCGTTCAGCCCCCACAGGTCGGCAGCCCCCTCGGCTTTTGCAAGCATCACGGTGCGGTACGGGGTATCCCGAAGCGCCTCAAGGTCCTTCGCGAAATCGTGAGTCTGCGCGGGATTCAGCCTCACGACGGTCCGCGCCGGATCAAGTGTGCTTTCGACGAGCGCCTGGCGTGCAGTCGGTTTGTCCTCGGGTGCAACCGCATCTTCGAGGTCAATGATCACGGCATCCGCACGTTCCACTGCCTTGGTGTAACGTTCCGGGCGGTCTGCGGGGCAAAAGAGCAGGGCCGGCCCCATGCCGAAGTCAGTCATGAACGCCCCTGCCCTCCCCATGCGCACCCGCGGTCCACATCAGCACGGTCCGGGTAGCCAGGGCCACCACCTCACCGTCCTGGTTCCGTCCGGTGTGCTTCATGGTTACCAGTCCCTGCCCGGGACGCGACTTCGACGGACGCTTCTCGGTGATCTCGGTCTCGGTGTAGAGGGTGTCCCCGTGGAAGACGGGTTTGGGAAAGGAAATATCGTTCAGTCCAAGCTGGGCGACGATGGTTCCCTGGGTGAGCTGGGTGACTGACTGCCCGACGACGGTTGCCAGGGTGAGCATCGAGTTCACCAGACGCTGGCCGAAGGGTTGCTCCCCACTCCACGCCGAATCAAGGTGCAGCGCCTGCGTGTTCATTGTCATCGTAGTGAACAGGACATTGTCCGCTTCAGTGAGCGTCCTGCCGGGGCGGTGTGCGTAGACGACGCCCGTCTCAAGTTCGTCATAGTAGAGCCCGCGCTGAACAATTGTGCGGGCTCCGGACTCTTCAGCGGTCATCGAGCTCGACCTCCAGTGGAGCTCCGGTCGCAGCAACAACCTCGTCGACGCTCACACCAGATGCTGTCTCACGTAGGACCAGCGTCCCGCCGTTACGCTCATGGTCTACATCGATCACGGCAAGATCGGTGATGATCCGATCAACACAGCCCTTGCCGGTCAGGGGAAGGGAACAATCCTTGACGATCTTGGGATTCCCGTTCCGATCCACGTGCTCCATCATGACGATGAGCCGCTTGGCACCGAACACCAGGTCCATGGCGCCGCCCATGCCCTTGACCATCTTGCCGGGGATCATCCAGTTGGCGAGGTCACCGTTGGCCGCAACCTCCATCGCGCCGAGCACCGCGAGGTCCACATGCCCGCCTCGGACCATCCCGAAGGAAGCGGCCGAGTCGAAGAACGCCGAACCCTTGTTGACCGTCACGGTTTCCTTGCCCGCATTGATGAGATCCGGGTCAAGCTGCTCCTCGGTGGGGTACGGACCGACGCCGAGGATCCCGTTCTCGGAGTGCAGGACAACCTCTACGCCCTCGGGAATGTAATTGGGAATGAGCGTGGGCATCCCAATACCAAGGTTGACGTACTGCCCGTTCTCCAACTCCTGCGCAACACGCGCAGCCAGTTCATTTCGTGTCAGCGCCATTCTCTAGTGCTCCTTTGCCTGGCTGGACGGTTCAGTAGAGTTCAGTGACACTGTCCGCTTCTCAATGCGCTTCTCGGTGTCCGGAGTGTGAACGACCCGCTGAACGAAAATGCCCGGGGTGTGGATCTGGGCGGGGTCGAGATCACCCGGTTCCACGAGTTCTTCCACCTCAGCGATGGTGATACGTCCGGCCTGGGCGCACAGGGGGTTGAAGTTCATCGCCGTCGCATGAAAGACCAGGTTGCCGTGCCGGTCACCCTTCCAGGCATGGACCAACGCGAAGTCGGGAGCGACTGACTCTTCGAGAACATAATCCTGTTCGCCGAACTCGCGTACCTCCTTGGGCTGGGAGGCAACCGCAATGTTGCCGGCGTCGTCGTACTTCTGGGGAAGCCCGCCCTCGCTGACCTGCGTGCCCACACCTGCCGTCGTGTAGAACGCGGGTATCCCGGCGCCGCCCGCGCGCAGTTTCTCCGCCAGGGTGCCCTGCGGCGTGAGGACAACCTCCAGCTCACCGGACAGGTATTGCCGGGCGAACTCCTTGTTCTCGCCCACGTAGGAGCTCACGGTCCGCCGGATACGGTGATCGTCCAGCAGCCGGCCCAGGCCCCAGCCGTCAACGCCGCAGTTGTTGCTGATGGTCTCGAGCTCAGTGGTTCCCTGGCTATGCAGCGCGTCGATCAATGCCACGGGAATTCCGCACAGCCCGAACCCTCCGACGGCCAGCGATGCACCGTCAGGGATGTCCGCCACGGCTTCAGCGGCTGAAGCGACAACTTTGTCTATCACTGCTTCTCCTTCGACGCTTTTATCAGTGAAGCCTAGAGTCCGAGTTCGCGGGCAATGAGCATCAGCTGCACTTCGGTGGTTCCCTCTCCGACCTCAAGGATCTTCGAGTCACGATAGTGGCGGGACACCGTGAACTCATTCATGAACCCGTAACCACCGAATACCTGGGTGGCATCGCGGGCGTTGTCCATGGCTGCCTCGCCTGCGACCAGCTTAGCGATGGAGGCCTGCGTCTTGAACGGCTTGCCTGCGAGCATCCGGGAGGCGGCGTCGTAGTACGCGAGCCTGGCAGTGTGCGCGCGTGCCTGCATCCGGGCGATCTTGAACTGGATCGACTGATAGGCACCGATGTTGCTTCCGAAAGCCTGCCGTTCCTTGGCATAGCGGATGGACTCATCGACGCAGCCCTGTGCGGCACCGGTTGCAAGCGCGGCGATGGCGATGCGTCCCTCATCAAGGATCTGCAGGAAGTTGGCGTACCCGCGGCCGCGGGTACCGAGCAGGTTAGCCTCGGGAACCCGCACGTCCTTGAGCGTCAACGGGTGGGTGTCCGACGCGTTCCAACCGACCTTGTTGTAGGCCTTTTCAGCAGCGAAGCCCGGCGTGTCGGTGGGAACGAGGATCGTTGAGATCTCCTTCTTCACGGAGCCGTCCTCGCGCGTGCTGGTGTCGGTGACCGCGGTAACCGTCACGAGCCGGGTGATGTCCGTGCCCGAGTTGGTGATGAATTCCTTGGTGCCGTTGATGATCCACTCTCCATCAACCAGCTTCGCGTTGGTTTTCGTCCCAGACGCGTCCGAACCCGCCTCGGACTCGGTCAGCCCGAACCCGGCAAGCGCCTCGCCGCTGGTCAGCTGCGGCAGCCAGTGCTGCTTCTGCTCCTGGGTGCCAAAGCGGAAGATCGGCATGGCGCCAAGGGAGACGCCCGCTTCGAGGGTGATCGCGACGGACTGGTCAACGCGGGCGATCTGCTCCAGGGCAAGGCACAGCGCGAAGTAGTCGCCGTCCATGCCGCCGTACTGTTCGGGGAAGGGGAGCCCGAACAGGCCCATCTCCCCCATCTGCGCGATGACCTCATACGGGAAGCTGTGTTCCTCGTCGTGCTTCGCCGAGACCGGTGCCACAACCTGGTCGGCGAAGTCACGGACGGTATCGACGAGATCCTGGTATTCCTCGCTCAGTTCGAAATTCATGATGTGGGCTCTTCCTGTTCTGTGGGGGTGTCTGACTGCTCAGGGTGGATACGCGCGACCACCTGGTTTGCGGAAACCAGATCGCCCGGGCTCAGGTTGATGACCACCGTTCCCGTGACGGCGGCGGTCAACTGGTGCTCCATTTTCATTGCCTCGACGCTCAGCAGGACCTGACCTTCCTCGACGGTGTCACCGTCGGCCACGTTCACCGTGATCACGGTGCCCGGCATCGGTGAGCGAACCTCGGGATCCGCTGTCCCTTCGGCACGGGCGATCGAGGCCAGCTGCGCCTGCAGGATCTCCTGCCGCGAGAGCCTGCGCACGGGCATGGACCAGCCCGCGTCCGTGAGCCACAGCGTGGATCCGGCGGCCACGAAACGGGTGGAAAGTGTGACGCCGTCGACGACGGCGCGGAGCGGCACGGTGTCCGGGCCGCCAGGAAGGAGGGACACCTGGAACACGGTGCCGCCGACATCGACGCGGGAAACGTCGCCGTCCCGTGTGAGCGTCACGTTGCGGACAGCGGAACTCCCGACCTCCAGCTGTAGGGGAATGCCGACATGGGCACCGCCGATCCGCCAGCCGTCTCCACGGTGCCACGGCGAATCGGCGGACGCACCGGTCCCCGACGCATCGGGTACGGAAAGCAATGCCGCGCCCGCAGCGATTTCAGCGTCCGTAGGTGCACGGAAGGTGAGATCGGGAAGTTTGCGCTCGATCATGGTGGTGTCGAGCTTGCCTGCGCGAACGTCGTCGTCGTTGATCAGTAGGCGCAGGTACTCGACGTTGGTCCGCAGTCCCGCGATCCGCGTGCCTGCGAGCGCTGTGTCCAAACGATCAAGCGCCTCTGGCCGGGACGATGCCCAGGCGATGACCTTCGAGAGCATGGGGTCATAGGTGGGCGACACCTCCAGCCCGGGCAGCAGCGAACTGTCCACGCGCACGCCCTCACCCTGCGGTTCAGAGAGCCCGACGACGGTGCCCGCCGAGGGCAGGAAGCCTGCCTCGGCGTCTTCCGCGTAGACGCGCGCCTCGACCGCGTGGCCGGTCAGTACGACGTCGTCCTGGGCGACGGTCAGCTTCTCCCCTGCCGCGATACGTACCTGCCATTCAACGAGATCCACCCCCGTGACCATCTCAGTCACCGGGTGCTCCACCTGCAGGCGCGTGTTCATCTCCATAAAGAAGAACTCGTCCGGGGCCTCGTCCGAGACAAGGAACTCCACCGTGCCTGCGCCGACGTAGTCGACGCTGCGTGCGGCGTTGCAGGCCGCTTCGCCGATACGCGCCCGGGTTGCCTCATCGAGCAGCGCAGACGGTGCTTCCTCGATGACCTTCTGGTGCCTGCGCTGCAGGGAACACTCCCGTTCGCCCAGGTGAATGACGTTCCCGTACGTATCCGCCAGGACCTGCACTTCGATATGGCGCGGCTTGCGAACCAACCGCTCCAGGAACAGCGTGTCATCACCAAAGGCGGAAGCCGCGACGCGCCGCGCGGTTTCGAGCGTGGAAGGGAGGTCCCCGGGACGCTCCACTACATGCATACCCTTGCCGCCGCCGCCGGCCGACGGCTTGATCAACAGCGGGTAGCCAACCTGCGGCGCCGCGGCAATGAGGTCCGCGTCGCTCAGGCCCGACTCCGCAATGCCCGGAACCACCGGTACATCGAAGCCGGTCACATGGTTCTTCGACCGGATTTTGTCGCCCATGATGTTGAGGGCGTGCACCTTGGGTCCGATGAACGCGACGCCGGCGTCATCCAGGGCACGTGCGAACGCCTGGTTCTCGCTGAGGAACCCGTAGCCGGGATGCACAGCCTGGGCGCCCGTCGCCTTGCAGGCGGCAATAATCGCTTCGATGTTCAGGTAGCTCTGCGCGGGCGCCACGGGGCCGATGCGTACCGCGAGGTCCGCTTCGGCCACGTGGCGGGCACCGGCGTCGGCATCGCTGTAGACGGCCACCGAACGGATACCCAGCGCGCGGAGGGTGCGAATGACGCGGCAAGCGATCTCACCGCGATTTGCGACCAGTACGCAGTCGAAGAGTGCTGTGTTTTTCATGGGTCTCACATCCTGAAGAGGCCGAAGGAGGTCTCGGGCAGCGGTCCGTTGGCGCAGACATCCAGCGCCAGACCGAGCACCCGGCGAGTATCTGCCGGATCAATGATGCCGTCATCCCAGAGGCGGGCCGTCGAGTAATAGGGACTGCCCTGCGCCTCGTACTGCTCGCGGATCGGGGCCTTGAAAGCTTCCTCGTCCTCGGCGCTCCACTCCTCGCCACGGCTCTCGAGCTGATCGCGCTTGACCGTGCTCAGCACGGAGGACGCCTGGTTTCCACCCATGACCGAGATTCGGCTGGCCGGCCACATCCACAGGAAGCGGGGCGAGTAGGCACGCCCGCACATCGAGTAGTTGCCAGCACCGAACGAGCCGCCGACGACGACGGTCAGCTTGGGCACCCGGCACGTTGCCACCGCGGTCACCATCTTTGCTCCGTGCTTGGCGATACCGCCGGCTTCATAGTCGCGGCCGACCATGAACCCTGAAAGATTCTGCAGGAAGATCAGCGGAATTCCCCGTTGATCGCACAACTCGACGAAGTGGGCGCCCTTGAGCGCGGATTCGCCGAACAGGACGCCGTTGTTCGCAACGATCCCCACCTGGTGTCCGTGAAGGGACGCGAACCCCGTGACCAGGGTGGTGCCGTATTCCTTCTTGAACTCGTGGAAGCGGCTTCCGTCCACGATCCGGGCGATGACCTCGCGGGCATCATAGGGTGCGTTCACGTCCACCGGCACGGCGCCGTAAAGGCTTTGCAGGTCCACAACCGGGGCCTCGCTCGTCCCGGGAGTCCACGCGGTTTCGGGAAGCGGCAGGGTTGAGACTATGTCCCGAACGATTTCGAGTGCGTGCTGGTCGTTCTCCGCGAGATGGTCGACGACGCCGGAGGTCTTCGCGTGGACGTCACCGCCGCCCAGTTCCTCCGCGGTCACGATCTCGCCGATTGCGGCCTTCACCAGCGGCGGTCCGCCAAGGAAAATGGTGCCCTGGTTACGGACGATCACCGTCTCATCGCTCATCGCAGGGACGTAGGCACCACCCGCGGTACATGAACCCATAACCGCAGCGATCTGCGGAATTTTCCGTGCGGACATGGTGGCCTGGTTGTAGAAGATCCGGCCGAAGTGCTCACGGTCAGGGAAAACCTCATCCTGCTTCGGAAGGAAGGCTCCACCGGAGTCAACGAGGTACACGCATGGGAGGTTGTTCTCCAGTGCGATTTCCTGCGCGCGAAGGTGTTTTTTGACGGTCATCGGGTAGTAGGTGCCGCCCTTGACCGTGGCGTCATTGGAGATTACGAGCACATGACGGCCGTGGACGAGCCCAATGCCGGCGATGACGCCGGCCCCGGGGCTCTCATCGCTGTACATCCCGTTTGCCGCCAGCGGAGCGATCTCAAGGAACGGGCTTCCCGGATCAAGCAACTGATCGATGCGTTCCCGCGGCAATAGCTTGCCGCGGGCCACATGCCGTTCACGTGACCGTTCAGGGCCGCCGAGTGCGGTCTTCGCGAGCCGCTCACGAAGTTCGGCAGCGAGCTCGCGCTGGCCGGCATCATTTAGCCGGAACGCGTCAGCTCCAGGGTCCAGGCGCGATGCCAGGGTCTCCATTGACGTCCTTTCGGTAACCCGCTCAGTTAGTAGACATTAACTCAAATTAGGTTAGTGGCTATTAACCGACATGTCCACCACAATAGGTAAAGCCCTCCGGGGTGCCAACAGAAATACGCACACAGTTTTACGGAAGGCGGGCATGGACGCCGCAGTACCCATCAGGATGACCGGCCGCAGTCTGGCCAAGGCGTCCCGGCGCGCCGCGCTGCTCGATGCCGCCGCACAACTCTTCGCTGAACGCGGCTATAACGGTGTGTCCATTGAGGACCTCGGGTCAGCAGCCGGTGTAAGCGGTCCTGCCGTCTACCGGCACTTCAGCGGAAAGCCCGCCGTCCTCGCAGCGCTGCTGACCGGAGTCAGCGAGGATCTGCTCGAGGGAAGCAACGCCGTGGTGGCCGAGTCCCCCACCCCGGAGCAGGCGCTGCGCGGCCTCATTGAATTCCAGGTGGACTTCGCCCTGCGCAATGCCAACGTCATCCGGGTGCAGGACCGGGATCTCAGTTCGCTCGCGGAAGCCGACCAGGAGACGGTCCGCTCACTGCAGCGCAATTACGTCGAGGTGTGGGTGGACGCGCTGGCCACCCTCGACCCCACCTCAACCCGGAGCCAGCTCCGCCGCAAAGCGCACGCAGCCTTCGGTCTCATCAACTCGACGCCCCATTCCACCCACCGCCGCAAGAGCAGCAGGGATACAGCTGAGTTGCGCCAACTCCTCGAAGACATGGCCTGGGCTGCACTGAACGTCGATGCCTGAGTGCCTAGTACGCTGATGAAGAAGCAAACAGTTCCACGTGCTGCACTTACTGTTCCGTCTACCTGAAAGCTCCCAGTGATCACGCTACGCGCCGTCGAACCCGCCGATTTGGACGAGTTCTTCTCCCACCAGCTCGACCCAAGCGCCAACCACATGGCCGCATTCAGCGCCAAGAACCCCTCGGACCGCGGCGTCTTCAACCATCACTGGCAAGACATCCTGAACGATCCAACGGTCACAGTGCGCACCATCGTCTCCGACGGCGAGGTGGTGGGAAGCATCCTCGCCTACCGCGAGAACGGCATCCCTGAAATCAGCTACTGGATTGACAAGGCACGCTGGGGGCAGGGCATTACGACGGCGGCCGTTGGGCTTTTCCTCGAAGAGTTCCCCGAACGGCCGCTACGCGCCCGGGCTGTCGCGGACAACACGAACTCCATCCGCATCCTGGAACGGTACGGCTTCACCACCATCGGGGAAGCGCAGGGTTTCGCGAATGCACGCGGCGCCGTCGTCCGGGAACTGGTGCTGGAACTGCGCTAGAACCGGCACCAACCCGGGAAGTTTTGTGCAGCTCTGGTGAGTTCGACGGCGTGGAAACCACCATAGCTGCACAAAACTTCCGAGGTAAATGGTCCAACTAGACCATAGTGAGGACCATACCCGGATCGGACAGGATTGTTCCCAGGTCCGCGAGGAACCGCGATCCCTGCTCGCCGTCAACCAGCCTGTGGTCGAAGGACAGGCTGAGCGTCATGACCTGCCGCAGGGCGATCTCGTTCCGATGTTCCCAAGGCATCTTCCGCACCGACCCCATGGCGAGGATTGCGGCCTCCCCCGGGTTGAGAATCGGCGTACCGGCGTCGATCCCGAAGACCCCGACATTGGTGATCGAGATGGTGCCGCCCGAGAGGTCAGCGGGGCTGGTCTTGCCCGCACGGGCAGTGTCCGTGAGGTTCTTCAGCGCGTCCGCAAGCCCGCGCAGGCCCAGCGCCTGGGCGTCCTTGATATTCGGAACCATCAGCCCACGCGGAGTTGCCGCCGCGATGCCAAGGTTCACATAGTGGTGCTGGACAATCTCCTGGGCCGCTTCGTCCCAGCGGGAGTTGAGCGTCGGGTTGCGGTCCAGCGCTATGCACAGGGCTTTGGCGACCAGCGTAAGCACATTGATGCGGACATCCGCGAACGCACGGCTCGACTTCAGCCTCGCGAGCAGCTCCATGGACTCCGTGACGTCCACCGTGAGGAACTCGGTGACATGCGGCGCGGTGAACGCGCTCGTTACCATTGCGGCCGCAGTATGCTTCCGCACGCCCTTGATCGGGGTGCGGGTTTCCCGTTCGGTCGAAGCGGTAGGTGCCGCAGGGGCCGATGCGTCCGCGGGCTCATCCTGGCCGCCCTGTGCAGCCATCACATCGTCCCGGGTGATCAGGCCCTGGGGCCCGGACCCCTGGAGTGTGCCGAGGTCAACACCCAGATCCCGCGCGAGCTTGCGCACGGGCGGTGTTGACCGCGGCCGCTCAGCGGAGGCTCCGCCTGAGTTGGCGGGTGCCTCCGGCTCCGGATCAGTAGGTGAGAAGGAGTCCTGTACCGCTGCAGGCTCCGCCTCATCGACGGTCGGGGCATCGGCGGGTTTGGCGGGTAGCGTCGGCGCGGCACCGCGGCGCGCCCGCCGTGTGGGCCGGCCGGACTTTTCAACTGCGGCACCATATCCCACGAGGTTCGGTTCGCGCTTGGCCGGCGCGGCGTCGTCGTCGGGCTCCGCTGCCGTTTCCGACTCGCCGCCCGGAATGTCGAAGGAGACGATCGGCGAACCGACCTCCACCACGGTGCCCGGCTGCTCATGCAGCTTGGCCACCACGCCGGCGTAGGGCGAAGGGAGCTCGACGACAGCCTTCGCCGTCTCAACGTCCGCGATGACCTGATTGAGCTCCACGGTGTCACCGACAGCCACATGCCAGCTGACGATCTCCGATTCGGTGAGGCCTTCACCCAGGTCCGGTAGTCGGAATTCCTTGATCAACGGGGCCACTATCCTTCCAGTCCGCTTTGTGAGCTGAGGGAGTTGGGCCGGTCGAGAACACGGTCCACTCCGTCCAGTATCCGGTCGAGGTCGGGAAGATGGTGGAACTCGAGCTTGGAATAGGGGTAGGGGATGTCGAATCCGGTGACGCGCACCGGTGCATGCTCCAGGTGGTAGAAGCACCGCTCGGTGATGCTGGCCGCGATTTCCGCGCCAAGTCCGCCCGATTGCGCTGCCTCGTGCGTGATCACCAGACGGCCGGTCTTGCGCACCGACTTCTCTACGGTGGCGAAGTCGATCGGCGCGAGCGAGCGGAGGTCGATGACCTCGACCGACACGCCGTCGTCGGACGCGGCGGTCGCGGCGTCGCGCGCAGTCGGCACCAGCGGCCCGTACGTGACGAGAGTGACGTCGCTGCCTTCGACCACCACGCGCGCATCATTCATGCTCGACGCCGTGATGTCCACGCTCTCATCCACCTCGCCCTTGACGTGGTAGCGGCGCTTCGGCTCGAAGTACAGGACGGGATCGTCACTTGCGATCGCCTGTTGGATCATCACATAGGCATCCTGCGGGTTGGAGACACTGATGACGCGCAGCCCCGAAGTATGCGTGAAGTACGCTTCCGGCGACTCGGAGTGGTGCTCCGGGGAACCGATGCCGCCGCCGAACGGCACGCGGATGGTCAACGGCATCTTCACCGCACCCTGTGTGCGGTAATGCAGTTTGGCTACCTGGCAGACAATCTGGTCAAACGCCGGGTAGATGAACCCGTCGAACTGGATTTCGATCACCGGGCGGTAGCCCCGGTAGGCCATCCCCACCGCGGTGCCCATAATGCCGGATTCCGCGAGCGGGGAATCCATTACGCGATGCTGGCCGAAGTCCTTCTGCAATCCGTCGGTGATTCGGAAGACACCGCCCAGTTTGCCGATGTCCTCGCCCATGAGGACAACCTTCGGGTCATTCTCCATTGCCTTGCGCAGGCCTGCGTTGATGGCGCGGCCGAAAGTCATGGTGGACATCAGCGGCTCCCTTCCGTGAGTTCCGTCGAATCAGAATTCGAGGATTCGAACGAGGCGAGGTACTGCTCATACTGGTCCTGCTGGCGCGCCAGCCACGAGTTGGGTTCGCTGTACACGTGCTTGAAGACATCGAGCGCTTCCGGCTCCGCCATGGAGATGCAGCCTTCGCGCAGGCGGGCTGCGACGTCGTCGGCCTTGGCTTTCACAGCATCTGTCACCTCAGCCGCCAGCAAACCTTCCGAATCGAGCAGACCGGCCAGACGTGCGATCGGGTCCTTGGCAGCCCAGTCCTCGAGTTCATTGGCGTCGCGGTAGCGCGTAGGGTCATCCGCCGTGGTGTGCGGACCCATGCGGTAGGTAACCGCTTCAATGAAGGTCGGTCCACCGCCGGTGCGCGCGCGGTCCAGTGCCTCGCGGGTCACCGCGAGGCAGGCCAGTACATCGTTGCCGTCAACGCGGACCGAGGGGATACCGAAACCGGGGGAACGGTGGGCAATCGGGACGTGCGCCTGCAGGCCGACCGGCTCCGAGATGGCCCAGTGATTGTTCTGGCAGAAGAAGATCACCGGAGCCTGGTAGCTGGCAGCGAACACCATTGCTTCATTGACGTCACCCTGGCTGGTGGCGCCGTCGCCGAAGTACGTCACGGCAACTGCATCCGCGCCGTCGTTCAGAATGCCCATGGCGTAACCGGTGGCGTGGAGCGTCTGCGCTCCGATGATGACCTGCGGGGTGGCCATGTTGATTCCGTACGGATCCCAGCCGGAAGAGGCATTGCCGCGCCAGACGCGCAGGAGGTCAGTGAGGTCCACGCCCCGGCAGTACGCGACACCGTTTTCGCGGTAGCTCGAAAAGACGAAGTCATCCTCGCGCAGCGCACGGCCGGAACCGATCTGCGCGGCCTCCTGGCCAAGCAGCGGCGGCCATAGCGCCAGCTCTCCCTGGCGTTGGAGTGCTGTGGCCTCGGCATCGATCCGACGGATGACCACCATGTCTTCATACAGCGCCTGCAGTGCAGGGCCGTCCACATCGGTTACCCAGCGGTCATAATCCGCGTTCTCCCGACGTTCGCCGTTGGGGCCGATGAGCTGCACCAGCTCGTCGGGATCCGCATCCACTCTGTTGTTCAGAGGCACGATTCACACATCCTTCTCAATAGCGTCTCAGGCGGTCTTGCACGCACCTGCGAGCCGTGTCCAGGTCAGCACAGCGGGGCGGGGGCGCCATTGCCCGTTGTTACTGTGACCATACTCACGCAAGCCACCTGGCACAACCGAATCCGATTTCACTGAGCATTGTGCTCTGTTTGGTGCGTCCCGCCCGTGCTACCGTTGCGCACTATGCAGCCCCTGGACAGTACCGACGCACGGCTCCTCCTTGCCCTCGCCCGCGACTCCCGGCGAACGGTGGTCGCGCTCGCCCAGAAGCTGGGACTCTCCCGCAACACGGTCCAGGCACGCATGGCGCGCCTGGAGAAGAATTCCGTGTTTCTCTCCTTCGAACGCCGCATCAATCCGGCTTCACTCGGCTACCCGCTGACTGCCTTCATCCAGGTCCACGTGGACCAGCGAAAGCTCGCGGCCATCACCGAAAAGCTCGATGACATCCCTGAAGTCCTGGAAGCCCACGGCCTCACCGGCCAGGCGGACATCCTGGTGCGGGTGGTCTCGGTGGATGCTGAGGACCTCTTCCGGATCAACGGAAAAATCCTTGCGTGTGACGGCGTTGAACGGTGCGACACTTCCCTGGCGATGCACGAACTCATCCCTTACCGCATGGAACCGCTGTTGGAAAGGGGTTCCGAGGAGTAGTTTGCCTGCCCGAGCCATCCGGAAGCGGTGCTGGGCCGAATTGAGGGCAAAGCTCCTTCGCGGAGCTCCTCCGGACACATAGGGACCGGGGGATTACCAGAAAGGCACCATCATGCGCACCTCACCGAACCGCCTCGTGGCAACCGTCTTCGGCGCCGTCTACCTGCTGGTCGGCGTCCTCGGATTCTTCGTCACCGCCGGTGTGGGCTTCTTCGCGACCGAGGGCAATACGCTCATCGTTTTCGAAGTCAACCCGCTCCACAATGTCATCCACCTTGCCATCGGCGCCGCGCTTCTGCTCGCAGGCCTGAATTCCGTCAGCGCTGCGAAGGGCGTCAACACCGCCGTCGGTGCCGTCTACCTGCTGGTGGGCGTCCTCGGCCTCTTCCTGGTGGGCAGTTCGCTGAACATCATCGCCCTGAACGGTGCCGACAACGTACTGCACCTTGCCAGCGCAGTGATCCTGCTGGGCGTCGGGCTTTCCCAGGACAAGGCTGTACGCACCTCCGGCACCCGCGCACACAGCGCGTAACCGGCAGTTGCGGAAATGATCAGTGTCGCGGTCGTGGAGCAGCAGGTCTCGGCTCCACGACCCGGCGCCGGTTCGACGGCGGAAGGACCGCTGCTGGGCGAGTTCCTCCGCCTCTTTGCAGCCTTCGCCGCACTCGGCGCCGGACTCAGCTTTTTTGCACTCGCCGCCAGTGCGCTGCTCGAACCAGGCGGAACTCCCACGGCCATCCTTGCCGGAACGGCAGCGGGCGGATGGGCACTGCTGCACACGTTTTCAGGGCTCGCGGCCCTGCGCGGGGAAGATCCGGCAAGTCGCGTGCTCGCCGGAGTGCTGCGCACGGTCGGGCGCGCGCTGCCGTTAGTTGCCGCCGTCGTTCTCGGCGCGCTCACCTGGGGAGCACTCCTGGCGCCGTCGGACCTACGCCGGTTCGACCTGACGCTCGCGTGCGCCCTCGCCCTCCTGCTGCTCCAACTCTGCTGCCAGGGCGCACTGCGCCGAACCGCCGAGCGGGGCATTCAATCCTCACCCGGCAAGCTTCTTGGTGTCCTTTTCGGCGCAGCGCTCGTTGTTGCTGCCATTACGACGCCGGGACTCGCCGCTTCCACCGCCGGAGACTTCGCGGTGCCGCACGGCGAGCACGGTACAACTCCGGGGACGCCTCCGGTTCCCGGGGAACATCCCGGGCACTGACGTCCAAACACGAGAGCAGGGCCGGAACCTCAAGTTCCGGCCCTGCTTCTTTTGCCGCTAGTGATCGACCGCCTTCTCGGCGCCGACACCGGTCAGCGAACGCACCTCCATTTCAGCCTGCTTCTGCGAATCCTCCGTGCGCTTGGCCAGGACGGTACCCAGCCAGCCGAGGAAGAATGCCAGCGGAATCGAAACTATGCCGGGATTGCTGAGAGGGAACCAGGCGAAGTCCGCGGTCTGGATCATCGACTTCTCACCGCCGGACACCACCGGGGAGAAAGCGATGAGGACTATCGCAGCGCCGAGTCCGCCATACATGCTCCACAGCGCCCCCTGGGTGTTGAATTTCTTCCAGAACAGCGAGTAGATGATCGTTGGCAGATTGGCGCTTGCCGCAACGGCGAAGGCCAGTGCCACCAGGAAGGCCACGTTCTGGCCCTGCGCGCCGATCCCGCCGACAATCGACAGGAGTCCGATAACGACGACGGTGCGGCGCGCCACCTTCACTTCGCCGTCCGGATCGACCTTGCCCCGCCGCACCACGTTTGCGTAGATATCGTGTGCGAAGGATGCAGCCGCTGTGATGGTCAGACCGGCCACCACCGCGAGGATAGTGGCGAACGCAACCGCCGAAATGATGCCGAGGAGCAGCGGTCCCCCCAGTTCGAACGCGAGCAGCGGCGCCGCAGAGTTCACGCCTCCTGGAGCTCCGTTGATGCGGTCGGCGCCGATCAGGGCTCCGGCGCCGTAGCCGAGCACCAGGGTGAACAGGTAGAACGCACCGATCAGCCAGATGGCCCAGACAACTGAGCGGCGGGCTTCCTTGGCAGTGGGCACGGTGTAGAAGCGCATCAGAACGTGAGGCAGGGCTGCAGTTCCAAGGACCAGGGCCAGCGCCAGGGACACGAAGTCGAGGCGCGAGGTTCCGGTTGCGCCGTATTGGAGTCCCGGTCCGGTGATGTCCGGATTACCCGCGGTTTCGATGGCCGCGCCCAGCAGCGTTGAGAGGTTGAATCCGTGAATTGCGAGGACCCAGATTGTCATCACGAACGCACCTGCGATCAGCAGGCAGGCCTTGATGATCTGGACCCAGGTGGTGCCCTTCATGCCGCCGATCAGCACATAAAGGATCATCAACGCGCCGACGACGGTGATCACCAGCGACTGCCCCACGCGGTCGTCGATCCCCAGGAGGAGCGACACCAGGCCGCCGGCTCCGGCCATCTGCGCCAGCAGGTAGAAGAAGCAGACGGCGAGCGTGGTGATCGCCGCCGCGATGCGGACCGGGCGCTGCTTCAACCTGAAGGAGAGCACATCGGCCATGGTGAACTTGCCGGTGTTGCGAAGGAGTTCAGCGACCAGGAGGAGTGCCACGAGCCAGGCAACGAGGAATCCGATGGAGTACAGGAAGCCGTCATAGCCGTTGATGGCGATGGCCCCCACGATGCCGAGGAAAGATGCCGCGGAGAGGTAGTCCCCCGCGATGGCGGTGCCGTTCTGTGGTCCGGTGAAGGATCGGCCCGCTGCGTAATAGTCTGCAGCTGTCTTGTTGTTGCGGCTCGCCCGCAGCACGATCACCAGGGTGATGGCAACAAACAATCCGAAGATGGTGATGTTCAGCCAGGGCTCGCCGACTGTCGTGGTTTCGACTGTCTGCAGCGGCAGGTACTGCCTCACTTGGAACCTCCCTCGTGGAAGACATCGGGAGCCTGCTCCTCGAGATCGTTACGCAGTTCCTCTGCGATGGGATCGAGGCGCTTGTTGGCGTAGCTGACGTACCACATGGTGATCCCGAAAGTGCTGACGAATTGCGCCAGCCCAAGGATCAGGCCGATGTTGACGTGGCCGAAGACAGGCGTCGACATGAATTCGTGCGCATAGTCGGCGAGCAGCACGTACAGGAAGTACCACAGCAGGAAGGCCGCTGCCATGGGGAAGACGAAGCTTCGGTGGCGCTTCCTCAACTCCTTGAACGCGGGCCGCTGCTGGACCTCGGTGAAATCCACAGCAGCCGCTTGCGCGGCGCCGGGGGCGGACGGGTCGTGACCCATGAGTTTTCTCCTCCATTGAAGTGTGTGACTCCCATCACTGTCGGGCAGATGGGCGGGCTAATCCAAGGCCCTGCCCGGCGTGTATCGCCCAGCGGAGCAGTACCTGCGGTGAACGGCTTCCTGCTGCGACGAACGGTTCACGGGTTCCGGGCCCGGCGGCGCTACCCTTGAGCCATGCTGAGCCCCGCCGCCGACGTCGCGCTGGTGGCCGCCGTCGTCGTGATCACCCTGGCCGTGGTCGCGGTTCTGGGATTCAAGTTCTCCCGCTCTTACCGTGATCTTGGCTCCGATGCTGACCGTGCCACCTACGCAACCCTGCATACGGTTGCCCTGGCCTCGGAGCACCTGCGTGCCGGTCTGACCCCCACCGGCGCCACCAAGGCAAGCCGGCACCTGCGCGGGCTGTTGCGCTCCGAAGCGCTGCTGATCACCGACACCAACGGAATCCTCGCCTGGGACGGCGCCGGCACGGCGCCCGAGGGCGTTCTGGTTCTGGCCCGGGAGGTGCTGGCAAGCGGGCGTACCCAAATTTTCCGTGAGGCTCAGCTGCGCGGCACTACAACCGGCGCGGGCGGCGGCACGGACCTCAACGACGCCGTCATCGCACCCATCCGGGTGAGCGGCAGGATCGTGGGAACCGTCGGCGTCTTCGGCGCAGCCGTTAATGCGGGCCTCATCCGGGCAACAAACGAGGTTGGCGCCTGGGTGGCCACGCAGGTTGAACTCGCGGAACTGGATTCCTCCCGGACCCAGCTCATGGAAGCCGAAGTCCGCGCGCTGCGGGCTCAGATCAGCCCCCACTTCATCTACAACTCGCTGAACGCCATCGCCTCGTTCATCAATACGGACCCGGAGCGTGCGCGGGAGCTCGTTGTCGAATTCGCCGACTTCACGCGCTATTCCTTCCGGCGCCACGGCGACTTCACCACAGTCGCGGAAGAACTGAAATCCATCGACCGCTACCTGCTCCTCGAGCGTGCACGGTTCGGCGACAGGCTGAAGGTGAGCCTGCAAATCGGACCCGAGGTACTCAGCACCGTGATCCCCTTCCTCAGCCTGCAGCCGCTGGTGGAGAACGCCGTTCGCCACGGGCTTGATTCCAGGGACGGCAACGGCAACATCACGATCACCGCGCACGACGCCGGCGCCTACGCCGAAGTGACCATCGAGGACGACGGCGTGGGGATGGATCCCGAACGCCTGCGGGCCGTGCTCGCAGATCACCTGGATGGGGTTCATGTAGGCCTGCGGAACGTCGATTCACGCCTGCGCCAGGTCTACGGCGATTCCCACGGACTGATCATCGACACCGCGCCAGGCGCCGGAACCCTCATCACACTCCGGATCCCGAAATCCCAACCCGCCCACCAAACCTGACCGATCCCGGACCGTCTGTTCCGGGAGCGTAATCTGGGACCATGGTCAACGTTGTCATCGTCGATGATGAGCTTCCGGCACTCGCCGAGCTGGGATTCTTGCTTTCGAAAGACGCCCGCATCACAGCAATTCACCGGGCCTCGAGCGGCGCCGAAGCGCTGCGGATCCTCCAGGGCAACCCGATTGACGCCCTGTTCCTGGACATTCACATGCCCTCGCTCTCCGGGCTGGACATCGCCAGGGTAATCTCGCGCTTCAGCCGGCCTCCCGCCGTCGTTTTCGTCACGGCGGATGAAGACCGTGCGCTCGAGGCCTTCGAGCTTCGCGCTGTCGACTATCTCCTGAAGCCCATCCGCGCGGAGCGGCTCACGGAGTCTGTACGGCGCATCTGCGAGCTCATGGAGGATGGAGCGAGCCCGCCGGAGGTCATTACGGTTGATCAGGGCGGGGTCAGCAAGATGATCCGCCGCGACGAGATCCGCTATGTGCAGGCACAGGGCGACTATGCACGGCTACACACAGCGGAGGCCAGCTACCTGATCCGGATCCCGTTGAACGATCTTGAACGGCAGTGGGCGGAGGCGGGTTTCCTCCGAACGCACCGCTCGTACCTGGTGGCGATGGATCAGGTTAAACAGGTGCGCCTGGGAACAGGCCGGGCCAGCGTGCTGGTGGGCGACGCCGAACTTCCCGTCAGCAGAAGGCACCTGGCCGAGGTCCGCGGGAAACTGGAAGAAACCCGTCTGAGGCCAGGGCAATAAGCCTGATGGCAGAGCCTGCGCCCAAAGGGGGCCGGGTGCGGGTCACCGCACCCACCATCAGCTCCGACCCCGTCACCAATTATCCCGTAGCCCGCGAGTTGGCTGAGCACTCGGACGTCGGCGAGCTTTTTGTGCGCTCGCTGATCCGCTCGCAACTGCGCCTGGCAGTGGTGGTTGCGTCCGGCTTCCTGATCATCCTGGTCGGCATCCCGGTGCTGATCACGGTGTTTCCCGTCATCAATACCTGGACAATCGCGACCGTGCCCGTGCCGTGGCTGCTGCTGGGCCTTGGCATCTATCCCCTGGTGATCAGCTGTGGCGCACTCTACGTCCGCAGTGCGGGGCGGATTGAACAGCGCTTCCGGGATTTGGTGGACGATCAATGACCTTCCCGGAACTGAATCCTGTGGTCGGATACGTCTCGCTGGTGCTCGTAGCCCTCTCCACCGTGCTGATCGGCATCTACGGATTGCGGATCTCCCGCACGACCGGCGACTTTTACGTTGCATCCCGCACTGTACGGCCGTGGTGGAATGCCTCAGCGATCGGCGGTGAATACCTCTCCGCGGCCAGCTTCCTCGGGGTGGCCGGGCTCATCCTGCTCTCGGGCGTCGATGCGCTCTGGTTCCCGATCGGATATACGGCCGGGTACCTGATGCTGCTCTTGTTCGTGGCCGCTCCCCTGCGGCGCTCCGGCGCGTACACGATCCCCGACTTCGCCCAGGCCCGCCTGGACTCACGCAACGTCCGCAGGGTCACCAGCCTGCTCGTGATCGCGGTCGGGTGGCTCTACATCGTGCCCCAGCTTCACGGCGCGGCACTTACGGTGCGCATCACCACCGGCCTGCCGTCCTGGGTGGGCTCCGTCGCCGTCGTCGTTGTGGTGTGCCTGAGCGTCGTCACCGGCGGCATGCGCTCCATCACCTTCGTTCAGGCCTTCCAGTACTGGCTGAAACTTACTGCAATTGCTGTGCCGATCGTCTTCATCCTGATCCAGCTCGCCGGCAGCGGCGAGGCGTTGACCGACGACGGCGCCGTCTTCGATTCCGCGCTCAACGCCACTGCAGGTGCATCCCTCTATCAGAACATTTCCCTGGTGATCGCCCTGCTCTTCGGGACACTCGGGCTGCCGCACGTACTGGTGCGGTTCTACACCAACCCGGATGGACCCTCAGCCCGCCGCACTACGCTGATTGTGCTCGGACTGCTGTCGGTCTTCTACCTTTTCCCCACGCTCTACGGCGTGCTTGGCAGGATCCACACACCGGATCTTGCGGTCCGCGGCGCTGCGGATGCCACGGTCCTGCTCCTGCCAAGCCGCATTTTCGACGGCGCCGCCGGAGACCTTCTTTCCGCTCTCGTAACTGCGGGGGCGTTTGCCGCGTTCCTGTCGACCTCGAGCGGCCTCGTGGTTTCGCTAGCCGGCGTCGTGAGTCAGGACTTCTTCCGCGGCAGCGTGTCCGGTTTCAGGTGGGCCGCGATCATCTCCGCGCTCATCCCGCTGGGCTTCGCCCTGCTCACTGACACCCTTGCTTTGGCCGGCAGCGTGAGCATGGTCTTCGCTTTCACAGCCTCGACCATCTGCCCTCTTTTGCTGCTTGGCATCTGGTGGCGCGGGTTGACCGACGCCGGAGCGATCGCGGGCATGCTTTCCGGAGCCGCACTGTGCGGCGGGTCAATCCTTGCCGCTGCGGGCATGGGACCCGGTCGGGCACCGCACTGGCTCGAGCAGCCGGCGCTTTGGACCGTCCCGTCCGCGTTTGCGGTAACCATCGCGGTGTCGCTGCTCACGGCGCGGCGTAGACCGGCCAACACATCGCGGGTTCTGGCCCGGCTTCACACACCCGAAGCATTGTGAGGTGCCAGCAGGGCTCCAATCAGTCGATCGCGGCCATCAGTTCGACCACGCGGTCCAGAAACGCATCAACCTGCGTCTCCTCGTAGCCTTCCTCCCCAACGGATTCCCGGAACACCGCCCTGCGGACCACATCAACGCTGAGAGGCATATCATTTTCGAAGTAGCCGAGCAGCTCGTTGCAGAGCGCATCGACGTCGTCGACGTTGTAGCTGGGCGAGTTCCTGCGTGAGGGACGCCGGAACCGCTCCCCCGGCGGCCGGTGAAGCCTGCTGCGCAGTACAGCGGAAATGCGGCCTATCTGCATCAACCAGGCTTCTTCGCCGTTTGAGTCGATGAGGGCATCGCGTTCCCGCTGCGCGAAGACATCCTCCAGCCGGTCCAGCGCCGCGTCAACAGCCTGGGGTTCATAACCTCCGCGCGCGGGATCAAAGGCCATGGTGCGCACGTCCGAGCTGGTGATCGGATCGCCGTCGGCGCCGTCGGAGTTGTAGTAGCTGCGCGCTTCGGTCAGGAAGCGGTCAACCTGCCGGGCGTTATAACCGAAATCCCGCCGTCCGACGCGGGCGAACGGCGAGCTGCCGTTGCGTGCTCCATCCATGGTTGGGTGTTTCTCTCTTTTCCGTCGCGATGCGTGCGTGTAAGCGCAAACAGCGCGTCAACAGGTGCGCATCGGCTTTAACTAAAGGGCTCCCGGTACCAATGTAACGGACAGTAGGAAGGCAACCGGCGAAGCGAAGACGATCGAATCCAACCTGTCCATCACGCCACCGTGCCCCGGGAGGATACTGCTCATGTCCTTCACACCAAGTTCCCGCTTGATCATCGACTCCGCGAGGTCGCCGGCCGTTGCAGCTGCCACAACCCCTACCGCGAGCAGGATGCCGACCCACCACGGCCGCTCCAGCAGGAAAACCACCGCCAGCACACCGATGAGCATGGCGCCGCCTACCGATCCCGCGAAGCCTTCCCACGATTTCTTGGGACTGATCCGCGGAGCCATCGGATGCTTGCCGAAGAAGGCACCGATCAGATAGCCAAAGGTGTCATTTGCCACCACCAGCAGGAGCAAGGTTGCGACTTTCAGCGAGCCGGAGGGCTCATGTAGCAGCAGCATCGCAAAGCTCAGCAGGAACGGTATCCACAACAGCACAAAAGTTCCGGCCATGGCGCTGCGCGCGACGTCGGGCGCCGGATCCAGGCAACGCCACAGTACCAACGCCGTCACTGACACAACGACGGCGTAGGACAGCGCCTCAGGCCCACCAAGGTAGGCGGCGAACGGCATGGCGACAGCGGCCGCCACAGCAGGGACCAGCGGTACGCTTATGTGCCGGACCTCAAGGGCGCGCGCTACTTCCCACACTCCGACCACACCGAACATGGTTGCCAGCGCGACGAAGGCAATCGGCAGGAACAACATTCCGACCAGTACTGAGATCAGGAGCGCGAGGCCCACTCCGATAGCGGCAGGAAGATTTCGCCCGGCGCGGGAGGCCTGCTGCGCTTCCGCCGAGGATGATCGACGGCGGAACAGACTCCGACGCTCGGTTTCAGCCTTTCGGAGGGCACGTCTGCCGGGCAGGACGCCGGTGGGCGCCGGACCGGCGTGCACCTGTTGTTCAGCGTCAGGCTCAGGTGCACGGCCAGCCTCGGTTGAAGGCTGGGGATCGCTCATCAGACCTCGAGCAACTCGGTTTCCTTGCGCTTGAGCATGTCGTCAATGTTCTCCGTGTGGGACTTCGTCCGGGCGTCGAGATCCTTTTCTGCCCTCGCCCCGTCATCCTCACCGGCGTCGCCGTCCTTGACGGCTTTGTCGATGCCGTCCTTGGCCTTGCGGCGGATGTTGCGGATCTGGATCTTTGCGTCCTCAGCCTTGCCACGCACCAGCTTGACGTATTCCTTGCGGCGTTCCTCGGTCAGCTCGGGAAGGACAACGCGGATGATGTTGCCATCATTCGACGGGTTGGCTCCCAGATCAGAATCCCGCAGAGCCTTCTCGATCTCCGACAGGGCCGAACGGTCGAACGGCGTGATCAGCAGTGTGCGGGCTTCGGGGTTCTGGAAGGAGGCGAGCTGCTGCAACGGAGTGGGCGAGCCGTAGTAGTTGACGATGACCTTGGCGAACAGTGACGGGTTGGCCCGGCCTGTGCGCACCGTTGCGAAGTCTTCCTTCGCCGCTTCGACCGCGCGGTCCATCCTGTCTGTGGCGTCTGACAAAGTCTCTTCGATCACGATTTCTCCTTTGTTCGAAATCCGCTGCTGTTGAAGCGTCCGATTCAGTTGATAATCCTAGTTCACGCCGGGCGCGCTCATGTGTTGAACGGCACGTGTGGCCGCCGGGCTCAGGCCGTGACTGTTGTTCCGATCCGCTCGCCCATGATCGCACTCGTCACGTTGCCTTCGCCTTCCATGCCGAAGACCACCATTGAAAGGTTGTTGTCCTTGCACATGGTCATCGCCGTCTGGTCCATGACCCGAATGTCCTGGCGGAGGGCGTCGTCGTACGAAAGGGAGTCGAGCTTGCGGGCGGTCGGGTCCTTGCGGGGATCCGCCGTGTAGACACCATCCACACCGCTCTTCGCCATGAGAACGACGTCGGCACGCACCTCCAGCGCGCGCTGGGCGGCCACTGTGTCGGTCGAGAAATAGGGCAGTCCGGCACCGGCACCGAAGATTACTACGCGGTCCTTCTCGAGGTGTCGGATGGCCCGGCGCGGAATGTACGCTTCGGCCACCTGACCCATGGTGATGGCGCTCTGGACTCGGGTTTCAACGCCCGCCTGCTCCAGGAAGTCCTGGAGGGCAAGACAATTCATCACCGTGCCGAGCATGCCCATGTAGTCCGCGCGGGACCGGTCCATGCCGCTCTGGGAGAGCTCCGCTCCCCGGAAGAAGTTTCCGCCGCCCACCACAATGGCAACCTCGACCTGTCCGATGGTTGCAGCGATCTGCTTGGCGATGCCCCGCACCATTTCCGGATCCACGCCGAGCTTTCCCCCGCCGAAGACTTCACCCGACAATTTCAGCAGAACGCGCCGCTTTGAAGATTCGCCCTGGGCGGTCGTCTCGTACTCTTCCATGATGCCTCCTGAAGGCTGTGCTGCCTGCGTGTCTATGTGGGTGTCAGCGTTGGAACTTCGGTGGTGATTGGGGCTCTAGCGGTGTTCCTGCGGACATGATGGAGGGGCGGCCACCGTGGCGACCGCCCCTCCATCATCTCAAACAATGTGCAGCCCGCGAGGGTTACGCACCCACCCGGAATCGAGCGAATTCCTTGGGCTCGGCGCCCGCGTCCTTGAGCACCTGTGCAACGGACTTCTTGGCGTCCTTGGCGAAGGCCTGGTCCACCAGGACTCCCTCCTTGAAGAAGCCGGTGAGGCGACCCTCGACGATCTTCGGCAGTGCAGCTTCAGGCTTGCCTTCAGCGCGTGCGGTTTCATCGGCGATGCGGCGCTCGGTTTCCACGAGCTCGGCAGGGACATCCTCACGGGTGAGGTAGGTCGGCGAGTACGCAGCGATGTGGACGGCGACGTCGTGAGCAGCCTCGGCCGCGCCGTTCCCGCTTCCCTCAACGGCGAAGAGAACGCCGACCTGGGCCGGAAGATCCTTGGAGGTCTTGTGCAGGTAGGCATCTACGATGGCACCCTCGACGCGTGCAACGCGGCGGATGTCGACCTTCTCACCAAGCAGGGCGCCGGCTTCGATGACGTGCTCCGAAACAGGCTTGCCGTCGACGGTGTGGGCGAGCACGCCTTCAACGTCGGAAGCACCGGAATCGATAGCGGCCGCGAGCACCTTGTTGGCGAACTCAATGAACGGGCCAGCCTTGGCCACGAAGTCCGTCTCGCAATTGACCTCGACCATGACGCCGACGTTTCCGTCGACCTTCGCGGCAACGAGTCCCTCGGCGGTGGAGCGTCCCTCACGCTTGGTGGCGCCCTTGAGCCCCTTGATGCGGATGAGCTCCATAGCCTTCTCGGCATCGCCGTTGGCCTCGTCCAGAGCCTTCTTCACGTCCATCATTCCGGCGCCGGTCCGCTCGCGGAGGGCCTTGATGTCAGCGGCAGTGTAGTTTGCCATTTGAAACTCCTCAGATGTGGTTTTCTCGTCAAGATTGTTCGCATCATGTGCCGGGCACCTGCCCGGCACAAGCGAAAGGGTGCGGGTTTCGCGTCCCGCACCCCGTCAAGCAAGAATTACTTGCTCTCGCTCTTCTCAGCTTCCGCAGCCTCTTCAGCCGCAGGTGCTTCCTCAGCAGCCGGAGCTTCTTCGGTCGCGGGTGCTTCGGTGGCCTGGGCTTCTGCTGCGGGTGCCTCGGCTGCAGGTGCTTCGGCAGCTGGTGCTTCTTCAGCGGTGCTGCCCTCGAGCAGTTCGCGCTCCCACTCAGCAAGGGGCTCTTCGACGGCTGCTGCATCATTGCCGGACGCACGGTTGTTGCGGGCGATGAGGCCCTCGGCAACGGCGTCGGCTACAACGCGGGTCAGGAGGTTGACGGCGCGGATGGCGTCATCATTACCCGGGATCGGGAAATCGACCTCGTCCGGATCGCAGTTGGTATCCAGGATGGCCACAACCGGGATGTTGAGCTTCTTGGCCTCGTCGATGGCGAGGTGTTCCTTCTTGGTGTCCACAACCCAGATGATGGAGGGAGCCTTGGTGAGGTTACGGATGCCGCCGAGGTTGTTCTCAAGCTTGGTCAGCTCACGCTGAAGCAGCAGGAGCTCCTTCTTGGTGTGCCCGGAACCGGCTACGTCCTCGAAGTTGATCTCTTCGAGTTCCTTCATGCGCTGGATACGCTTGGAGACAGTCTGGAAGTTGGTGAGCATACCGCCCAGCCAGCGCTGGTTGACGTAGGGCTGGCCAACGCGCATTGCCTGCTCGGCAATGGCTTCCTGTGCCTGCTTCTTGGTTCCGACGAAAAGCACAGTTCCACCGTGTGCAACGGTGGCCTTGATGAACTCGTAGGCGCGGTCGATGTAGGACAGCGACTGCTGCAGGTCAATGATGTAGATTCCGTTGCGCTCGGTGAAGATAAAGCGCTTCATCTTCGGGTTCCAGCGACGGGTCTGGTGACCGAAGTGGACGCCGCTGTCAAGCAGCTGGCGCATGGTAACGACTGGCATGCCGTTCCTTTCTTTGGGCAGCATAGGCATTGCTCTAGGACTGCCTGTTTGACGGTTGATATCCCGCTCAAGGTGCGGGGGTTCCTGGTGCCCGTCAGTCAGGTAAGACCACTCTTCCAACCGGATTACTCCGGACCGCTGGAAGGATGCTCGCCCGCGTCCATTCCGAACTGCTTTACAGAAGGCTCGGGATGTGCGCATGCGAATCGGGGCACGCGTAGTCAGCTTTGCGAATCATGGCACGCCAAAACGCGGAAAACTGCTTCGTCAAGTGTACTACAGCCCTCGGGCAACTATGCCCGGCCGATCTAGCGGTCCTCCTGCACAGGCACCGGCGTTCGGCTGAATTTATCCACATACGCGAACGACGATGAGCAGCCCCGGACCGCAGGAGCCAGGCTGAAGGGGTGAGAAACCAGAAGAAGACAACCCGCCACCGCGTAGGCGCGCTCTTTGTCGCTGCCTTGTTCAGCATTGTCGCCCCGGTGCTGCCGGGCCATGCAGCCCCAGTCCCCGCCGACGCCACCTGGGGTTGGCCCCTGGACGGGCCCCCACCCGTGCTGCGCCCCTTCGACCGCCCGCCGGAGCGCTGGATGGCCGGCCACCGCGGCGTGGATCTCGGCGCTTCGGCCGGCAGTCTGGTCACCAGTCCCGCGGACGGCGTCGTGGTCTTCGTCGGAAAGGTGGTGGACAGACCCGTCATCACCATCGACCACGGCGATGGCCTCCTCAGCAGCTTCGAACCGGTGACTGCCCTCCTGGCGGAGGGCACGGTGGTCAGCGCAGGTGATGCTGTGGGACACCTCAGCAGCGAACCGCACTGCCCCCGGGACTGCGTGCACTGGGGCGTCCGGGAGCACGGTGAGTACGTCAATCCGTTGAATTTCGTCACTGACCGGCGGCCGTCCATCCTGCTTCCAATGACCACCCCGGGCTAGCGACACTGCACACAGGACTGCGCTACAGGGCTACAGGAAAGCCGCCATACCCGTGATAGCGCGCCCCGTAACCAGCGAATTGATCTCGTAGGTGCCCTCATACGAGTAGATTGCTTCGGCATCGGCGAAGATCTTGGCCATCTCATAATCGGTGACAATGCCGTTGCCGCCGAGGATACTGCGGCCAAGCGCCACGGTCTCCCTCATGCGGGCCGTGGTGAACGCCTTCGCCAGCGCAGACTGCTCATCGCGGGCCCCGCCGTTGTCTGCCAGTTGAGCGAGCCGAACCATCATTCCGAGCGAGGACACCGTGTTGCCGAGCATTTCCACCAACTGTTGTTGGATGAGCTGAAAGGATGCCAGCGGGCGACCGAACTGTTGGCGTTCCACCGCGTAACGGCGAGCCACATCGAACGCTGCCAGTTGCTGGCCCACTGCCTGCCAGGCCACCGAGAGACGGGTGATCCGCAGCACCTTGTTGGCGTCCTTGAAACTGTTGGCACCGGCCAGGTGGAATTCATCCCCGATGCGCACTCCGTCAAGCACGATATCGGCGTTCTGGACGCTGCGCAGTGCGATCTTGTTCTCTATCTTCGTGGCGCTGTAACCGGGCAGGGAGGTGTCCACCAAAAAGCCTTTGACCTGGTTGTCCGCGATGTCCCGGGCATAGATGACCACCCAGTCGGAGAACGTCGCATTGCCGATCCAGCGCTTGGCTCCATTGAGGACCCAGCTGTCGCCGTCGCGCTCGGCCGTGGTGCGCGTGCCGCCGGCAACGTCGGAGCCGCCCAGTGGCTCGGTCAGGCCGAAGGCGCCGATCTTCTTCATGGAATAGATGTCCGGAAGCCACACCGCCTGCTGCTCGGGCGAGGCGAGGGTCTCGATCGACCCCGTGAAGAGTCCGTCATGCACACCCATGAACGTGGCCACCGAGGTGTCCGCCCTCGTGAATTCGGCATGCAGCAAGCCCGCGAACAGATTCGAATAGCCCAGTCTGCGAACCGGGCTCACGATGTCGAGCTCCGCTATCCGCGGGATGAGCGCGTGTGGGAACTCTCCCTCGTTCCACCAGCGGGCGGCATGCGGGCGGACTTCAGCGGCCAACCAGTCCCGGACCTCATGCAGCCGGTCGCGTTCCTTGGAACTGAGCAGCTCCTCGAAGGCGTAGAAGTCACCGTCCGCGTAGGGAAGGTTGTCGGCGTCAATTACGGGTGCACCCATGGACACATTCCTCACTGGCAGTCATTCGGCGCCATCACTGGGCACCCGCGGTCCGCACCGCGTTGGTACGAACCCCTTCCGGTAATGTTACCCGCCAGTAACTTGTTGCACCACACCAATAGAACTAAGGAATCCCCGGCTGTGTAAGCCGAGGATTCCTTTGCTCCATGCGGGAGTGTTGTAGGGCTGGTGGGGCTTGAACCCACGACAAACGGATTATGAGTCCGCTGCTCTAACCGGCTGAGCTACAGCCCCGCAACGCCGGTGGTACCCGGCGCAGACCCATTC
This sequence comes from Arthrobacter tecti, assembly GCF_054511355.1. Classification (NCBI taxonomy): domain Bacteria; kingdom Bacillati; phylum Actinomycetota; class Actinomycetes; order Micrococcales; family Micrococcaceae; genus Arthrobacter; species Arthrobacter tecti. The sequence goes on from NZ_JBTNCT010000004.1 coordinate 122,528, forward strand.
TAGCCATGCCCGCGGTCAGGACGCAGACCGACCGGGCGCTATACAGCTTCACCCGCGTGGAACCGGCCATAGTAGAGATCCTCGAACGTCGCGAGGGTCGCATTGATGCTGTGCTTCTCCACCATCGACCTGCTCATCTTGCCCATGCGCTCACGCTCCGCCTCCGGCATCGAAATGATCTCGGTGAGGCGGCGGCCAAGCTCAGCGCTGTCATGTGGAGTGAAGAGGTACCCGTTCGAACCGTCCTCCACCAGGTGCGGCAGCGCCATGGCGTTGGCGAGGAGGACAGGCGTTGAGGCGGACATGGCCTCCAGGGTCACCAGCGACTGGAGTTCGGCAGTTCCCGGCTGGCAGAAAACCGTCGCCCGGAGGTAAGCCTGGCGGAGTTCCTCGTCGGAAATCAAGCCCAGGAACTTCACCCGCCCACTCAGGCCCAGACGCAACACCAGCGCCTGGAGTGCCGACTTAACCTCGCCTCCACCGACAATTTCGAGGTGCAGGTTCAATTCCTCAGGCGTCTTGGCGACGGCGTCGATCAGTACGTCAACGTGCTTTTCCTCGGCGAGCCTGCCGACAAACAGGACAGTCGGATGGTTCGGGCGCTCAACCTTCTCCCCCGGCCGCGGCTCGTACGCGGAGGCGTCAATGCCGTTGGACAACGGAAGCACCTTGCGCAGGAATGCGTGCTCATGCATAGCCTTCGCTGCCAACGGGGTGGGAGTGGTGACGACGTTGGCCTTACCCATCACCTTGCCCATATCCCGCCACGAGTTCTTCGCGACGATGTTCTTGAACCACTGCGGGAACGGGAGGAACGGGTTCAGATTCTCGGGCATGAAGTGGTTGGTGGCCACCACCCGGATGCCACGCTTCACAGCCTCATAGAGCGCGTACTCGCCGACCATGTAATGGCACTGGATGTGCACGACGTCGGGTTGCACGCGGTCGAACAACATGCTGATCTCCCGCTTGATTTCCCACGGCAGGCAGATGCGCCAGTACTCATGCGTGGGCACCGAGTGCGAGCGCAGGCGGTGGACAGCCCACTCGCCTCCCGGCTCCGTGAAGCTCTTGCCGTTGGTGGTGTGCGGAGCGAGAACGTGAACCTTGTGTCCACGCGCCTTCATGCCCTTGGCCAACCGGTACCCGAACTGGGCTGCGCCGTTGATGTGCGGCGGGTAGGTGTCTGCAGCGATGAGGATGGTCAGCGGCGCGTCTGCTGCCGGATCAGTCACGAAGTAGTCCTCGGGTTTGGCAACGGTGGGCGAAGCAGCGAAAGGCGTTACCGCCGTCGTGCTTCCTTCTGCCGCTTGACAACATCTGGATGGTGCCGCGACAGGGCTATCACCCCAACAATAGCAACGAACGCCGCTACTCCCATGGCAATCGCGATCACGGATTCGACGTTGGGCTGAAGTTCTCCCAGCACGATGATTCCGACGGCGATGCCGACAATCGGGTCGATTACGGTGAGCCCGGCGATCACCAGATCCGGTGGACCGGTTGCATACGCGCTCTGCACGAACCACGAACCCAGCGCTGCAGCTGCGATGATCGCCAGGACACTGTATAGCGGAACGTTGAGGATGAACCGGCCGTTTGGATCCAGCAGGTGGGTCGCGATGATCTTGGTCAGCACCGCAACGAACCCGAACAGAACACCCGCGCCCAGGATGTAGGCAAAGGCGTTCAGGCGACGCTTGAACGCCACCGCAAGGGTCCCGAACAGGGCAACCGCAACGCACAGCAGCAACACGGCCGTGAGCTCCTGGGCCGGCAGCACCACGTGGTCCTTGCGGGTCACATTGACCGCAAGCAGCACGAACAGCGCGCTTCCGGTGACACACGCAGCGATAGCCACGACGGTCGCACGGTTGATCCGCACGCCCTGGTCCTTTGAGTTCACGATCGTGGTGATGACCAGCGCGATCGCCCCGATCGGCTGCACGACAGTGAGGCTGGCCAGGCTGAGCGCGACCACGTTCAGGGCCATTCCCACGCCGAGGAGGATCAGGCCGAGGATCCACCGGGGGTTTCGCAGCAGGCGCATGAAGCCTGTGGAATTCAGTGAGAGCCCGCCGGTATTGGAGCGCACCGCGCTGCCCTGGCGTTGCGCGCCCACTGCAAGGAAGCAGGCCCCGAGCAGCGCCAGAACAATTGCTAGCCAGGCCATGCGCCTGCTTCCATCATGCGGAACGCTCCAGACGGTACTTGCGGTGGGCGGCCGTGAAGTAGCCGTAGAAGGCAATCAGGTGGCCCACGCAGCCAAGGATCAGCAGTACGTTCGCGGTGATGGTGAGCCAGGGCTGATCGAAGCCTTCCACCCGCTTCAGAAGCAGAAGCGGCGAGCCGACCAGCAGCAGTGCGGTGCGTATCTTGCCCACCGTTGTCACCGGCAGGTGCACGGGCCCGTGGAACAGTATCAGCGCGTTGATGATGAGAATCGCGTCCGGGATTACGATCGACCACACCAGCCACGGCGGTGCGATCCCATCCACGACGAACGTCACGGCAATGACTATCAGTGCGGTGCGGTCCGCAACCGGGTCCAGCCACTTCCCCACCGACGACACCTGGTCGAACCGTCGTGCGATATACCCGTCAATCCAGTCCGTGGAACCCAGCAGGACCAGCGTCACAACGGCGGCCGAATAGTTGCGCTGGACGATGAACAGGACAAACAGCGGCACGCCGCAGAACCGCACAACCGTAAGAAGGTTGGGTACGGTCCAGAAAGTGTTCAATTCGGGCCCAGGCTGCCCCGGCTTACCCCCCGCGCCAATAAGTCTGATCACTGTCCCTCCGCTCCCATTATGCAGGCCCGGATCGTCGCAGCCCGCCAGGCGGAGTTCGAACCGCTACTTGGCAACCAGCCTGCGCACCATCACGGCGATCGCAGCCGCGGATGCAGCGACGACGCTCAACGGCTTCCAACGATCGGCGAGGGTGTGGTCGTGCCGTGCCGGAGCCTGTCCACCACCGGTCCCGGCAGACTTCGACGCGTGCGCACGGGTAACCGCTGCATCCTTGGCATGAGCCGCCGAGGCTTTGGCATGGGTAGCGGCGTCCTTCGCGCGGGATTTCGCACCGCTGAACTGCGCCTTGAAGTCCATTCCGCGGCCCAGTTCGTCGCGGGTTTCGGCGATATGGTCGCGGCGCCTGCCCGAGCGGCTGCGCAGTTCCGCGTACGACGGCTGTGGCGGCTTCGGCGCGCCGTCGTCGTCCTTGTGCTTGGGCTTCTTTTCTTCAGCCGGCTTCTTCACATCCAGCGTGGCCGGGTTGAACTGCCTGCCTTCCTTCAACACGCCGATGTCGTACTTGATGCCGCGGATGGCATCCTCGGGCAGCAGCGGCAGCGCCTTCTTGAAACGGGACAGTCCCATGAGCGCGGCAATGGCCGCGATGATCAGGAAGAGCGCTGCAAAACAGAGTGCGCTGAGCCATGCCGGCATGACCGTGGCAAGGCCCATGATGGCCGCCACGATCAGGGCGATCACAAGGAAGGCGAGGAAGACCAGCGCGACCACGAAGAAGGCCGCAGCAATGCCCGCCTTGATGCCCTTCTGCTTCAGCTGTTCCTTGGCGAGCGAGAACTCATCGCCAAACTGGCGGGGCGTCAGCCGCAGCAGCAGCTTGATCAGCCCAATGATCGACGGCGTGCCGCCGGATCGATTTACCCGCGTGCTGCCCGAGCTTTCCATATGCCCTGCCTCCATCAGTATGTCCTGCGCACTGTTTCAACCTGTTCCCAAAATTACCACCGACGCATATTCGGTGCGGCGCCCCATCGGGCGCTTCGGCACCTAGCGCGCCACGACGTCGTCCCTGTCTTCGAGCTCACGGCCCGCGTATTCCTCGAGCCGGGTCTTCACGAACCAGAATGAAACCACCGCGAAACCCGTGAACACTGCGTACATGAGCCATACACCCAGGTTCTCGCTGACCCAGGGGAAGGCGAGGGTCACGATGAAGTTGAAGATCCAGTTGACCATGGTGGCTACACCCAAAGCGATGGCTCGGATGCGGTTCGGGAACATCTCCCCGAGCGTCACCCACATGACCGGGCCCCAGGTGGCTGCGAAAAAGACCACGAAGAGGTTAGCGCCGATCAGCGCGACCGGCCCCCAGATCCCGGGCAGCGAGACGTCTTCGCCGCTGCCTGTTGCCTGGGCGAAGGAGACAGTTGCTGCCAGCAGCCCGACGAACATGCCTCCGGAGCCGACCAGCAAGAGCTTCCGCCGCCCGATCCGGTCGACGAAGAAGATGGCCACGAACGTCATCGCAACGTTGATCACGGAGGTGATCACCGACGTCGTGAATGAGTCGCTTTCGCTGAACCCTACCGACTGCCACAGGGTGGTCGAGTAGTAGAAGATCGCGTTGATGCCCACGAGCTGCTGCAGCGCTGCGATGGCCATGCCCACCCAGAGGATGGGTTGAAGCCCGAGCGCCGGGCCGCGAAGATCGCGGTAGCTGGTCTTGTCCTCCATCCGCAGCGTGGAACGGATTTCATTCAGCTTCGTGGTCGTGTCCTTGACACCGGTCACACGGGACAGCACGTGCGCAGCCTCGGCGTCGCGTCCGCCGCGGATAAGGTAGTGCGGTGATTCCGGGATGGTCAGGGAGAGCACGCCGTAGATGATCGCGGGTACGACGCCGACCAGCAGCATCCAGCGCCAGGCCGGCAGTCCCCACCAGAGTTCTCCTGTGGCGCCTCCTGCGATATCAGCGAGCCAGGCATCAGAGAGCAACGCCGCGAAGATACCCACGGTGATAGCCAGCTGCTGGATGGACGCCAGTCCGCCGCGCCACTTCGCCGGCGCAATTTCCGCGATATAGCCGGGTGCAATGACCGAGGCGATGCCAATCGCGACTCCCCCGACCAGCCGCCAGAACATCAGGTCCCATTCGCTGAACGAAAAACCTGAACCCACGGAGTTGACGAGGAAGAGGATGGCAGCGCCGAACATGACCCGTTTGCGCCCCAGCCGGTCGGCCAGGTCACCAGCGAACCAGGCTCCGGCCGCGCAACCTAGAAGGGTGATCGCGACGGTGAAGCCCAGGACAGCCTCGCCGAGGCCGAAATCCTCCTGGATGGCATCCACTGCGCCGTTGACGACGGCCGTGTCGAAGCCGAAAAGCAAACCGCCCACCGCAGCAGCGACGGAAACACCGATGACCTTCCCAGTGTGCGGCTGTACCGAAGCGCCGCCTGTCCTGTTCCCACCGCTGGCATTCACGTCGTGCTCCTTCACCTTCTACTTGCACTTCAGCCTACGTCAATACAAAGCACGCTGAGTAACACCCGGGGGCTTGCGCAGGGGCTCTAGAATAGATGTTGATTCGCTGTGGCAACCACACGCGCTTCCCCCGGCTCAGGCATCCCTGTCAGCCAGCCTCTCCCATCCCCGCCTGCAGCGTCGCAGTGCTTCGTACATCTGTTCGCATGTTAGGTATCCGTTGAGTACCACCACCCATCCCGGCGACACCCTCTCCCGCCGCCAGAAGCTCGTCTACGTCGTCATCCTCGGCACCCTGACCGCGCTTGGTCCCTTCACCATCGACCTCTACCTGCCTGCATTCCCAGCCCTGCAGGATGACCTCAACGTGACCGAAGCGGCGGTTCAGCTCACCCTGACCGGAACCATCGTAGGATTCGCGGCGGGCCAGTTGCTGGTTGGGCCGTTGAGCGACAAGGTCGGACGGCGGCTGCCGCTGATCATGGCCACAAGCCTCCATGTGGTGGCATCGCTTGGTGCGGCCCTGTCGACTGACATCGGCATGCTGATGGTGTTCCGGGTGCTGCAGGGCATGGGCGCGGCGGGCGGCGGGGTAGTCGCCATGGCGATGATCCGCGACCTCTTCAGCGGCTACCCCCTCGTGCGCATGCTCTCCTACATGGCGCTGGTCAACGGCATGGCCCCCATTTTCGCTCCAGTGATCGGTTCGCAACTGCTCGTGGTCATGCCGTGGCCGGGCATCTTCTGGTTCCTGGCAGCCTATGGCTTCCTGGTCATCCTTGCGGTGAGCTTCCTCATTATCGAGACGCTCCCTGCGGACCGTCGGAAGGCGTCGTCGTCGACTGCGCTCCAGCGGTACCGCGCGGTGCTGACCGACCGCATCTTCATCGGAGTCCTGCTCGTAGGCGGCATGAACTTCGCAGGCCTCTTCTCCTACCTTTCGGCGTCACCCTTCCTCTTCCAGGGCGTATACGGGCTGGATCCGCAACAGTACGGCATCCTGTTCGCCGTGAACTCGCTCGGAATCGTCGCCGCCGTCCAGATCAGCGCGCGGGTGGTGCGGAGGGTCGGGCCGCAATGGATCATCGCGTGTTCGACTGCGGCCATGTTCCTGATGGCGATGACCATGATCGCAACCGACTACCTGGGGCTCGGTTTCTGGGGCACAGCCGTACCCCTGTGGTTCTACATCATGGCTGCCGGCTTCACCTTCCCCTGTGTGCAGGTCCTCGCGCTGGCGAACCACGGCGCACAGGCAGGCACCGCGGCCTCCCTGCTGGGCGCGACGACGTTTGGCCTTGCGGGGATCATCTCCCCCATCGTCGGCGTCCTGGGGATCGACTCAGCCACTCCCATGGCGGCAGTCATGGCCTCCTGCATAGGACTAGGTGCGGTGTTCCTCTGGACGGTTGTGCGCCCAAGCACGGTGCCCGCTCTGCACTAGCAGGTGGGCCGAACCATCCGGGGGGCGAGCAGTCAACGAGAAGGGCTGCGGTTAAAGAGAAAGGCTCCTGACCTACGTTTCCGCAGCTCAGGAGCCTATTTGCTCCCCCGACTGGACTTGAACCAGTAACCCTTCGATTAACAGTCGAATGCTCTGCCAATTGAGCTACGGGGGAAAGCAGCGAGAACAACTCTACAGAGGAATAGCCGCGAAGTGAAATTGGCTGAGCCTAGTCCGAACGCAGTGCACGGCGCTCCATCTCAAGCTCCATCAGCTCCCGGTTCAGCTGCTGAAACAACGCCGGATCGGCGCTCGAGTCCAGCCGCTGGAGGGCGCTGAGCTTCTCCGCCTTCAGGCGGGTGATGCGCAGTTCCGACAGCCTGTTCAGGATGTCCCTGCAGTAGAGAGCAAGCGCATCAGCATCCTTCGCGGGCAGCGGCGTCACCGCGAGCTCGCTCACAAATCCTCGCAGTACCTCCGGGACTTCCTGGCGGACCCGTTCAACCCAATTCGACGAAACATCGGCCGACGACATTGCACCGGACGCGCGCACCGCATCATGCAATGCCGCGTAGGCCGGCACCGAGAACCGGGAATCGGCGAACCGTTCCCACTGAGCGGCATCAAGGAACTCGGGATGCTGCAGCACAACCTCCAGGGCCTCACGCTCCATCCGCGCCACAGGATCCCTCGGGTCCGGGCGGCTGAACCGCGGTGCCTCGGCTACCGGCTCCTGCGGCTGCCCTGACGGGGACGGCGCGCCGTCGTCGTCGTTCCGCCAATCACGGCGCTGCTCCGGCGCACCCGGACGACGCCGGTCATCGGACTGGCTTGTCCGGTTACCCTGATTGCCCTGGCTTGCTTGATTACCTTGATTCCCCTGGTTACCGGACGGAGTGCCGGCCGCGCGTTTGGCCGCCGCCGCAACTGCCCGCACCACCTGGTCCTCTCCCACGAACTGCATTCCGAGCCAGCGCGAAAGTTCGCGGGTATAGATGGACCGGAGGGAGACGTCGCGGATGTTCGCGACGATGGGCGCTGCGTGCCGCAACGCCTTCATCTGGCCCTCGCCGGTGGAGAGATCGAACTGCTCGAACGATGCCTTGATGGCGAACTCGAAGAGCGGCCGGCGGGTGGCAATGAGGTCCTGAACAGCCTGGTCTCCGGCGCTCTGCCGCAACTCACACGGATCCGCACCGTCCGCCCCAACCGCGACATAGGTCTGGGAATTGAAGCGCTGGTCCTCCTCGAAGGCCCGCAGCGCGGCCTTCTGTCCCGCGGCGTCGCCGTCGAAGGTGAAAATCACCTCGCCGCCCGTGCCGTCGTCGGACAGTAACCGCCGGGCTATCTTGATGTGGTCCGCCCCGAAAGCGGTACCGCAGGTTGCAACGGCCGTACCGACCCCCGCGAGGTGGCAGGCCATCACATCGGTGTAGCCCTCGACGACCACGAGCTGGCGCGTCTTCGCGATGTCTCTCTTCGCGAGGTCGATCCCGTACAACACCTGCGACTTCTTGTAGAGCGAGGTTTCCGGAGTGTTGAGGTACTTGGGCCCGGGATCATCCTCGAACAGCTTGCGGGCACCGAAACCGACCGTTTCACCCGTGATCCCGCGGATGGGCCAGATGAGGCGTCCCCTGAACCGGTCATAGAGCCGCCCGGCGTTGTTCGAGGACATGCTGAACATCCCGGTGAGCTTCAGTTCATCGAGCGTGAATCCCTTGCCCGTGAGGTGGCTCAGCAGCCCGTCCCATCCCTGCGGCGCGAAACCGACCCCGAAGTGCTCAGCGGCCGCCCGGTCGAAGCCCCGTTCCTGCAGGAAGGTACGCCCAACGGCCGCCTCCGGTGTCAGCAACTGGTCCCGGTAGAACTCAGATGCAATCTTGTGCGCGTCGAGGAGACGCTGACGCTTGCCGGTGTCCTCCCGCCGGGGACCCGTGCCGCCGTCCTCATACCGCAGCTCGTACCCGATACGGGCAGCCAGCTTCTCCACTGTCTCAGCGAAAGAGGTATGGTCCAGTTTCTGGATGAACGAGAACACGTCCCCTCCCTCACCGCAACCGAAGCAGTGATAGGACCCCATCTGCGGACGCACGTGGAAGGACGGCGAACGCTCATCATGGAACGGGCAGAGTCCCTTCCAGGAACCCACGCCGGCGGACTTCAGCGTGACGTAGCCGTCAACAACTTCCTTGATGTCTGTGCGCTGGCGAACCTCATCGATGTCTTCGCGCTTGATGAGTCCAGCCATGCCAACCAGTGTATGTGCAGCCGCCGACACTCCCGGTGCCCGCTCCGACAAGCCTCTACCAGAGGGCTGGAACAGGTCCGACGACGCGTTCGTGAAGGGTCAGCGCTGAGGCGTCGGTGAGGGAAGCGACCTGATCGATGACCACGCGGAGGCGGGCGTCGTCGTCGTTCGCTTCCTTCCAGTCCGCCGCGAACATCGGCTCCAGGTAGCGGTCCCCGGCCGCAGCCATCTGCTGTACGAGCGAGGAGAGCACCTCCCGCTGCCGCTCATAGATGGGCTGGCGGTGGACGCTGGTCATCACAAAAGTAGTCGCCAGTCCCTTCATGACGGCGATCTCCGTCACGGTCTCCTCGGGCACCACCATTTCCGCGGCATAGCGGGTCAGCGGGTCCGTTCCGTAGATCCCGCGGGTGGTTTCCAGCGCACTCAGGCAGAACCGCCCGATGAGCTGGCTGGTCATGTCCTTCAGCGCAGCCATGGCCTTTCGGCTGCCGTCAGCTTCGCGGACCCAAACGTCGGTCGCCTCGAGCCGGGCGAGCGCGGCGTCGACGGCGGCGGGATCCGAGTGCGGCAGATACCACTGCTGGGTGTAACCGACTACGCGTGCGCGGTGGTCGGGATTGTCCATCCACTTGAGCTGGAAGTGGCCGGCGACAATGGCATCTTCGACGTCGTGGACGGAATAGGAGATGTCATCGGCAAGGTCCATTACCTGGGCCTCCAGGCAGGACCGGCCGGCCGGAGCCCCGGCCCGCAACCAGCTGAAGACCGGCAGGTCATCCGTGTAGGCGCCGAACTTCGAGGTGCGATGCCCGTGGATGACGGGGGCTTCCTTTGCTGTCCAGGGGTACTTGCAGGCGGCGTCAAGACTGGCACGGGTCAGGTTGAGGCCTGCGGGTGCGCCGTCTGCGCGGGTGGCCTTCGGCTCCAACCGGGTGAGCAGGCGCAGCGTCTGCGCGTTGCCCTCGAAACCGCCGATCGAGTGAGCAAGGTCATTGAGCGTCGCTTCGCCGTTATGCCCGAACGGCGGGTGACCGAGGTCGTGGGAGAGGCAGGCGGCGTCCACAATGTCGGGATCGCACCCCAGGGAGCGGCCGAGCTCCCGGCCAACCTGGGCAACTTCGAGGCTGTGCGTGAGCCTGGTGCGGACGAAGTCATCAGTGTCTGGGGCCACCACCTGCGTTTTGGCGCCGAGCCGGCGCAACGCCGACGAGTGCAGGACGCGTGCGCGGTCACGCTCGAAGTGGGTACGGTGCGTACTCTTTGGGGATTCATCCGCCCAACGCTGCATGTCAGCGTCGGTGTAGCCGGGAGTAAGCGGGTTCTGGTTCTGGTTCAATGCGTTCTGGCTGCCTTCATTTGGTCTTGAGCCGGCCGGACGGGTTTCAGCCACCGGAGACATCCACTTCCGCTGCAGCGATGTCGGCCTGCTGGTCAGCGTTTAGCCGGCGGGCCTCCAGCCAGCGCTCCGGCAGCGCAGTGCGTTTCGGCGAACCTGCACGCCCGCGTGGTCCTTCCGCGTCAACACCGGGATAGGGGGATGACCGGTCCAATTGGTCCAGCAGCCCGCGCAGCACCTCGAGGGTTGGCACGGCCGCGAGTGCTGCGCGCAGGTCTCCGCCGACCACGTAACCCTTGAAGTACCACGCCATGTGCTTCCGGATGTCCCGCAGCGCCATCATCTCGTTGCCGAACGTGTCCACCAGCAGTTCAGCATGCCGGTACACAGAGTCCGCCACCTCGCCCAGACCGGGCTTGTGCCGCTGGTCGCTGCCCTCAAAAGCGTTTACAAGGTCGCCGAACAGCCACGGCCGGCCCTGGCAGCCGCGGCCAATAACAACGCCGTCGACGCCGGTCTGGTGCACCATGCGGATTGCGTCCTCGGCGCTCCAGATGTCGCCGTTGCCCAGGACCGGGATGTCCGGAAGTGCCTCGCGCAGCTCAGCGATGGCGTTCCAGTCTGCCGTTCCCGAGTAGAACTGAGAGGCCGTGCGGCCATGGAGAGCGACGGCGGCTACACCGGCATCCCGGGCAATTTTCCCCGCTTCCCGGAAGGTCAGGTGATCCTCATCGATGCCCTTGCGCATCTTGATGGTCAACGGGATGTCACCGCGGCTCGCCTCACGCACGGCGGCCTGGACGATCGAGGTGAACAGATCCAGCTTCCAGGGCAGGGCTGCTCCCCCACCCTTGCGGGTGACCTTGGGCACGGGGCAGCCGAAGTTCAGGTCAATGTGGTCCGCGCGGTCCTCCTCGACGAGGATGCGTACGGCTGCGCCCACCGTCTTCGGGTCGACACCGTAGAGCTGGACGGAGCGTACTTTTTCGTCGGCGTCGTGGGAGATGATCCGCAGGGACTCCGGGTTGCGCTCAACGAGGGCACGGGAGGTCACCATCTCGGAGACGTAAAGTCCCCCGCCGTACTCCCGGCAAAGCCTGCGGAACGCGGTATTGGTGATGCCGGCCATCGGAGCGAGAACCACCGGAGTGTTCACGGTTATGCCGCCGAGGCGCAACGGAGGAAGATCCAGCCTCGCCGCGGTTGACGTTGGTGCAATGCTCACCCGTCCATTGTCGCAAGACGGGGCAAATCGGAGAGTCCGGCGGCACCGGCCCAACGGATCCGCCGGCTTGGCGCAGGCGACGCGGCATCGAGTCACCTTCCTGCGCGGGAAGGGAACGGATTCGCGGGTTCGGTGCATCGTGACCCGCTGAGCGGGCACATTGGGGGCTGCTCGGCGGGCACAATCGCCGATTCGGTGCAGGTCAGCGCAAATTCTGCTCGCGGAGGGCGCGGCGGCTTGGAAGCGGTGCGTCTTCCCCAGTCTGCGGCGCGGCACCTTCGGCGCTGGAACCCGGGGCAATGCCAGCGGCTGCGTCAGAGCCTGCCGCGTCAGAACCCGCGGGAACGCCAGGGGACGCTGAAGCTTCCTCCGCTGCCGCTGCCGCTGCCGCTTCCTCGGCTGCGAGCGCCGCGGGCGTAGCGTCCTCAGGCACGGCGGCGTGTCCGACGGCGCGGAAAGTAGCGCCGCCGTCGTCGTGCGTTGCATGCGTACGGGTACCCACGGCCTTGACCACCAGCACGGCTACCAGCGTGGTCACCGGAATCGCGAGAACCAGACCGATCGATCCCACGAGCGTGCGCAGGACTTCCTCGGCGAGTTCGCCGCTGGTCAGCGACTCCACCAGGGAACTGTCCTGCAGCGAGACGAGGAGCAGCAGGGGCAGCGCCGCTCCGGCGTACGCGAAGGCGATGGTGTAGACCGTGGAGGCGATGTGGTCCCGGCCAATGCGCATGGCCCCGGCGAAAAGCCGCCGGGTGGGGGTATGGGGTGCGAGCTCGTACAGCTCCCAAACCGCCGAGGACTGGGTGATCGTCACGTCATTCAGCACGCCAAGCCCGGAGATAATGAGCCCGCACAGGATGATGCCCGAGAGCGAGACCGCCGGCGCGGCATTGATCAGGGCGCTCGAACTGTCGCTTCCCACACCGGTGAGGTTGGCGGTGTCGGTTGCCCACGCAGCCAGCAGCGCAGTGATGCCGAGCCCGAAGATGGTGCCGAGCAAAGCCGTCGACGTCCGCGCGGAGAAGCCGTGCGCAAAATAGAGGACGCCGATCATGATCACCACCGAGCCCACGAGTCCAAGCAGCAGCGGCGGCTTGCCCTCCACGAGGCCGGGAAGCACGAACTGGGCGAGGACCACCAACGCGCCGACCAGCCCGATGATCGCCCGCAGCCCGCGCCAACGCGCCACCGAAACGACGACGACGGCGTACAGCACCGCGAGCGCCGCCATCGGAAGGGTGCGGACGAAGTCGACGAAGATGTACGGGGCGCCGGCACCGCTGATGACGCCCTCAAGGTTGAGGTACCGGATGGAATCGCCCGGGTCGACCTGCCCTGAGCGGGCCACCTCGGGGTTGAGTTCCACGGGGACGGCGGAGCCGCCGGCATCAGGGAGGGTGTAGGCAACCTGGCACTGTTGGGCCTCACCGCCGGCCTCGACCGTCGGCTGGGACGAGGGGCAATCCTCCAGGACCACCCGCTGAACGGTGCCCACGTCCATGGAAGTTCCCGGCGCGGTCGCGAAGGGGCTTGGGACGGCGACCTCGGACTGATTGCCGGTCGGCCAGAGCAGAAACATCCCGATGATCGTGATGATCCCGAGGGGAACCAGGACTGCCGCGAGAAGCAGGTTTGCCCTTCTCCGGGTTCCCATCATCGCGGCCCTCTGCTCCGAACTCAGAGAGGAGCCGCGCTGGTCCGAGGCGTGGATATGGCTGTGGCCCACTTGAAGTTCCTTGCTGTCGGCGTACTGCTGGCAGGATGGATACGGCCGGTCTCCTGCATGGTCCCGAAGAGGATTCTACGCAGTTGGTCAGCCGGCGGCCGGAAGTCGGTCCGGCACTGTCAAGCAATGGAGTGTGCATGGCGAGGGAACGATTCAGCGAGGCGGACGAGAATCCGGCGAGCGCGATGGCGCACGCGCCGGAGGTGATGGTCCGTCCGGGCGAAGGTCCCGTCCGTGGCGTGGCGCTCGTGCTGCATGGCGGACGCGCGAACAGCTTCGAACCGGTACGCTCGCGGCACCTCAGTCCCGCCCGCATGGTGCCCTTCGCCCGCCTGCTGCACTCCTGGGGCGCTTCCGCCGGCCTGGAGACCTGGAGCCTGCGGAACCGGGTGAGGGGTTGGAACGGAACGCACATGTCGCCCCTGCACGATGCCAGGTGGGCCCTGGAACGGATCCACCAGCGGCATCCGGGCATCCCCGTCTACCTCCTCGGCCATTCCATGGGTGGGCTGACAGCGCTGTGCGCGGCGGATGACCCGCAGGTCCGGGCCGTGGTCGCCCTCGCGCCGTGGCTGGATAGTACGACGCCGGTCCAGCAAGTGGCGGGCAAGCGCATCCTCATAATGCACGGCGCCGCCGACCGGTGGACGTCACCGCGTCAGTCGCTTCGCTTCGCCGAGCGCGTACTGTCCATCGCCGACGAGGTCCACTACGCCACACTGCTGGGCGCCGGGCATTTCATGTTCAGGAAGATCCCGGTGTGGCACGAGCTCAGCGCCTCCTACCTGCTCGACTCTTTCTCCCGCAACACGGGCGCGCCGGTCGAAGCGAAACACCTGCGGCGCGCTGCCGCGCTGCTGGAGCAGAACTCGCCGCTCGCCGTGACCCTCTGACCGTCCCTACTCCAAGATAGGACCCCATGCCCGCTTTCCCACTGACCGACTTCCTGGCCGGCTTCGCGCTGTCGGTGGGCGGCGTCGTCGTACTGCTTGTGCTCGTGTTCGCGGTCGCGGTGGCGCAGAAGCGCCACGCCGTGATCGACACGGCCTGGGGGCTGGGCTTCGTCCTGGTTGCCTGGATCACCTTCCTTGCGTCCATGGACGACGGCGACGACGGCAGACGCTGGCTCATACTCATCCTCACCACGGTGTGGGGTGTGCGGCTGGCTGCCCACATCGGGTGGCGTGCACGGGACGGTAAGGAAGATCCCCGCTACGAGGACATGCTGAGTGACGCGCCCGGCTCCCGCAATCTGTACGCGATCCGTCGGGTCTACGTGCCGCAGGGTGCGGTCCTGTTGTTTGTGTCGCTGCCGGTCCAGGTTGCGATGTACTCGCAGGCGGCTCTGGGTTGGCTGGCGTGGTTCGGTGCTGCGATCTGGTTGGTGGGGATGCTGTTCGAGGCCGTGGGCGATGCTCAGCTCTCCGCCTTCAAGGGCAATCCGGCCAACCGTGGCAAGGTGTTGGATTCGGGCCTCTGGCGCTATACCCGCCATCCCAACTACTTCGGCGACGCACTCGTGTGGATCGGCCTGTTCCTCGTGGCGGCGGACTCCTGGCCGGGCGTCCTGACCGTCCTCTCCCCCGCCCTGATGTACTGGGCGCTGGCGCACAAGACCGGCAAACCGTTGACCGAGCAGCGGATGAACGCCCGGCCCGGCTATCGGCAGTACCTCACAAGTACCAGCGGTTTCTTCCCGCTCCCGCCCAAAGCCGGACGGGGAGCGTGAACCATGGCGTGGACGCCTAAGCCGAGCAACCGGTTTTACCGGCTCGTGGTGCGCACCGGGTTGATGCTGCGCTGGATCTTCCGGGTTCGGATCATCGTGAGCGGGCAGGAGAACCTCCCGCCGGCCGAGGTCCTGACCGGCCTTTCCCGCACCCCGGAGCCAGGTGGCGGCGCGGTTTTCGCCATCACGCACTTCGGCTACCTGGACTTCGCGTTCGCCGAACTGGTGCTCTGGAAGCACTCCCGTGCACAACTGAAGTTCCTGATCACCAAGGCCGCGGCGTCGCACTGGTTGGCAGGTCCTGCCATCCACGCATGCGGGCACGTCGTGGTCGACCGCAGCGCCGGCTCAGCAGCTTATGAGGGCGCGTTGCAGAAGCTGCGCGACGGCGAGTACGTGGCAATCCTTCCCGAGGCCGGCGTCAGCCGAAGCTTCACGGTCCGGGAGTTGAAAACCGGCGCGGTCCGGCTAGCTGCTGAGGCCGGTGTGCCGCTGATTCCAGTTTCTGTCTGGGGCGCGCACCGGCTGCTCACCCGCGGCCACCCGTTCTCGCCATCCCGCGCCTGGCGGGCGCCGGTCCGCGTGCACATCAGCGAACCAATCCGCCACTCCCCCGAATCCGACGTGGTCGGCGAAACCGGGCAGCTGCGCGCGGAACTGCAGGACGGGATTGACCGCGGCATCGCTGACTTCCCCGTTCCTCCGCCCGCAGGCGCCTGGTGGCAACCGGCGCACCTTGGCGGCGGCGCGATGACCGAAGCGGAGCGGGTAGCGGCCGACCAGCACGACGCCGAGACGGGCCGCTACCGCCGCGGGTGATCCCCTAAGTTCAGCTGCTGACGACGCGCGTCTCTGATACAACCTTCGCAGCGCCCGATGCGATCAAGGGCTGCACGACCGCCACAAGCGCGGTCATCGAGTCATCCACCTCGACCTGCACCGGGTACTGGTACACAAGCATCGCGAGGAGGGACGCCACAGCGGCCTGCTGCTCACTTGGCTCAAGGGAAGAGTGATAGCCGATGAGCACGTCAGCCGGTTCGTCCGTGCGGCTCTGCGTGTAGCTCAGTGCGAACGCAGCGATGCTGCCGCCCCGGGCCTTCGGCCTCTCCCTCAGGACCACCGCACCGCCGGCGCCGGACGTGTCCGCCAGCAGGAATTGCTGCGCCTGACCGAGCGTCATGTCCGCCGGATCCCAGGCGTGCACTGAGTTGTACCATTCGGCAACCGCAGAGGTGAGTTCAACGGAACCGGTGGCGGCCTCCTCAAGTTGCGGGCCGTCGTCGTCGGCGAAATTGGGAACGGGCAACGCACCCGGGGACACCTCGATGATCCGAGAACGCTGGATCTCCTCGAATCCGGCGGCCTCGGCGAAGGCTTCAGCGTCGGAGCCCGGCGCTACCTTGGCACGGAGGGTTGACACGCCCGACGGCGAGTGGCCGGCCTCGTTCCGCAGCATGCCAAGGAGCGTGGCACCGATTCCCGCGCGGCGATGGTCTTCACCTACTTCCACGTACGCCCACAGCCGCCGGTTGTGCAGCTTCGGTTCGAAGACGTACCCGGCAGCAACGGGCACGGCTACCCCGCCGACGGAGTCTTCGGCCACAATGCAGCGCAGCCACGGCAGGTCGGTGGACGGCCGGAACAGCGCACGTGACTGCTCAGCCTGCGGGTTCGCCGGACCTCCCCAGACCTGGAGAAGCTCAAGGTCGTCACCCTCCCGCCAGGGCCGGTACTGAACCGCCACCTAGGCGCCAACCAGCCGCTGGGCAAGGTAGCCCTCGACCTTGTCGAGCGACACCCGCTCCTGCGCCATGGTGTCGCGTTCACGGATTGTGACCGCGTGGTCCTCAAGCGTGTCAAAGTCCACGGTGATGCAGAACGGCGTCCCGATCTCATCCTGGCGACGGTAGCGGCGGCCGATCGCACCGGCGTCGTCGAATTCGATGTTCCAGTTCCTCCGAAGCTGCGCTCCGAGGTCCTTGGCCTTCGGCGACAGATCCTCGTTGCGGCTGAGGGGAAGCACGGCAGCTTTCACCGGGGCAAGGCGCGGATCCAGCTTCAGGACAGTGCGCTTGTCAACGCCGCCCTTTGCATTCGGTGCCTCGTCCTCGGCGTACGAATCCACCAGGAATGCCATGAAGGAGCGGGTCAGGCCGGCAGCCGGCTCGATCACGTACGGTGTGAACCGCTCGTTCGTGGCCTGGTTGAAGAAGCTGAGGTCGGTGCCCGAGTGCTTCGAGTGCGTGAAGAGGTCGAAGTCGGTGCGGTTGGCGATACCCTCGAGCTCGCCCCACTCCGAACCGGAGAATCCGAAGCGGTACTCGATGTCCGTGGTGCCCTTGGAGTAGTGGCTCAGCTTCTCGAGCGGGTGGACGAAAAGCCGAAGGTTGTCCGGGTTGATGCCGAGTCCCGTGTACCAGTCGAACCGTTCCTTGATCCAGTACTCGTGCCATTCATCGTCTGTGCCCGGCTCCACGAAGAACTCCATCTCCATCTGTTCGAACTCGCGGGTCCGGAAGATGAAGTTGCCCGGTGTGATCTCGTTCCGGAAGCTCTTGCCGATCTGGCCGATGCCGAACGGCGGCTTTTTCCGGGACGTAGTGAGGACGTTGTTGAAGTTCACGAAGATGCCCTGGGCAGTTTCAGGCCGCAGGTAGTGCAGGCCCTCCTCGTTGGCAACCGGGCCAAGGAACGTCTTGAGCAGGCCCGAGAACTCCTGCGGTGGCGTCCATTGGCCGCGGGTGCCGCAGTTGGCGCAGGCGATGTCCGCCAGGCCGTTCTCAGCCGGGCGTCCCTTCTTCTCCTCGTACTCTTCTTCGAGGTGGTCAGCACGGTAGCGCTTGTGGCAGGACAGGCACTCGACCAGCGGGTCCGAGAAGACGTCCACATGCCCGGAGGCTTCCCATACTTGGCGGGGCAGAATTACTGAGGAATCAAGCCCGACGACATCCTCCCGGCCGCGGACCATGGACTGCCACCACTGGCGCTTGATGTTTTCCTTCAGCTCGGCTCCGAGGGGGCCGTAGTCCCAGGCTGACCGGGAACCTCCGTAGATTTCACCGGCCTGAAAGACGAAGCCGCGCCGCTTGGCGAGGGAAATGATCGGGTCCAGGGCGGAAACCTGCTTGGCCACTGTTGATGCCATCCTCTTCATGTATGGACTGGCCGCTGGGTGCGGTCGTCTTCAAGTGCCCTCGGGTGCGCGCTGGAAGCAAAAAATCAGCGCCGGACCGGATGGGCGAAGGTACCACCTTAGCCTATCGAAAGAGCATCCGGACCGGTGCGCCGCAGCCTGAAAACGAATATCGCACCGGAACACTCATTTGCGTACCTGCACCCTTGACGCCTTCCGGGAACCTTCCTAGATTTAGCAAACCCCGTGTCGTGATCCACGTCACAGCCTTCAGACGTCTGCAACCGCAGGCACGGTCTGCAAAGGTCTCGCACAAGAAGGAACCAAGGTGACCCCAAACACTCCTCATCCGCGCGCCAACTTCGGCCGCGCCACACTCGCCCTCATCGGTGCGCTCACCCTCGTCACGTCCGGCGGGCTCGCGGCAAGCGCCGATCCAACGCATGAGAAGAGCAACAACAACAACTCGTCCAAGCTGCGTACCGCCGTCTCGGTGGACCGTGTGGTGGACCATCTCGATGCGCTCGATGTAATCGCCCTGGCCAACGGGAAAACCAGGGCCGCGGGTACCAAGGGCTACGACGAGTCGGTCGACTATGTGGTGGGCAAGCTGCGGGCTGCAGGGTACGCACCCACCGTGCAGGCGTTCACTTTCCCCTACTTCGAAGAACTGAGTCCGGCTGTGCTGGCGCAGACCAGTCCGGACAACCGCGTCTATGCAGCTGATTCGTTTGCCACCATGACCTATTCAGGTGCAGGTACTGCAACCGGACCAGTCACCGCGGTCGACACCACCGGAGCAGCCGGCTCCAGCAGCACCAGTGGGTGTGAAGCAAGCGACTTCACGGACTTCACAGCCGGCTCGATCGCCCTGGTGCAGCGCGGGACCTGCCCCTTCGCTCAAAAGGCAAGCAATGCCGAGGCAGCTGGCGCAACCGCCGTCGTCATCTTCAATACCGGTGTGGCAGGCAGTACTGGACCGATCACCGGTACCCTCGGAGCGCCGGGCATTTCGATTCCCGTTGTTGGAGCGAGCTACGACGCGGGCACCGACCTTCTGGGGGACGGGGTCACCGCGCGGGTGGTTGTGGACACTGTGTCTGAGAACCGCGAAACCTATAACGTCCTGGCGGAAACCGCATCCGGAAATGACGAAAACGTAGTGATGATAGGCGCCCACCTGGACAGCGTGCAGGCCGGGCCAGGCATTAACGACAACGGGACCGGCAGCGCAGCCATCCTAGCTGTGGCCGAGGCGATGCAGAAGGTCAAGACCGCCAACACCGTGCGGTTCGCCTGGTGGGGAGCGGAGGAACAGGGCCTCCTTGGCGCACACCACTACGTCAACGACCTTGCGGCAAGCGGGGAGTTGGAGAAAGTGGGTCTCTACCTCAACTTCGACATGATCGGATCCCCCAACTTCGGGCGGTTCGTCTACGACGGCGACAATTCCGCGTTCCCCGTTGGACCGGGCGCAGCCGCCGGGCCCGAGGGCTCCGGACAGATCGAACAGGATTTCCACAACTACTTCGCTTCAGAGGGCCTCGCATCGGGCGAGACGGCATTCAGCGGCCGTAGTGATTACGGACCCTTCATCGCCAAGGGCATCGCCGCCGGCGGTCTATTCACCGGAGCGGAAGGCGTCAAGACGGCGGAGCAGGCCGCACTCTTCGGCGGCGTCGCGGGCCAACCCTACGACGCCTGCTACCACGCTGCCTGCGACGACACCGGAAACGTGAGCATCCAGGCCCTGGATCAGATGAGCGACGCAATCGCCCATCTGACCCTCACCTACGCGATGAGCACGAGCAACGTGAACGGCGTCGGAGACAGCCCGAAGGGCAAGGGGAAAGGCAAGAAGAACGAACGCTTCGACGGCAATCCCCTGGGAGGCGGAACGGAGAGCGGCGGCGGGCTTCACCCTGAGCACGACCACGACCACGAACACGCTGACCGGTAACCGGTAACCGGTAACACCTGTACACGCTGGGAGCGGTTGGCAGAAGCGGGGTGGGAACGATGGTTCCCGCCCCGCTTCGCTGCAGCCGGGGTACTGCAGCGCCTGCTCCGTCCCGCTCGGGACGGGCCTAGGTCCGGCTCGGGAAGTTGCGGCGCTTCCACGGCAGCGTGGTCAGCATGATCGCACCGAGGGTGAGCACGGGACCGGCAATAGTCGCGAATACGACGACGGTCCCCGGCGTCGGGAACAGCAGGTCGAGTGCGAGCGAACCGAGTAACTGGCCGGCGATCATCCCGAGCCCGGTCAGTAGCACCCCGAGCGTGCGGACCAGCAATGCGCTGATTCCGATGAACACGCACCCCATCGGCCCCCCGAGGTAGTACCACCATTCCCCTGGCAAGGGCTCCCCGAACCCAGCCACCGCGGCCTTCAGCAACCAGGCGATGAGCAGCAGCGTGGAGCCGGAAATGAAGTTCATGAGCGTCGCGGTGATGGGTGTCCCGTAGTGCACAGCCGTCGTGCCGTTCATCGCCTGTTGGAAACTCATGAGAATACCGGCGGCTACCGGAAGCAGCAGCGGAAGGATGAGCGCCGCCGTCGTACCTGTTCCCTCAAGGCGCGGCGAGACAGCCCATGCCACCGACGCCACGGTCAGGACCACGCCGATGATCCGCATCGGAGTGATTGCCCGTTTACCGCCGGGTCCGATGCCGGACCGGTCCACCGCCAACCCGCTGATCGTCTGCCCCATGACAGCGGCCACGGTAAAGAGCGCAACACCAAGGACCCCGATGGTCAAGGACTGCGAGAACACGAACAGCGCGCCGATGGTGCCGGCGGCGAGATAAATCCGCGGGAAGCGGTGTTCGCGCACCGCGGGCACAAGCTCCCGCAGCCCTGCGCGTCCGCGCGGCAACAGTAGCGAGATGGCAATCATCAGCACAAGACCGGTGCCGAAACTGACCAGCGCTGCAGCCAGGCCATCGTCCAACCGTTGCCCCAAAGCACCGTTGATCCGGCCCTGCAGGGGAATTGCGACGCCGGCCACTACCGCCAACGGCAGGCCAACCACCGCAGGAAGTCGAGGGGTGTGAGACACCCGTTAACCCTAGGACATCGCACACGTGCCCTTTCACCGGCTGGGTGGAGGGCATGATGGTTCCATGAGCAGTGACGACACAACCCAGAACGAGATTCCCATCCGCGACGCGATGATCAGGCTGGGTCAGCTGATGAAGCTTGCCAACCTCGCCGAGGACGGGGCGGAGGCCAAGGAACTGATCGAGAACGGACTGGTGCAGGTCAACAGTGAGATCGAGGAGCGACGTGGTCGCCAGATCCACCCGGGTGACTCGGTGACTGTGAACGGTGTCAGCGTTGTAGTGGTGTCCGGCTGACTCCCGGAACGCTCAACTGAAGGAATTCGCGCACGTGCCCGAGCTCCTGGACGTTGATGCTGTGGAACATTCCGGCGTAGAGCACCTTGGTGAGCCGGGTGTGCCGGTTCAACCAGCCGTGCGTGAACTCGATCCTGTCCGGCGAAATGACCGGGTCTTCCTGGTCGCGGCCCCAGAAGAATGGAACCGGATTCGCCAGCAGCTCGTCGTCGCGGAAAAATTCCCGGCCTTCGTCCGGCACCGCGAATCCAGAGAGACCGACGACGGCGGCATAGTCGGCTGGCCGCGCACGCAACATCGAAGTGGCAACGGCCATCCCCATGGAGAAACCAAGCAGGCTCACGCTGGAATGGCCGCTCCGATTGGAATCGACCCAGTCAACAACGTCCTGTACCGCCGCCGTGACCTTGTCCACCGAGTAGGCGGCGTCATGCTGGAGCGGGAACCAGGTGAAGCCGGGGGCCATGGCCACGGGCGCGCGAACCGAGGCCACCGTGAATTCATCCGGCAGGAACTCAAGGATCCCCATGAGGTCATCTTCATTGGCCAGATGCCCATGCAGCAGGACCAGCAGCGGCGTGCCCTGGCGTTCCTGTTCGGGGCGCGACCAGACCACTACAGGTTCCGGTGCACTCTTCTCCGCGGACTGCGTATCGATACCGCTAAATGGGTTGGAAGAAGTCATTGGCTCATTCTGTCACGGTGGAATCCCGCGGAGTTCTCCATCATCACGGCTGTTGCGCACCTACGGTCGCGTAGGCGGTGAGCGGGTTGGCAGGATAGGACAGTGACCGAAGCGATCGTTCCTCCTTCAGAAACCGGGTCCCCGTCGGTGAGTGGCTCCCAGCTCAATGCCGAACCCCACCCGTGGAACCGCTACGTTGCCCTGGGAGATTCCTTTACCGAGGGTATCGGCGATCCCAATCCGGCCAGCGCCGGCGGGTACCGCGGGTGGGCGGATCGCGTCGCCGAGGAGTTGGGCCGGGGACACGATAACTTCGCTTATGCGAACCTTGCAGTCCGTGGGCGCCTGCTCCAGGAAATTGTCGATCAGCAGGTTGGCCCCGCCGTCGCACTCAAACCGGACCTGGTGACCCTGTCCGCAGGGGGAAACGACCTCATCCGGCCGGGAGGCGACCCCGACCAGCTTGCCGCCCGGCTGGACGGCGTCGTTCAGGTCCTGGGTGCAAACGGGGCCACCGTGGTCCTCTTCACGGGACCGGATGTCCGCGAGACGGTTCTCGGCAGCATCCGCGCGAAGACCGCCATCTATAACGAAAACCTTCGAATCATTGCGGCAAGGCACGACGCCGTCATCGCGGACATGTGGGCGCTGCGGCAACTGGTCAATCCGCAGATGTGGGACCCGGATCGTCTGCACTTCTCACCGTTGGGACACCATACGATCGCGATGATGGTCCTGGACACCCTCGCCGTGGGCCACCAGTTGCAGCCGCTTGAGCCGAAGCCGCTGCCCCCGAAGAACTGGCGCGTTGCGCGCAGCGAGGACTTCGTGTGGGCCCGTGAGTATTTTGTGCCCTGGGTGTTGCGCCGGTTGCGGCACCGCTCCTCCGGGGATGGGATCACACCGAAGCGTCCTGAACCGGCACCGATTTTCGGGCCCGGCATGCCTCCCGGATCAGGCACCTGAGCGTGCCGCACGGACAGGTTGCTCCGGATCCTCCACCGAACGAATCAGGGCACGACGTCGGCATGCGGCGCCTGCTGCGCCAGCACCTCTGGGGCACTGGCGACCAACCCGCGGCCGCGGTGCTGCGTAAGTTCGGAGCGATGCAGGCGCAGGAGTTCGCTTACGCGCGCTGGTCCCTTGCCCAGCGGAGCGCCGGCGAAACTGCCTCCACTATTGATCGGCTCTACGCAGACGGCGTTCTCCTGCGGACACACGTGCTCAGGCCCACCTGGCATTTTGTGCACCGCGCCGACGCCGCCTGGTTGCTGCAGCTCACGGCGCCGCGGGTAAAGATGACAATGCGCTCAGTGATCAGGCAATGGGGTCTTGACGAAGCCGCCTTACGGTCCGGAATCGCCGTCCTTGGAGCGTGTGTAGCGGACGGATCCCACCGAACCCGCGACGAACTGGCAACAGCATTGGAAGCGGCCTCCCTGCCATCAGCCGGACCGGCGCTTGGCAGCTTCCTCATGGCGGCCGAACTCGATCGGGTACTGATCAGCGGAACGCCCCGCGTCAGTGCCGGCGGGACGGTCAGGCACACCTACGCCGCATTCGAAGCAAGAGCGGAGCCCGGAGCCGCGGACGGATCTGTCCGCATCCCTTCCGGCACGGAATTCAACCGGACTGAAGCACTGCGCGAACTGGTGATCCGCTACTTCGGCGGCCGTGCACCGGCTACGGCCAAGGACTGCTCCCTCTGGTCAGGGCTCACGCTCACCGACGTACGCGAGGGGTTGCGGGAAGCCGCCGATCTCCTCACTTCCGAAGAGATCGGCGGGCAGAGGTTCGTTATCCCGGTGGAACCGCTGGAAGTCAGGCCCCCGGAGCGCCCCGTGGTAGACCTCATCCAGTGCTATGACGAATTCGTCATGGGTTACACACCCACCCGGTTCTTCGGTGCGCCGCCGTTGGCGAGCAGCCCGGCCCGCCTGTCCGGGCACCTCATCCTGCTCAACGGACAGGTGGCGGGTGGGTGGAAACACTCCCTGAGCCCACGGGAAGCGGTCCTGGATATTGTCACCGATCGTCCGTTTGATGAGGCGGAGACAGCGGCACTGGACAACGCGGTGCGAAGGTACGGGGATTTCCTTGGACGTGCACTGAAGGTCTGGAAGCGCTGAGTACTACGCGGCGTCGTCGTCGTTGTCTTCATAAAAAGCCTCACGCAGCGCGGGCTCAAGCTGCGCTATCTCCGTCAGGAACGCGTCGTGGCCGATTGGCGAGGTGATGGTGTGTACCGCCACTTTTCCCGGCAGCGCGGCCGCGAGTTCGTGTGACTGCGCGGGCCAGTAGAGCCGGTCGGAATCCACCGTCGCGATGAAGAACTGCGCCTGTGCCTTGCTCAGTGCTTCGGGAAGGCTGCCGCGGTCACGTGCAGCATCATGGCTCATCAGTGCCTCAGTGAGGACGATGTAACTGTTGGCGTCGAAGCGCCGGACGAGCTTGTCTGCCTGGTGGTCGAGATAGCTTTCAATCTGGTAGCGGCCGCGCTCCGCCGGGAGCCGGAAGCCGAACGGCTCCTCCGTACCCTGCGCAGCGCGCCCGAACCGGTGTGCGAACTCGGGTTCGGACCGGTAGGTGATATGCGCAATCCGCCGGGCGATCCCGAGGCCACCCTCCGGCCCGGCGGTGCCGTAGTAGTCTCCCTGGGCAAACCGCGGGTCAAGCCGGATTGCCTGCACCTGCGCCTGGGCGAATGCGATCTGCTCCGCGGAGCTGGCTGCCGCACAGGCAATCACTGCACAGCGCTTTACGCGGTCGGGATAAGTGAGCGCCCACTCCAGTGCGCGGGCGCCTCCCATTGAGCCGCCTATCACCGAATGCCAGGACTGTACTCCGAGCAGATCCGCGAGCAATGCCTCAGCCCGTACGGAATCGCGGATCGTGACGAACGGGAAGCGTGAGCCCCACGGTTTCCCATCGGTGTGCAGGGACGCCGGTCCCGTAGACCCGTAACAGCCGCCGAGCATATTGATGGACACAACGAAATAGCGGTCAGTGTCGATGGTCCGGCCTGGGCCAACCAGCCCGTCCCACCAGCCTTCCTCTTCCGAGTCCCCGCGTGCAACGTGTGTACTGCCCGTCAGCGCGTGCTCGATCAGGACCGCGTTGGAGGCATCGGCGTTCAGCCGGCCCCAGGTCTCATACCCGAGAACGACGTCGGGCAGGTGCCCTCCGCCTTCGAGGGTCATCGGGCCGATAGACAACCGCCGGATGGCAGCGTCCCCGTCCAGCTCCGGTCGCGGTTGGGCCTGGGTTGTTGTGATGCCAGTCAAGAGTGCCACCTTCGTGAATCGCGCTTGCGCCTGCACCGGTTCGTGCATCGCCTGGTCGTCACCCGGGGCACCCCACCGCGAAGGAGGGTTGCCGGACAGCAAGCCGGGGCTGGCGGCGCGATGCGCCGGACTGTCACTCGTGACCTGGTACAAGAAAACCCGACGGTGCGGAATTGGGCAACTAATATGACCCGGGGTGAATCTCCGGCCTTTTGGACGGAACCAGGAATGCCATACAACATGCTTGAGTGGAGCCGCCGTATCCCTGGAAGGGGGCGACTCCACTCAAGGGGGACTTCCGTTTCGAAAGCCCCTGGCAGGAAGCCCCGGCGGTCTCGGAACCGGTCTTCCTGTGCGGCAAACTATGCGCGCGAAACCTTGTATTTAGCTTGGGACTACCCGGGAGCCGCGTGTGACTTAGGTAACCCTAAGTCGAGGCCTCCATCACAAAGTGCCAAAATGGGGCCATGCGCCTGGATCACGTCTCTTACGCCTGCGAACCTGACGGTCTCTCTGCCACGGCTGAGCGAATCTCCGAAGCTTTGGGAGTCGAATTTGTCAAGGGTGGAGTCCACCCTCGATTCGGAACCCGCAACATGATCTTTCCGCTGGTGAACGGCCAGTACCTCGAGGTGGTTGAGGTACTGGACCACCCTGCGTCGGACAAGGCGCCTTTCGGACAGGCCGTCCGCGCCCGTTCCGAGGCCGGCGGCGGCTGGATGGGCTGGTGCGTCGCGGTTGATGACCTCACCCCGTTCGAGGAGCGCCTCGGCCGCAGCGCGGTTCCCGGCAACCGGAAGTTCCCGGACGGGCAAGAGCTCACCTGGCAGCAGATCGGCATCAAGGGTCTCATTTCGGACCCGCAGGTGCCCTACATGATCCGCTGGGACAACGGTACGGAAGCTATCCATCCCTCGCAGGCTCGGCCAGCTTCAGTCAGACTGAGCGCCCTTACTATCGCCGGATCTGCCGACCGGGTAACCGAGTGGCTCGGCACTCCTCCGGCCCACCCGCTTGACGACGTCGACGTCGACTGGATTGCACCCAACGGAACCCCGGGGATCATGTCGGTCACCTTCGAGACCGGACAGGGCTCCGTTCAGATCTAGGGTTACCCGCCGATTCCGATCGCCGGTCCGAATATCGCGAAGCCCACGAATCCTGCGATGTCGAGCAGTGCGTGTGCAACAACCAACGGCATCACCCGTCTGGTTCGCGTGTACGCGTAGCCGAAGATGAGGCCCATCACGACGTTCCCGATGAACGGGCCGATCCCCTGGTACAGGTGGTAGCTTCCTCGCAGCAGCGCTGAAGTAATGATGATGGCCGGAGTGGACCAGCGCAGTTCCCGCAGGCGCTCGAACAGGTAGCCGACCACAATCACCTCCTCAAGCACGGCGTGCCGGAGCGCGGACAACACGAGCACGGGCACGGTCCACCAGTAGGTATCCAGCGCGGTGGGGATGATCTGGGTTGTCAGGCCGATGGCCCTGCCTGCTGCATAGACGCCGAGGGTGCCGAGGCCAATGACGGCGGAGAGCAGGAATCCGAGGCCAAAATCGATCTTCGGGTTACTGAAGGTGAAGCCGATCCGCCGGAATGCCGACCTGCCGGGACCAGAAAGCACAAACAGGGCTAGCGCCACGGGCACCAGGGCGAAGAAGATCCCCAGCAATTGGTAGGTGAGATCGAAGTACTGCCTGTCATCCAGCGTCGGATTGAGGCGAGTGGTTTGTGTTGCCAACGGTGCCTGGCTGAGCTTGTCAACCAGATCGACGACGGCGTAGACCGCCGATTGCCCAAGCGAGAGACCGAGCACAATGAGTATCTCGATCCTGACCCTGCGACGAGCGCCAAGGGTCAAGGACGAAGGATCGCCTTCGCGAACGGTTGTCATACTTTATGGTGCCGTACGCAGCGCCGGCCGGCCAACGCGCGGCCCACCAGCCACCGGCAGTCTCTGCTGCCTAGTCTTCGGCCACCGCCGGGGCAACAATCACCCGGGTCCCGCGCTCCCTGAATGCGGCCAGCTGGTACTCGGAAATCCCATCGTCCGTGATGAGGTTGCTGACTGCATGGCCCGTCATCGTAGCGAACGCACGCACGCCGATCTTTGATGAGTCAGCAACGATATACGCCGTGGCTGCCCGCCGTGCAACCATGGCGTTCACCGCAGCTTCCCCTTCATCAGTCACTGTCGGTCCGAACTCAGGATCAAGTCCATTGACTCCAACGAACGCGAAATCCAGGGCGACATGCTTCAGGATGGCATCGGTATAGGGACCCACCAATTCGGATGAACGGGAATTGATGATCCCACCGGTCACCATAATCTTGATGTTCGGGCGTACCGCCAGTTGGGCGGCTATGTTGATCGCGTTGGTGACGACGGTGAGGGTGGGCTTGTTCGAAGGTTCCATCAGATCACGGCGCACGCTGAGCACCTGGGCCAGAGCTGTGCTTGTGGTTCCCCCGCACAGGCCAACTACTGAGCCCCGGGGTATGAGGGCGCTTGCTGCGTATGCAATAGCTCGCTTGCGCAGCGCGCCAAGATCCCGGTTCTGCCTCAGGGGCAGAGCGTACGCACCTGACTCAATGGTTGCGCCGCCCCTCGTTCGACTCAGCAGGCGCTGTGCGGCGAGGCTGTCCAGGTCACGGCGTGCGGTTGCCGGGGACACGTGCAGCCGCGTCACGATGTCCTCCACTTCAAGCTGCTTCGACTGCGCGAGCAACTCGAGGATCGCGTTGAGACGGTCTCCCCGTTTGAGACCCGCTTCCAGATTCATTGTGCTCCCTGGTGGCCTGATCAGTCCCAGTGAGGGCTGAGTGAGCGAAACTGCGTGTAGACAGCAAGCATAAGTCAGAAAGTGTCTCACTGAATAGAGCGGCATGATCCTACCGAGTGGAGTAAATTTGCTATAACTCTCCTGTAACGGAGGGGCTGGAAGACTTGACGTGAGGCGTAGATCACGCAATTATCTACTTCAAGCGATGAATCGACATGATCACTTTGCTAGCCGTTCAATCAGTACTTTGCACTATCTCACACATCACGGGATGCAATTCCTACCAATGGAGGCAAGAAGATGAACTTCCCAAAAAAGCCGGTCGAGCGCCGCAACTTCCTTAAGGGCGCGCTCGCGACCGCAGCGCTCATTCCGCTCGGAGGAGCGCTTGCCTCCTGTGCTGCGGGTGGCGGCGCACCGAACGGCGGCAACGCGCCTGAGGGCGAAGTATCGGATACCAATCCCTTCGGAGTCGCGGCTGATTCAACCGTTGATGTTGTCATCTTCAACGGCGGCTACGGGATTGACTATGCCGAGTTCGCCGGCGAACTGATGGCCGAGAACCAGGGCGTCACTGTCAATGTCGCTCCGTCCACCAACCTGGCGCAGGAGCTTCAGCCCCGCTTCGTGGGCGGCAACCCACCGGACGTGATCGACAACTCGGGCGCAAACGCTATTGGCATCGCTACTATTCTCGCTCAGCTCGAGGATCTCACCGACGTCATCGACGCGCAGAACATCGAGGGCGAAACCATTCGCGACACGCTCTTCCCCGGTGTTCTCAACCCGGGCACTTTCGACGGCAAGCTCGCTGCCATCAACTACGTGCTGACTGTCTACGCACTCTGGTACTCCAAGTCGCTGTTCGATGAGAACGGATGGACTGTGCCAACCACCTGGGACGAGATGATGACTCTCGGCGAGGAAGCAAAGGCACAGGACAAGTACCTGTTCTGCTGGGGCCAGGAAGCCGCGAGCTACTACCTCGAGCTCGCGATCGCTTCGGCCATCAAGGAAGGCGGCGACGAGGTCCGTCTCTCACTGGAGAACCTGGAGGAAGGCTGCTGGTCGCATCCGGCCATTCAGGGAGTATTCACGGCGATGGAGGAGATCATTGCCGCGGGATACGTACTTCCGGGCGGGTCGGGCACGCAGTTCACCGCGGCGCAGGCCCAGTGGATCGGAGAGGGCCAGGAAGCGCTCCTGTACCCCTCCGGCTCCTGGATCGAGAACGAAATGCGCGACCAGATGGCCGAGAACTTCCAGCTCACGGGCGCCCCGGTTCCTACCGTGTCGACCGATCCCGCACTTCCAGCCGAGGCACTGCACAGTGCAGCCGGCGAGCCCTTCATCGTGCCCTCGCAGGGCGCGAACGTTGAGGGCGGCAAGGAATACATGCGGACCATGCTTTCCAAGGAAGCAGCAACGAACTTCACCGAGTCGAAGCTCTCCCCCACCATTGTGCGCGGAACCGTTCCGGAAGACGGCTTCGGATCGACCGCCCTCGTATCGCAGGTCGAACTTCTGGAAGCGGCAGGTGAGAACGTCTTCACCTGGAACTTCATCGATTTCTACGGAACCAACGCGGACAACCTCGTATGGTGGAACAGCTTCCTCGATGGTGAGATTGACGCAGCAGCGCTTACTGCAGAAATGCAGAAGATCTCCGACGCCATCCGTAACGACGACTCGATTGAGAAGCTAGAAGTACAGTGACTGCAGCAATTGATCGCGCAGCGCCGGTCGCCTCCAACAAGGGCGGCCGGCGCCGCCGTCGAAATTTTTCGTTTGGCCGGATCAGTTTCTTCGCCATCTTTTTGGGCCTACCCCTCGCGGTGTACCTGATCTTCGTAGTTTCACCGTTCATCCAAGCGTTTTACTACTCGATGACGGACTGGTCAGGATTCACCCCGGTGATGAATTTCATCGGCATCGACAACTACGTTCGCCTGTTCCAGGACGCCACTTTTGTGAAGTCACTGGGCAACAACGTAGTGCTGGTGATTGTGCTGCCGATCGTGACGATCATCCTCAGCCTCATCCTGGCTACGTTGGTAACCGTAGGAGGCAGGAGCAAAGGACAGATCTCCGGCCTCAAGCACGCCGGTTTCTACCGCGTCGTTTCCTTCTTCCCCTACGTGATCCCGGCAATCGCCATTGGCCTTATGTGGCGCCAGGTCTTCGCGCCGAATGGCCTGGTCAATGGCGCGCTCACCGCGCTCGGACTCGACCAGTTCATCAACTACGCATGGTTGGGCGAGGTGGCTACCGCAATGCCGGTATCCATGTTCGTTATCGTCTGGGGTTTCGTGGGGTTCTACATGGTGCTGTTCGTGGCTGCGATCAAGGGCATCCCCGCGGAAATCTATGAGGCCGCACGCCTGGACGGCGCCGGTCGCTTCCGCACTGCGATCAGCATCACCATCCCGATGATTCGTGACAACGTACAGACCGCCTACGTCTACATGGGTATCCTCGCACTTGACGCCTTTGTCTACATGGAAGCGATGAATCCCGGCGGCGGCCCGGCATTCTCCACCATCGTGATGCCACAGGTCCTCCTGGAGACCGCGTTCAGTCAAGGCCAGTTCGGTCGGGCTAGTGCAATGGGCGTTGTCCTCGCGGTTGTGACGCTTACGTTCGCAGGGCTCGTGTTCCTGATCAACAGCCTCACCGGAGGCACGAAGAAGGACAACCGGCTATGACCACCAAAGTCGCTGAAACCAAGCATGCAAAGGACGCTCCTCCCGCCGCTGAGCCCCGGAAACAAAAGGACTCCACCGGGAGCGACAAGGTTGTAGGAACTATTTCCCACACCGCGCTGATTCTGTGGTCCGTCATTGTGGTGTTGCCGCTGCTGTGGACCTTGATGACGTCCTTCAAGTCGACTGATGAGATTTTTGCGTCCACGTTCGCGCTGCCGGAGGGGCTCAACTTCGCGAACTACGTCAACGCGTGGACAACGGCGGGCATTGGGGATTACTTCCTCAACTCCGTCATTGTGGTGGGAAGCGCACTCATCATCGTGATGGTTCTGGGATCAATGTGCGCCTACGTCCTGGCCAGGTTCACCTTCCGTGGCAGCAGGGCCATTTATTACCTCATGCTGGCCGGCCTGACCTTCCCGATCTTCCTGGCGATCGTTCCGTTGTTCTTCATCCTGCAGAACATGGGACTCCTCAACACCCTGCCTGGCCTGATCATCACCTACGTGGCCTTCGCACTGCCGTTCACGGTGTTCTTCCTGTACTCGTTCTTCAAAACTCTCCCGTACGAGATTGGCGAGGCCGCGGCGATCGACGGTGCCGGGGACTGGCGGACCTTCTTCCAGGTCATGCTGCCAATGGCAAAACCCGGCATCGCGTCGGTAACCATCTTCAACTTCCTCGGACTGTGGAACCAGTTCCTCATTCCGGTGGCGCTGAACACCAACGTAGACAATTACGTGCTTTCCCAGGGCCTGGCGCGGTTTGCCTCCCAGATGGGCTACGCCGTCGACTTCGGTGCGTTGTTTGCGGCCGTTGTCATCACCGTTGCACCGGTCCTTGTGGTGTACGTGATCTTCCAGCGCCAACTGCAGGGGTCCGTCACCCAGGGCACCATGAAGTAACACCCGGATCGAACCCTGGCTGCATGCCCGGGATCGCTTCAAAGGGTCGTCCGGTCCATGACCGGGCGACCCTTTGTCTTGCACCGCCCCTCACGCTACGCGAATGCCCTTACGCCATACCGCATGGGTGAGCTGCATACCTGGCCGGTAGGCCAGATGCGTAGCCGACGGTGCACTGAGCAATTGCAGGTCCGCGCGATGTCCGACGGCCAGCGACCCCACGGCGCGGGCGCCGTCGTCGTCGTTTCCCTGCTCCCGCTGAAGTGCGAGCGCGCCCCCGAAAGTGGCAGCCCGCACCGCCTCGTGCACGATCAGCCCCATCTGCAGCACGGCAGTTGCTACGCAGAAACCCATGGACGTTGTGTAGGACGTCCCGGGATTGCAGTTCGACGCGATTGCGATTTCGACGCCGGCGTCCAGCAGCTCCCGGGCCGGCGCGAGCGGCTGCCGTGTGGACAGGTCGCAGGCCGGCAGGCAGGTAGCCACGGTGCCGCGCCTACCGGCACCGGAGTCCCAGGAGGACCAGGAACCGGCAAGGGCGTCCACGTCAGGCCGGCCGAGGTAGTTGACATGGTCCACGCTCGCGGCCTCCATCTCGACCGCCAGCTGCACGCCGCCGCCCGGTCCCAACTGGTTTCCGTGGACCCTTAGTCCGAGCCCGGCGTCGTGGCACGCACGCAACACTTCACGGCTCTGATCCGGAGTGAAAGCACCTGTTTCGCAGAAGACGTCGGCCCACTGCGCGTACGGGCGGACGGCGGAAAGCATCGGCCCGGTGACCAGCTGTACGTAATCGTCGGCCGCCCACCCATCGGGCACGAGGTGCGCGCCGAGGAACGTAACTTCGTCGGCTACCGTCGCCGCGATGCGGGCGCTGCGGGCTTCCTCGCCAACGTCCAGGCCGTAACCGGATTTCGTCTCAAGGTAGGTGGTTCCACCCGCCGCTGCCTCGGCTGCCCGCGCCGTTACGAGCCGCGCCAGTTCCTTGTCGGTGGCCCGCCGGGTTGCATCAACTGTGACTGAGATTCCGCCGGCCGCGTAGGACTGCCCCGCCATCCTCGCTTCGAACTCCGCCGTCCGATCGCCCGCGAACACCAGATGCGTGTGGCTGTCCACCCAGCCGGGCAGGCAAGCCCGCCCGCCGGCGTCGTACTCTTCATCGGCGGCAGGCGCTGCGGATGCCGCACCGATCCAGGAGATCCGTTCGCCCTCCAGTACGACGGCGGCATCGGCAAGCACGCGATGTTCGCGGTCCTGCGTCATCAGTTCACCGATGTTGGTGATCAGCAGCGACGTCATGGCGCCTTCCTTCCGTCCCTAAGCGCAGCAGCGCCTTCCGGCTCACCGGCCACATCCAGTTTGTCGATCGCCGCGGCCAAGAGGTCGGCCGGATTCCCCAGCCGAATATGGCGGCCGTCCCGTGCCACCACCACTCCCCCGACGACGACGGCAGTAACGTCCTGTGCCGTGGCTGTCACCGGGAGCTGGTCGGGCTGGGATCCGGCTGTACGCGTGCTGCGCGGGTCCAATGCTACGAGGTCGCACAGTTGGCCGACTGCCAGGCCGGGGCTGGTCCTGCCCTGGGCGCGGGCACCCCCCGCCGCAGCAATCCGAATCAGGTCCGCCGGCGCAAACCGCCCGCGCTGGCCGCTGGTAAGCCTTTCCCCGTGCTCCAGTGCCCGCATCTCCAGCCAGGGGTCGATGACGGCGTGCTGGTCGGTTCCGAGCGCCACCTGAGCACCGGCGTCGTGGAGTGCGCGGGCAGGACCAATGCCGTCTGCGAGGTCTGCTTCGGTTGTCGGGCACATCGCCATGGTGACGTGCGCGTCACCGAGCATCCGAATGTCGTCGGGCGTGAGATGGGTCGCGTGGACGACCGTAAGCCGCGTCGACAGTAGACCGTGCCGCGCCAGCAGGGCAGTGGGCGTGAGACCGGTCGCCGCTAGGCAATCGCTGTTCTCCGCCGGTTGCTCCGAGAGGTGAATGTGCAGGGGCAGATCCGCCGGCAGTTTTCCGCCGATCTCGGCGAGCGCAGCCTCGTCCACAGCGCGAACGGAATGGAGGGCCGCTCCCACGGAAACCTCTGCGGCGTCGAACTCGTCAGCGAAGGCGCTACGCAAGGCGTCCAACCGGGTAAGCCACGCGGCTGCGCTGCCGTCGCTGAAGCGGGCCTGTTCCGGCTGCAGGGGCGCACCGAAGCCCGAGGAGAGGTAGCACGTATCGAGCAGGGTGAGGCGGATGCCGGCAGTCACTGCCGCGCGCGCAAGAGCCCGCTCCATCTCGTGGGTACGCTCGTGGGAGCCGCTGTCGCCCTTCGGGCCGTAGGGTGTTCCGTCCGGGCGGTGATGCAGGTAGTGGAACTCGGCCACGCTGGTCCAGCCGGCAGTCACCATTTCGGTGTAGACGGCGGTTGCTAGCTCCTCGTACAGGGCCGGCGTCAGGGCTCGTGCTGCCCGGTACATTGCCTGGCGCCAGGTCCAGAAGGTCCCGCTTTCGCCGTGGGTCCGGCCCCGGAGTGCCCGGTGGAAGGCGTGCGAGTGGGCATTGGAGGCAGCGGGGAAGACCACGCCCGTCAACACCAGCGCGTCCGGTGGAGGCCCGGTGCCGACGCTGACGTCGCGGACGATGCCGCCGTCGTCGTACTCCACCCGAACGCCGCGCTGAATATGCGGCGCGTTATTGCCGTCCCCCATCCAGGCCCGCTCGCACCAGAGGGTGCTCACAGCAGGCGCTCAAGGACGTCGGCGAGCACGGTGGCGCCGTGATCGGCGTCGTCGGGTTCCACGTGCTCCTCGGGCGAATGGCTGATACCGGTCGGGTTACGCACGTAGAGCATGGCCGAGGGCACGTAGCCGGCGAGGATGCCGGCGTCGTGACCGGCACCTGTGGGCAGGCCCGGCGCTGCGGGCATGGCCAGGGAAAGCTGGCGCTGGAGTTCGGCATTAAACGTTACAGTCCCGCTGACCGATTCCTGTGTAAGGTGCGCCGAGCAGCCCTCGAAGGCTGCAGCCTTCTGCGCCTGACCGTGAATGCTTTCGACGAGGGAGGCGGTCGTGGCGTCGTCAGGGTGGCGGACGTCGATCCATAGTTCAACCCGGGACGCGATGACGTTGGTGCCGCCCGGGATGGGTTGCACGCGGCCGACCGTTGCACGGGCATCGGCCGTTGCCGCAGCGGTCTTACGGATGGCGAGGATGACCTGGGCCGCGGCGATCATGGGATCCGCCCGGTCGTCCATCAGCGTGGTGCCGGCATGGTTGCCCTGCCCCGTGATGGTGAGCTTCCAGCGCCCGTGGCCGATGATCGAGGTTCCAACCGCCACGGGAGAGTCAAGGTCGATCAGCCCGCGGCCCTGCTCGACATGCAGTTCCACAAAGTCACCGATCCTGCCCAGCGCTTCTTCGTCCCTGCCAAGGTGTTGCGGGTCCAGTCCTCTGGCCCGTGCCGCCTCAGCAAAGGTTGTGCCGTCAGGATCTTTCAGGTTCCGTGCGGCATCCGCGTCAATCGCGCCGGTCAGCAGGCGGGAACCCAGGCAGGCCACTCCGAAACGGGAGCCCTCTTCCTCCGGGAACACGGCGACAGCCAGCGATCGCTGGGGTTCCACGCCGCGCTCACGCAGGATGTCGACGGCGGCGAGGGCGGACGCGACGCCGAGCGGGCCGTCGAACGCACCTCCCCCGGGCACGGAATCAAGGTGACTTCCGGTCACCAGCGCACCCCGGCGGCCGATCCCTGTGGCAGAATCCCACCAGCCCCAGAGGACGCCGTTCCGGTCGGTTTCAACGGCGAGCCCCCGCCGGGTGGCCTGTTCCTCGAACCAGGACCTCAGATCCATTTCAGCAGTTGAGAAGACAGGCCGGGAATAGCCGCCGCGCGCTACGTCGCGGCCGACATCGGCTATGGCTCCGAACAGATTACTAACGGTTTCCAAAGGTTTTCCTTCCGTTCCAGGAATGTTCCTGCGTTTGCCTGGGAAGCCCCTGTTCAGCTTCGCTTGCCGGGCCTAGACTCACCAACACGGCTATTCCTAACCCACCCTTGAAGGAGACAATTCTCATGAGCGGACGCGTGGTGCATTTCGAGATTCCATTCGACGACGGCGACCGCGCGCGGAGCTTCTACCGCGACGCATTCGGCTGGAACATCACCGAGATGCCGGAGATGGACTATACGATGCTCGCCTCGGGCCCCGTCGGCGAGCAGGGCATGCCGAGCGAGGCCGGGTTCATCAACGGGGGCATGTACAAGCGGGATCCGGAGAGCTCCCCCACACCGGTCATCACCGTGGACGTCGAAAGCATCGACGCCGCACTCGCGAAGGTTCAGGAGCTGGGAGGGTCGACCGTCGGCGAGAAGATGGCTGTCGGTGACATGGGGTTCGCCGCCTATTTCCGCGATCCGGAGGGGAACATCATGGGACTGTGGGAGAACGCCTGAGGGTTCACTGCTGCATCGGAATGCGGACACCACGCTCACGCGCCACCTCCTGCGCACGCTCATAACCGGCGTCGACATGGCGGATGACGCCGGTGCCGGGATCATTGGTGAGGAGCCTCTCCAGTTTCTCGGCGGCGAGCGCGGACCCGTCCGCCACTGACACCTGCCCGGCGTGGATTGACCGGCCGATGCCCACTCCTCCGCCGTGGTGGATGGACACCCAGGTGGCGCCGGAGGAGGTATTGAGCAGGGCGTTCAGCAGCGGCCAGTCGGCGATGGCATCAGAGCCGTCGGCCATGCCCTCGGTCTCCCGGTACGGCGATGCGACGGAGCCTGAATCGAGGTGATCCCTGCCGATCACAATCGGTGCGGATACCTTGCCTTCGGCGACGAGCCGGTTGAACAGCAGGCCGGCTTTGGCGCGGTCGCCGTAACCGAGCCAGCAGATGCGTGCGGGCAGCCCCTCGAATTCGACGAGATCACCGGCGGCGTCGAGCCAGCGGTGCAGGTGCTTGTTCTCCGGGAACAGCTCCTTGAGTGCTGCATCGGTGACGGCGATGTCCGCAGGATCGCCGGACAGCGCAACCCAGCGGAAGGGACCTAGACCCTCGCAGAAGAGCGGACGGATGTAGGCGGGCACGAAGCCGGGAAAGTCGAATGCCCGCGGGTACCCGCCCTTCCTCGCTTCGTCGCGGATCGAGTTCCCGTAATCGAAGACGGTGGCACCTGCGTCCTGGAAACCGACCATCGCTTCGACGTGGCGGGCCATGGAGGTCTGCGCCTTCTTGGTGAAGCCGTCCGGATCACTGGCCGCCTCGCGCTCCCATTCATCCACGGCCACTCCCTCGGGAAGGTAGCTGAGCGGATCGTGAGCGGAGGTCTGGTCGGTCACGATATCGACGGTGAACTCACCGTTTCGTTGCCGCTCAAGCAGCGCCGGAACAATCTCTGCGGCGTTGCCCACCACTCCGACCGACAGCGGCCGGCGTTCGGCCTTCGCGGCGAGCACCTGGCGCAGCCCGTCCTCAAGATCTTCGGCGACGACGTCGAGATACCGTTTGGCGGCCCGGCGCCTCAGGCGGGTTTCATCGACGTCGATAATCAGCACCGCACCGCCGTTCAGCGTCACCGCCAGCGGCTGCGCACCGCCCATCCCGCCACAGCCGGCGGTGAGCGTCAGTGTGCTGGCGAGGGTTGCGTCCTCCGAGGCGAACAGGGCGCGCGCGACGGCGGCGAACGTCTCGTACGTGCCCTGCAGGATCCCCTGGGTACCGATGTAGATCCAGGACCCGGCGGTCATCTGCCCGTACATAGTCAGGCCTTCGGCTTCCAGGCGCCGGAACTCCGGCCAGGTGGCCCAATCCCCCACCAGGTTCGAGTTGGCGAGCAGAACACGCGGGGCCCAGGGGTTGGTGCGGAAAACCCCTACCGGCTTGCCGGACTGGACCAGCAGGGTCTCATCATCCTCGAGGTCCTTCAGTGCCGCCACGATCGCGTCGAAGGATTCCCAACTGCGGGCAGCCCTGCCTGTCCCCCCATAAACCACCAGGTCCTCGGGGCGTTCGGCGACCTCGGGGTCGAGGTTGTTCATCAGCATCCGCAGCGGCGCTTCGGTCTGCCAGGACTTGGCGGTCAGGCTCGTTCCGCGGGGTGCGCGGACCGAACGCGAGGGATCGTGCTGGGTAAATGTCATGACTGTGCTCCTGTTGTCGGGGCGTCTGAGCTGTTCTTTTCGTGCTGCGTCTTTACCTGCTGGGTCTTTACTTGCCCGGGCGTGAGGATACCGGCCGCCTCGGCGGCGACAAGACGGCCTATCTTCTGCGCACCGGCATCGGTAATCCGGTAGCTGGGCACCACTACGCTGAGCGATGCCACCACCTGTCCGCCGGAAATCACGGGCGCGGCAATGGCTGTGACGTCGGGTTCAATCCCGTTGCTGACGACGACGAACCCGCTCTCGGGCGTCCCTCCGCTCAACACGGCGCCCGCGGCGGAACCGGTCAGCGGAATACTGCGGCCAACCCAACTGGTGTGCCGTACCGAGTGGGTGCCTTCGCGGACTGCGAGGTAGATGCCGTGGCCGTCGTGCGAGGGAACGTTGAGGTAGGCGGATTCGCCGGTCGAATCCACCAGCCGTTCCAGTGCCTGTTCCGCGAGCGAAACCAGCGACTCGTTCGAAAGAGCCTGTGCACCCAACTGCACAACCCGCATTCCCGGCCGGTAACCGTCGTCGTCCCGTCGAACAAAGCCCGTGCCTTCCAGTGTCCGCAGCAGACGCAGCGCTGTTGACGCGGAGAGGCCTGCGTCACGCGCAGCATCAGCCAGTGTGACCGAGCCGCGGTCGCACACGGTCCCGAGCAGCAGCAGTGCCCGCTCGACGGTGCGGGTTGAGGTATCCGCCACGAATCCATCCTTGCGTTGTCAAAGAATTTGTATTTCACTTATTGAAACGCTCATTTCATCTATTGGCAAGAGCGGCCCGAGTATGCAGCTGAGAAGAGGAACGGAATGCAGGTCGAAACCACTGTCACCATCAGTCGCGGGGCGCTGACGCCGAACGATGTTGTCGCGGTCGCCCGCCACGGAGCGCAGGTGGAGCTGAGCGGCGACGCCGTCGCTGCGATGGAGGCCAGCCGCTCGGTGATCGAGTCCCTCATCGACGATCCCACCCCCCACTACGGCGTCTCCACCGGTTTCGGCGCACTGGCCACCAAGCACATCCCGGTGGAGAAACGCACTCACCTGCAGCGGAGCCTGATCCGCAGCCACGCGGCGTCGTCGGGCGCTGAAGTGGACCGCGAGGTGGTGCGCGGGCTCATGCTCGGCAGGCTCTCCACCATGGCCACCGGACGCACGGGCGTCCGGCCCATCGTGGCCCGCACCTACGCGCAGATGTTGAACGCCGGCATCACGCCGGTCATCGGCGAGTACGGTTCGCTGGGCTGCTCGGGTGATCTTGCCCCGCTGTCACATGTTGCGCTGGCCCTCATGGGTGAGGGCGAAGTAAGGAACGACGACGGCGCACTGCTGCCTGCCGCTGATGCGTTGGCTGCCGCCGGAATTGCGCCCGTCGAGCTGCGCGAGAAGGAGGGCCTGGCGCTCATCAACGGTACGGACGGCATGCTGGGGATGCTGGTCCTTGCCTCTGCGGACCTCCACCGGTTGCTCCGGACCGCCGATCTCGCCGCCGCCATGAGTGTCGAGGGACTTCTGGGCACCGACAGTGTGTTTGCCGAGGACCTGCATGAGCTGCGTCCGCACCCGGGGCAGGTGGCAACGGCTGCGAACATCCGGCGGGTGCTTGCCGGGTCGCGCCTGATCGGCCGGCATGACTCTGCCGAACGCAGCGAACACCGTTACACCCGCGTCCAGGACGCCTATTCGTTGCGGTGCGCGCCGCAGGTTCACGGTGCTGCCAGGGCCACGTTGGCGCATGTGGAGTCGGTTGCATCCATCGAGCTCGGCTCGGCAATCGATAACCCGGTGGTCACGGTTGACGGCCGCGTTGAGTCAAACGGGAACTTCCATGGCGCGCCCATCGGTTATGCCCTCGACTTCCTGGCCATCGCCGTCGCCGATCTCGCCTCCATGAGCGAACGCAGGACGGACCGCTTCCTTGACAAGAGCCGCAACCACGGGCTGAACCCGTTCCTGGCCCACGATCCCGGGGTGGACTCCGGGCACATGATCGCCCAATACACGCAGGCGGGGATCGTCTCCGAGCTCAAGCGGTTGGCGGTGCCGGCGTCGGTGGACTCCATTCCGTCCTCAGCCATGCAGGAGGACCACGTGTCCATGGGTTGGTCCGCGGGCCTCAAGTTACGGCGGGCGCTGGACGGCCTCGAACGCGTCCTGGCGGTGGAGTTGCTGACCGCTGCCCGTGGACTCGATGAGCGCGACGGCGGCGGAGGGGATTCGTTGAGTTCCGCTGCGATCCACGCTGCGCGGACCACCATCCGGGAGGTTGTTCAGGGGCCCAGCACTGACCGGTACCTGGCCCCCGAGATAGAAGCCGTTCGAAAGCTGGTGGTAGCAGGTTCGGTGCTTGAAGCCGTCGACGGCGTTCTTGATGATCCGCTCGTCTAACCCGGCCTGATCCCAACGCTGAGTGCGTAGATAATGGCGTTTCCCGAGAACATTCAGCCATTATCTACACACTCACGCGCGACTAAGTGTGGTTTACCAGCGATGCGCCACGTCGATGACGAGGCGTGATGAGGTTCCCGGGCCATCGAGGGTGAAGACACGGAAAGGAAGGCGGGCGCGCACACCAAGACCGAAGGTGGTGCGGGCCTCGAAACTGTCGACGAAAGCCACCTGGCGGAACGTGGTGAAGCCAGCCACATTGACTGCTTCACTCCGGACGGCCGGGCGATAGGTTGCGTTGCCGCGGGAATCATACGCGGGGGCGTTGACTCTCACCTGCAGGTCGGCGGCACCGCGAAGCGGAGTAGCCATACCGGAAACGCCGACGACGGCGCTTACGTACCTGACGGTGTAGCTGGCGCCTTTGCCTCGAACATCGATCACGAGCCGATCGAAGCAGGCATGGCGTCCGGCGCGTGCGTTGACTATGGGAGCGCTGGTCTGAGCGGTACTGCTCTTGGCCGTTGATCCCCAGGTAATTCCACAGTAGGGAGCTGCTGTGGCACTGCTCGGCACCACCAGGCCAAGCCCGGCAATCAGGAGCAGGGCCGCCAGCAGCGCACGAATTTTGTGCATGATGCACCACCTTTCAAGGAGGAGTAGGTGGAATCATCGTAGGGCTGCGCCGGATAGAAAGATCCGGCCGTACAGACTATGGCGCCCAACCGTTACTGCGGCTGCTTGTGCGGGGTTTTCAACGGCCAACCCGGCTCAAAACGCAACCAACGCGAATCCGCAATGTCACCGTGTGCTTCTGACGACTCAGACGGTCTGCGGTGTTTTGCGGGTGAGAAAACCCATGACCGGTTCAGCAAGACGCGCGGCGATCGGTCCGAGGACAGCCATCAGCAGGACGTAGGCAGTTGCTAGGGCGGCAAGCTCATCGGTCACCGCACCGGAGGCTACGGCCAGACCAGCGATAACAATGGAGAACTCGCCACGGGCAATCAGCGCAGCACCGGCGCGCGCCCGCCCAAGCTTGCCGATGCCCTGCCGTTTGGCAGCCCACCAGCCCGTTGCCACCTTGGTGACCGAGGTGATGAGCGCAAGCAGCAGCGCATACCCGAGCACCGGCGGGATGGTGCTCGGATCCGTGTTGAGTCCGAACACCACGAAGAAGACGGCAGCGAAAAGGTCCCGGAGGGGTTCCAGAAGCCGGGTCGCGTTGGTGGCGGTTGCCCCCGAAATCGCGATGCCCAGGAGGAACGCCCCAACGGCAGCCGAGACCTGCATCGCTGAAGCAACGCCGGCAACGAGCAGCGCAGCACCAAGGAGGGTAAGGAGGAAAACCTCCCGGTCCTTGGAGTCGACGACGGCGGAGACCGCGTTGCCGAACTTCAGGGCGATGACGAGCACGATGGTCACGACAACCAGGGAGATTCCGACCGCCTGAAGCCCTCCCGCGAAACTCACTCCGGCCAGGACGGCGGTCAGGATGGGGAGGTAGACCGCCATCGCCAGGTCCTCAAATACCAGCAGGGACAGCACCACCGGGGTTTCCCTGTTGCCGAGCCGCCCCAGGTCGGTGAGCACTTTGGCAATGATGCCTGAGGAGGAGATGTACGTGACGCCGCCCAGTACCAGGGCACCCACGACCCCCCAGCCGAGTATCAGGGCGATGACGACGCCGGGAAGGAAGTTCAGGAGGATATCCAGGATGCCGGCCATCCAGGACTGCCGGAGCCCGGTAACCAGTTCACCTGCCGTGTATTCGAGGCCCAGGAGCAACAGGAGCAGTATTACGCCGATTTCGCTGGCAATCGCGCTGAACTCCTCGAGTCCGCCGAGCTCAACGAATCCGCCCTGCCCGAAGAAGAGACCACCCAGCAGGTAAAGCGGGATCGGCGAAAGGCCGATTCGTCCTGCGAGCCGGCCGAGGATGCCAAGGCCGAAGAAAACGGCCCCCAATTCAATGAGGACCAGTGCACTGTGATTCCCCATGGGCGGCTCAGCCGCCGCGAAGTATCTCGGCGGCGGCGTCGAGCCCCTCAGAGGTGCCGACGGCAACGAGGAGATCGCCGGCTGCGAGAGTGAAGTCCGGGGTGGGTGAAGCCTGCACCTGCCCCTTGCGGAGGACTGCCACCAGGGACACGCTGGTCCGGGTCCGCATTTTAGTGTCACCGAGCTTGCGTCCGTCATAGGGCGAATCGACGTCGATCAGGAACTGGCGCGTGTTGACGCCGGGAAGATCCCGGTGTTCTTCGGTCAGCTGTGCCACCACCTGGTGCGCGCCGAGCAGGTTGCCCAGGGTGGATGCTTCATCCGCGGTGAGCGGGATGGATGCCAGGCAGGCATCCGGATCATCGGCGCGCGAGACAATGAGCTCCGTCTCGCCGTCCCGCTGGGTGACTGTCCCGATGCGCCGGCCGGACGCGGTCACAATGTCCTTGCGCACACCGATTCCCGGAAGTGGTGTCTGTTCAACCCTCATGGTTTTACTCTAGACCTGCTTGTGCTAAGGGCGTTCATGTTCACTTCTGGGGTGCGAGCGCGCCGGTGATTTTTTGGTCGGATTCCCTCCCGGCAATGAGTCGGGATGCGAGCTCCGCGATCCCGGATGAGGTCTGGAATCCGTAGCCGCCCTGGCCGGCGAGCCAGAAGAAGCCGCTTGCTTCGGGGTCGAAACCCACAACCGGCAAGCCGTGGGCAGCCTGTGTCCGCAGTCCGGTCCACGATCGGACAACGTCCCCGATGCCCAGGGTGGTCAACCGGTTGAGCCGGTCAATCAGCTCCGCAATGTCCTCCGACCGCGGTTGTGCGTCCTCGGGCACGCTGGGAACGGATTCCGACGGCGAAACCAGCGCGCCGGCGTCGTCCCGCCGGAAGTAGAAGGTGTCATCGGCCGCGGCAACCATCGGCGCACCGGGTGCTGGCGGATTGGCCGCCTTCACGACGGCGGCGCTCCGTCGGTAGGGGCGCAGACCCTGGGTGGCAACACCGGACAGCACGGCCAGTTCATCAGCCCAGGCGCCCGCAGCATTAACGACGACGGCGGCATGCACGCCGTGCGCTCCGGCACCGGCTTCCCACCCGCTGCGCAGCCGCTGGACGGAGTGAACGGGCGCTCCCGTGAGTATCCGGCAGCTCCCGGCTTCAGCACGAGTGCGGTGGTACTGCAGCAGCGCTTCGGTGTTGGAACCGAACGCCGTGGTGTCGAGCCCGGCTGCCTCGAACCCCGCTGCGGCAATTTGCGGACAGAGACTCTCCGCCTCGCGGATGGAGATGCGCTGCATTGCCCCGCTTGCCCGCGCTGTGACGTCCGCTTCCGATCCGACGAGCATGAAGCTGCGCGGAACCAGGATAGGTTCGGGCAGTTCCTGCTGGAACTCCCGGATCAAATCCAGGGTTCGTTCGGTGAGCTGCCGAACCTCCGGCGGGCCATAACTC
Source organism: Arthrobacter tecti (assembly GCF_054511355.1). Taxonomy (NCBI): domain Bacteria; kingdom Bacillati; phylum Actinomycetota; class Actinomycetes; order Micrococcales; family Micrococcaceae; genus Arthrobacter; species Arthrobacter tecti. Next base: position 166,313 of record NZ_JBTNCT010000004.1, read on the forward strand.
GGAATGAGCTGCCGGGCGGACCTTGAGGAGGTGTGGTAGGCCAGCGTCTGTTCCGCCTCAACCAGGATGACCTCGAGTTCCGGGTACTCCGAGGAAAGCGCCGAGGCAAGGGATAGTCCGGCAATGCCTCCGCCGACAATCAGGACATCTGCTGTCAAAGCCACAGCGCACCCACCTCCATCGTTGTACAACCCGCCTGGTTCGCGGCGCTTTCGGCCGCGCCGATCGCCGAAGCGTTAGGTACTGTTCTAACAGACCCTGACGTCCTCGTCAGCGGCTCATGAGTGGAACCGCACGCGGAACGGGAAGGCAGGGCATGACTCAGGACCATCTTGACCTATTACGGCTGCCGTCCGCTGCACGGGACGCGTGCCGGGAAATGCTGGAAGCGCCCATTGACTCCGAGGTGCAGGGAGCGCTTAATTCGCTACGCGCACGCCTTGGCGTACTGACTGAGAAACCGCAGCTTCCCGAATACCCGGAATCGGTGTGGACAGCGGGCCTGCTGCGCTTCGTTCCCGAACTGTTGGACTGGTACCGGGCGCGTGGCGTCCCGGAGGACGTGATTGCCGATTCCCTTCCCGACTGGGGACGGCACTTCGCGCTGCACCGGCGGGTGCACGGTGCGTTCGGCCTCGAAACGTGGCGCTGGCTGGTGGCTCATGCACAGGGCACCATGTTCCAGCTGGGCCGGTTGCAGTTCATGCTCTACAGGCCGGATCCTGCACTGCCCGATGGGGAGGGCACCTACGCACTGGGCATCCATATCCCGGAGACTTCAGAGCCGCTCGATCCCGATGCAGTGGATGCATCGATTGAACGTGCGCGCGCGTTCTTCCCCGTGCACTTCCCCGAGGTTTTGCCTACCTTCGCCACCTGCGATTCCTGGATGCTCGATCCCGGCCTCCGGTCCGAACTGCCGGATACCTCCAACGTGGCGCGGTTCGCTGACCGGTTCACGCATCTTGGGCGTCAGGGTGCTGAGCCGACCGATGCGCTGTACTTCGTCTTCCGCACCCGCGACACCAATTCTCTCGCGTCGCTTCCCCGGGCATCCTCGGTGCAGCGCGCGGTGCTGGACCGGTATGCCGCCGGAACTCCGGTGCTGGGAACGGCCGGGTATTTCCGGCTCTGATTCCCAGCTCTACGCGAGTGCGACGCAGAGCACGGAGGCGTCGTCAGCCGATTCACCGATCTCCTCCTGGACGCTTCGCAGTGTCAGCAGCAGTTCCTGGGCGCCGATGGGTGTCCGCACGGCTTCGAGGAACTCCTCCGGTCCGCTGACCAGACCGAGATCGACGGCGCGCCACGCCCCATCCGAGGCAAGCGCAACCGTGTGGGCCGGCCCTAGTGTGTTCAGCCGCGCTTGTTCAGCGGCAGCCGGCTCCCTTCGCGCGACCCAGACGCCGCCGGGCGTATTGCGGTCCAGCCGTGCCTGGCGCAACTGTTCTCCAGACGCAGAGGGCTCACTGATTCCCTCCCCGACGTGGCGTACTTCGCCGTTGTTGAGGGCCGCGACCACGTGGCAGTCCGCGAGGCTGAGAACGTGCAGGCCGCCGTCGTCGTCGGCCGTTACCAACGACACCGCCGCGCTGGGAAAGCGCTGGGACTCGGCGCCCACCAGCTGGTGTCCAAGCTCGTCCACTCTGCCAAGCGCGGCTGCCAGAACCGCGCGCGGATCAGCCGGTCCCACGCATTCGGCAATCGCAAGATCCAGAACGCGCGCATACCAGGACGGGTTGGAGGCGCCGGGAAGATCCAGTTCGTCCAGCAGGGAGGTGGCGCCGTCAACCATCCAGGCGGCATTGCCCCGGTAGCCGCAGGCGTCCTCCTGCACGTGATTGTCGCCCTCGGTCTGCACGCGCGATACGTGTGTCCAGTTCATGCTTTCCCTTCATCTCCTGCGTCGGTGAGTACCTCGTGCAGGATGTTCCGGCCCATCCCCTCGAAGTCAGGGTTGTCATCGGACGTCGCGGCCATTGCTGATCCCATGCAGAGCGCCCATCCGCGTGCCCGCTGCCACGTGGCGGCATCGGTGCGACGTTCGCTGTTGATTCGGTTGATGAAGGCGCGGCGTCCGTTTCTTTCAAAAACCATCCAGGCCGCAGCGAGATCCGTGGCCGGGTCTCCGCTGGTCAGATCACCGAAATCCAGGATGCCTAGTAGCCGGCAGTGGGAGTCCAGCACGATGTTCGCGGCATGGAAATCTCCGTGGAGCCACAGCGGTTCGCCCTCCCACGGCGGCTGGTCGCGCAGTTCGACCCAGAGCGCGGAAAATTCTGCGGCCAGTCCTGCACCGCTGATCCTCTCCTCCACCGCCCTGCTGCGTGTGGAAAGCGGAACTCCCCGTACCGGGTTCCGCGGAGCGTCTGCGGGTGCCGGCTGCTGAAACGCGAGGACGAAGTCCGCCAACTGTTCCGCTGCCCCCGTCCGGTCGGCGGCAGGGAGATCGGCCGCCAACGGCCCTTCGATCCAGCGGGTGATCGTCCAGTACCAGGGAAAGTACGACGCCGGCGCGCCGGTCCGCTGCGGGACCGGCGTCAGTGCCTTCACACCTTGAGTGAGTATGCGCAGCCAACCCTGCTCATTGACGATGAGGTTCGCCGCCGCCTCGCGTCGGGGCAGGCGGACGGCGAACTCCTTGCCAAGCCGGAAGATCGCGTTGTCCCAGCCATTGGCGACCAGCGTGAGCGGCAGCCCGGAGAGGTCCGGGTGCTGTTCGTCGAGAAGTCCCTGCACCAGTTCGGCGGTGATGTCGATCTCCGCGGCCGGCATGTTCGCCATGGCTTCCTCGTCCCTGGAAGGAGCTAGCCCTCGACCCCTAGGCGTTCCAGGATCAGCTGGCGGACCTTGCCGGCGTCGGCCTGGCCACGGGTAGCCTTCATCACGCCGCCCACGATCGCGCCGACCGCCTGCAGCTTTCCGCCCCGGATCTTGTCCGCGACGTCGGGCTGTGCGGCGAGCGCGCCGTCGATCGCCTCGAGGAGAGCGCCGTCGTCGGACACCACCTCAAGGCCCCGCTGGGAGACCACTTCCGTGGGCGTACCCTCGCCGGCAAGGACGCCGTCGAGCACCTCGCGGGAGAGCTTGTCGTTGATCTTGCCGGCGTCGATCAGCCCCTGCAACTCAACGATCATGGCCGGTGTGACGCCCAGTTCGGCGGGTTCGACGTCGGCAACCTTGGCACGGCGGGAGATCTCGCCCATCCACCACTTCCGCGCTGTTGCCGGTTTGACCCCGGCGGCAACAGTTTCCTCGATGGAGTCCATGACGCCGGCATTGACGACATCGCGGAACTCGGCGTCCGAGTAGCCCCAGTCCGCCTGGAGACGCTTACGGCGGGCTGCCGGTGGTTCGGGCAGCTCGCTGCGAAGCTTCTCGATCCACGCATCGTCCGTAACCACCGGAACAAGGTCCGGCTCAGGGAAGTAACGGTAGTCGTCGGCGTCGGACTTGGGACGGCCCGCCGTCGTCGACCGTGTGTCCTCGTGCCAGTGCCGGGTTTCCTGGGTGATCGCAACGCCGGAGTCGAGGACGGCGGCGTGCCGCTGGATCTCGTAGCGGACAGCGTGCTCGACGGCCCGGAGCGAGTTCACATTCTTGGTCTCGGTGCGGGTACCGAATTTCTCCTGGCCCTTGGGTTTGAGGGAGACGTTGGCGTCGCAGCGGACGTTGCCTCGCTCCATGCGTGCATCGGAGACACCGAGGTTCTTGACGATCTCGCGGATGGCTGCAACGTACGCCTTGGCCAGTTCCGGTGCGCGCTCCCCCGCCCCGACGATCGGCTTGGTGACGATTTCCACGAGCGGTACACCTGCTCGGTTGTAGTCCACGAGTGAGAACTCGGCGCCCTGGATGCGGCCGGTGGACCCGCCCATGTGGGTGAGCTTGCCGGCGTCTTCCTCCATATGCGCGCGTTCGATCTCGATCGTGAAGACAGTCCCGTCAGCAAGCTCGATGTCGATGGAGCCGTCATAGGCGATCGGTTCGTCATACTGGGAAGTCTGGAAATTCTTCGGGGTGTCCGGGTAGAAGTAGTTCTTCCGGGCGAAGTGGCACCTTTCCGCAATCTTGCAGTTCAGTGCTAGCCCGATCTTGATGGAGGACTCGACAGCCACCCGGTTGATGACCGGGAGCACGCCGGGCAGCCCCAGATCCACGGGAGTGACGTTGGTGTTCGGTGTATCCCCGAACGCGTTCGGCGCGGAGGAGAACATCTTGGTCCGGGTGTTCAGTTCAACGTGAACCTCGAACCCGAGTACCGGATCATACTTCTGCAGGGCCTCTTCGAAGGAAAGGATTTCGGCGGTTGCAGTGCTCATCTACTTCACTCCAGCGATCTCGGGTGCCTGTGCCAGGAGGGGTCCGCCCCAGGTGTTCTCAAGCAGCGTTTCCAGTGCTGCGCCTGCCCGGTAGAGGCGTGCGTCCTGGCGCGCGGGGGCCAGGAACTGGACGCCGACCGGCAGCCCGTCGGCAAGGCCTCCGGGTACCGAGATGCCGGGGACACCGGCCATGTTCGCGGGGATGGTGGCGACGTCGTTCAGGTACATGGCGAGCGGATCGTCCAGCTTCTCGCCCAGTTTGAACGCCGTGGTGGGCGCGGTTGGCGAAATCAGGACGTCGGCCTGCCTGAATGCGGCGTCGAAGTCACGCTGGATCAGTGTGCGGACTTTCTGCGCCGAGCCGTAGTAGGCGTCGTAATAGCCGGCGCTCAGCGCGTAGGTGCCAAGGATGATGCGGCGCTTCACCTCGTCCCCGAAGCCGGCGGCGCGGGTGGCGCCCATGACGCGCTCAATGGTGGGAGCGCCCTCGGGCACAACACGCATGCCGAAGCGTACGCCGTCGTACTTCGCGAGATTGGACGAGGCTTCCGAGGGCATGATCAGGTAATACGCGCCGAGGGCGTACCTGAAGTTGGGGCAGGAAACCTCGACGACGTCGGCACCGGCCTGGCGCAGAAGGTCCAGCGCCTCGTTGAAGCGCGCCTGGACGCCGTCCTGGTAGCCCTCGCCCTGCAGTTCCTTGATCACGCCGATGCGCATCCCCCTGACGTCGCCGTTGCGGGCGGCGTCAACGAGCGCGCCGACGGGATCGGTGAGCGACGTCGAGTCATGGGGGTCGTGACCGCCGATGACCTCGTGGAGCAGTGCCGCGTCGAGCACCGTGCGAGTGACCGGACCGATCTGGTCCAGTGAGGAAGCCATCGCGATCGCGCCGTAGCGGGAGACGCCGCCGTAGGTCGGCTTAACTCCGACGGTGCCGGTGACCGCACCGGGTTGGCGGATGGAGCCGCCGGTATCGGTGCCGAGCGCAAGCGGCGCTTCGAAGGCTGCGACGGCAGCAGCCGATCCGCCGCCGGAGCCACCGGGAATGCGGTCAAGATCCCATGGATTCCGGGTGGGACCGTAGGCCGAGTGCTCGGTGGAGGAGCCCATCGCGAACTCATCGAGGTTGGTCTTGCCGAGGATCGGCATCTTCGCGTCGCGAAGGCGCCGCACCACAGTTGCGTCGTACGGGCTGTGCCAACCCTCAAGGATTTTCGAACCGGCAGTGGTGGGCTGGCCCTTGGTGACAATGAGGTCCTTGACGGCGATCGGTACGCCTGCCAGCGGATGCATAGCGTCCCCTAGGGAACGCTCTTTGTCCACCTCGGAAGCGACGCGAAGCGCCTCATCGGTGTTGATGTGCAGGAAGGCGTTGATCGCCGGGTCCACTTCGCCGATGCGGTCCAGATGCGCCTGTACTGCTTCAACGGCCGAAACCTCGCGGGACGCGAGCTTCTCGGCGAGCCCGGAAGCGCTGAGCCTGGTCAGATCTGTCATGGCCTACTCCTCGTCCAGGATTGCGGGAACCTTGAACCGGCCCGCTGCGTTGTCCGGTGCACCGCTCAGGGCTTCCTCGTTGGTGAGCGTTTCGCCGATGACATCATCGCGGTACACGTTGCTGAGCGGGATGGGGTGGCTTGTGGCTGGGATGTCCTCGCCCGCCACTTCGCTGACGGTCTTGATGGAGTCGACAATGACGGAAAGCTCGCCGGTCATCCGGTCCAGCTCCTCGGCGCTCATGTCGATGTGGGCCAGCCGGGCAAGGTGCGCGACGTCCTCACGGGTGATCTCGGGCATATTTCTCCAGGATCTTTTCGATGTACTCAGGTTTCGGGTTCTAGTCTACGGGCGCGAGGGGAGCGTCCTGTGCGTATCCCGGTACCAGCATTCCTAAAGCGCCAGGCGGAACACCCAGAGGTGGATGTTCTCATCCGGAACCCACCAGTCGCGGCTTGGCACCCTCTCGAATCCGAGCGATTCGTAGAGGCCGTGGGCGCGCACCATATTGGAGCCACTGGTGAGACTGACCGCGTCTATCCCTTCCAGCGTGCGCGCATACCCGATGATCCACTCGACCATGCGGCGGCCGATTCCACCGCGCTGCACCGTTGGGTCCACGGCGAGCATGCGGAATTCGAGTTCCCCGGCAATCGCGATGTCGGTGTAACGCTGGCCTTCGAAGGTGATCGCAACGGAGCCGACGACGGCGCTGCCCAGTTCCGCGACCCACACCTCGGCGTGCGCTGCCCGGTGTTCAACATCGGTGAGCACCTGGACGTACGGGTGGTTTGGATCTTCGAAGTAGCCCGCGCCGACGTACGCATCACGCGTAATCCGGCGAACGTCGTCGTAATCTGTCTCTGTCACGCGACGCATGGTCAGGGTCATTGCGTAAGCCTCTGTAGTTTGGATGGTTGGAGAATCCGCCTACCCATTGTGACGCGCTAGTCGAAGTCGATCGAGCCGGTTCGGCGGCCGTGTTGCGCGAAGCGTTCGAACATGAAGACCGCCAACACCAGCCACCCGAGTCCGATCGAGAGGCACAGCCCGAGCTGACCGATCGTCCCGACGGATACCGACTGGGTGCCCTGCACAGCGCGGATGGCCGCCAAACCATGGGTGATGGGAAACACCTGCGCCACCAATTGCACGCCTTCGGGCCAGAACCCCACCGGTACCACCACGCCGCACAGGAGCGTGTGGGCGGACTGAACCAGATTCGCGACGACGTTACGCCAGTGCGGCACTCTCAGCACGAATGCCGCAACGAAGAGCGCCATCCCGTACGTCCCGCAGGCGACACAGGCGAGCCCGACGACGGCGGCAACAGCCGCAGGCAGGCTCCACTCGACCCCGAGCAGCGGGCCGATTCCGAAGAGGACGATCGACGCGGTTCCCACTCCGCTCGGCATCCACTGCAGGCTCCTGCCGACGAAGACCGGCCACGATCTGGCGGGCGCGACCGTCAGCAGGCCGAGCGTGCCGGAGGCCCGCTCCCACTGGGTGGACTGGATGGCGAACAGCGTCTCGGATGCGGTCAGGAAGACTGCCTGCCCGATGAACAGGTACAGGATCGCGCCGGGTTCCTTCAGGAGCAGGCCGATCACGGCGAAGAACAGGACCTGCATGATGACGCGCCCGAGCCAGCCGACACACCACGTCAGCGGCGAGTAAACCGTGCGGAAATCTGCGAGGGCAATGTGTGCAGCGCTTCGCACCACGTTCAATGTCGCGGTTGGTTCAGGCATAGGTCATCGTCCCCGTCCGTCGAAGCCGATTTATGGACGCCCTCACCAACACGTTCCCGATCACGTAGGAGAGCACACCAAGGACTCCGAGCATCATCAGGCTGAAGGCGGCATCGTCCGCCAGCTCGATGGTCAGTGATTCGCGCAGCAGGTCCGAAGCCCAGGAAAGGAAAACGAGCGCCGAAACGGGATGGACCCATTCCGGGAGCAGGGCAACCGGGACCATCACGCCGCCGAGGAGGTAGAAGGGATAGCTGAGGGAGTTCTGGAAGGAGCGGGCCGAGCGGGCGAGAACGAATACCGCCGCCATCGACAGCGCAGTGCCGACCATCGCGAACACCAGCAACACCATGGTTGCGGCGAACAGGACCGGGTGCCGGATCGCCACAGGTTCACCGGTGAAGATCCACCCCACAAGCCAGGACTCAACGAATCCCACCAGGCCCATGCAGGTCACCACCCCTACCCTCCCGGTCAACAAAGCGGAGAACGACGACGGCGCCGCCACCAGAAGCTCCAGCGTGCCGGCTTCGCGGTCCCGGGTGATGAGTTCGCCCGCGGTATGGAGGCACATGCCCCACAGCGCTATCAGCCCGGGCGCGAGGACGGCGTAGCCACTCAGGTCAGAGCGCCCTGCATACTGGGTGATAGCGAGGAAAACCAGGGTCAGCATCGGTGCTGTGAAGAGAGTGAGATACCAGTCGGCGTTTCCCCGCATGCGCCTGTGCTGCATAACTGCGCCAGCCATGACCGTTGAGGTGTGCGTTGCGCTCATCCCAAGCTCATTCCGCGATCGCCGACAAGGTTCACGTAGAGATCGTCCAGGCTCGGTGGCGTGACCGAAAAGACGGACACTCCTGCCGCGGCGACGATGGTCAGCGCCTTCATCACTGCCTGTTCTTCGAGGACCAACACCAGCCCGCCGGTTCCGTCCTCGCTCACCTGGGCATCCAACGGTTCGATTGACGCCAGGATCTCGCTGCGTTGGCTGGAGCTGAGGTCCGGCAGCTCAAGCCTTGACCCGGATCCGGTACTCCGCATGAGTTCGCTTGGGGTGCCCTCCGCGATGATCCGACCGCCGTCGATGAAACTCAGCCGGTCCGAGAGGTCGCCCGCTTCCTCCATGTTGTGGGTGGTCAGCAGGATGGTCTTGCCTTTGAACCTAAGATCGCGAATCAGGGCGCGGAACCCATTGGCGGCGACCGGGTCCATGCCTACGGTCGGTTCGTCGAGAATGAGTAACGGTTGGTCGGCGATCAGTCCCCGTGCCAGATGCAGCCGCTGCTTCATGCCCCTGCTAAAGGTTTCAACGCGCTGGTTTTCCACACCGGTCAGACCCAGCTTTTCCAGCAGTTCCGCGGTTCTGACCCTGGCCTTTCGCCGTGGCATCGAGTACATCGCGGCCCAGAACATCAGGTTTTCAACTGGTGTAAGCCTGTCATAGAGGCCCCGCTCCCCGCCGAGCACGACGCCCAGGCTGGCTCTGGCCTGGCGCGTCTCTTTCACGACGTCGAACCCCGCCACGTTTGCGCTTCCCGCCGTGGGGAGGAGCATCGTGGAGACGATTTTGCACAGTGTTGTCTTGCCCGCGCCATTCGGGCCGAGCAGGCTGTGGACGGTACCGGGGTTGACCGTGAGATCGACATCGTTCAGGGCGACTTTGGGCGCTGTTCCTTTGCTTTGTTGTCTCCTGGTGGGTTCGAACGTCCGACGCAGTGAGCGCACCTCGATTGCTGGGTCCATGCAGTGACCATATTTCGGGTTTGTTTTCCGGCGTCTAGTAAAAATTGACTAGGCTTGACAGGTGTCCAGTGCAGCCCCTCCAGCAGAGCTGCTCGCGCGTGCTGGGAGACTGGCCGACGGCGGTGAGCCTGAGGCTGCCCTCAACGTGGTTGGTCCTTTGCTGAAGACCTGTCCGCAGGCTCTCGCGCTCGCCGTTGAGACGTCTGCTGCGATGGGAAAGTACGACGACGCGCGGCGGTATGCCGATTCCCTTGCCCGGGTAGTGGACGACCGGAGTGGGCACTCTTCATCGCGGGTAAGGGCGATGATCGTCCTCAGCCAGTTGGCATGGCTTGAGGGACACGTGTCGGAAACATGGACGCTGTTGGCCGACGCGCACCACATCGCAGCCAGCCCGGTCGCGGAGCTCCTGGTCACGGCTGCCCGTGCCGCGGCTGAACTTCGGGCTGAGCGTTATGAAGAGTCAATCGCTTCGGCGGAGACGGCAATATCGCGTGCCTCGGGTCTTGGTGATGCGCTGGCAGCACGTGCACGGGATGATGCGGCCGTAACGCTTGCAAGCTGTTCAGCGACCCGATCTAATCCCGACGAAGGTCAGATCGCGGAGCTTGATCGTCTCTCGAACCCCGCGACGGATCTGGGAGCGGCAGCCCGCACCCGCGCAATCAACAACTCGCTGGTGGCGTTGCTTGGGCAGGAGAACCTCCCTGCCGCTGCTGCATGGTCGCTCTACGACCGTGCTCATGCGCGTGCACGCCTGTTCGGTGGGAAGTCACTACTTTCGATCGCCCGGCAGGGAATGGACCTTGCTGCGCGCACGGGCGAATGGGAGCGCGGCTGGGCCATCGGAACTGGGCACATAGAGACCGAGGCAAGCCGCAGTGAGCGGGTAGCGATTGCTGCGAAACTGGCCCAGTTTGCCTTTGCCCGTGGGCTTGTGGCTGAAGCGGCGAGTTGGGGCCGACGCGCCAGGTCCGAATCCACGGCGATCGACGTCGTCTGGGTGCGGGTCTACGCCTATCTTGGTGGTGTGGTGGCAGCGGCGGCGTCCGGCGGAAGTGTTGAGCATGCGTTGAACGAGTACCGAAATTGTATGAGCCCCACCAGCCATGCTCAACGAGCAGGGCGTGCGTGGGAAGCAGCCGAAGTCGCGCTCACCGCTGGAACGGACGCCGCCGTCGTCGTGCGCTTCCTTGAACGCGTGGTTCCCGGCGGTGCCGTAGATAATCTGTGGCCGGCGACGAAGGCTTATGCGCAGGCTGTCTTGAAAGATCATTCGGGGGTCGAGGCGTCCTCCGGCGAGCTTGTTGCCGTACGGGACCGCATAGGCTACCGAAACGCCGTCTGGCGGGCCACCTTGCAGGCCCAGCTCGTGTGCGCGTATCGGCGTGAAGGTAGACATACCGCGGCCGCTCTTGCGTTGGCGGAAGGGCAACGGCTCGTTGATCGGTGGCCCGGGAGACTGCGCGACGAACTCCACCAGCTCAGTGTCACGGAAGTTTCCCAACCGCCCGCGCTCAGCACACGGCAGGCTCAAATCCTGGAGCTCATCCTCGAGGGTGCGAGCAACAGGAACATCTCGGAGACGCTAAGCATTGCTGAACGAACCGTTGCAGTTCACGTTTCGGAGATTCTCGCGCGGACCGGGCACGCGTCACGGACAGCTCTCGCGGTTGCTGAATTGCGCAGGCGGCTCACGGGATAGGTTCTGCAACTGCTCGGCTATCGGGGGAGCGAGCTAACAGAGTGCGTTGTCCACAAGTCCTTCCATTCGTATATGTTTTCGAATATAATTAGGTATGAGCTTAGCCGCGGTCATCGACACCCCCGATGTCGATGGTGAGCGCACCGGCTCTGTCACTGAGATCGGTGGCCAGCGTGCCGGTTCCGGACGCTCTCTTGCTGAGTTGAACCTACTGGTCGCCTCGTTCGCTGCCGGCTTCGCTGAAGACTTCATCGGGATGGGCCAAGCTGAATTGGGCGAGCATCTTGCCGGGATCGAGGAACTGTCCCGGACCGCGGAGTACCTCCAGGTCGCCGCCGCTACTGCGGTGGACCGCAGCAACGCCGCCGCAGGAGGCCGGCCCGCCGAAGGAAACCCCTCCACCGGTGGCGCCGGATTCGTCTTCAACACCCCCGACTCGAACACCGCTTTCAGTCCCTCCGGTGATAGGCGCTCGGTGTACCGGTGCACCGCGGAGTACCTGCAGGACCGGTTACGGATCAGCCGCAGCGAAGCCACCCGCAGACTCCGCCTCGGCGCCAAACTCCTACCCCGCACCACCCTCACCGGCGACACCCTCCCGGCGCCCCTGGAACACCTCGCAGCAGCCGTCTCCCCCAGCAATGTCTCTGCCAGTAACATCTCTGCCGGGGGCATCTCTGGCAGTAACGTCTCCGGCCGGTCAGCCACCCTGATCGCCACCGCACTGGACCGGGCACGCTTCGTTGCTGAACCCGCGGTGCTGGAGACCATGGAAGCCCAACTCACCACCAGCGCCACGCAGTATGACCCGGACTTCCTCACCCGGCTCATCCGCCGCTGGGAAGCACACCTGGACCCCGACGGACCAGAACCCACCGACAAGGAACTCGCTGCACGGCAAGGCGTGTTCGTTCGGGGCAAGAAACGCGGACTGCACCTGCTGGATATCGCCGCCACCGACGAACAATACGAGTACCTCACCACCGTCATGAACACCACTACCAACCCCCGCACACAACCCTGTGGCGCCGGCGGCGGCGGTGGCGCCATTGCCGCCGTCGGCGAGGGTGACGATGGCCCTCACGAAAACGGAACGATCGACAGCAGACAGGCCACCCAGGATGAGGAAACCTTTGAAACCCGGACCCGGGCCCAGCTACTCCTCGACGGGCTCATCGGCGCCTGCCAGGTAGCGCTGGCCACGGATAAGCTGCCGGCAACCGGCGGGCACCGCCCCCAACTCCTGGTCACCATCGACTACAAAACCCTCCTCCGGGATGTAGCCGGGTCAACCGGCATTGGCAGTTCCTCCACCGCAAGCACAGGCTTCTCGACCGTTTCATCGCCGGACCCGATACTGAGCAGCGGGGCATCCTTCGCGTTCACCGGCCCCACCAACGCCCGAACGGTCCGGAAACTCGCCTGTGACGCCGACATCATCCCCATCGTGCTCGGCGGGACCAACGAGATCCTTGACCTGGGCCGCACCCAACGGCTTTTCACCGTCAAGCAGCGCAAGGCACTTCACGCCCGTGACAAGGGTTGTGCCTTCCCCGGCTGCCACATGCCAAGCCACTGGACCGAAGCCCACCACATCACCCCCTGGTCAGAAGGCGGAACCACCACCACCGACAACGGCGTACTGCTCTGCTCCCACCACCATCACCTCATCCATCAAGGCGACTGGACCATCGAGATCAAGCACCACACACCCTGGTTCATCCCACCGAAACACGTGGACCCTGAACAGAGACCACGACGCAACCGTTACTGGACCCTCTGCTGAGCAAAGACTGCGCTTGGCACCCGCACATCCCACGTGCCTGTTGCGATATTGATAGGTACATTCACAACCAAGGTCGTGACGATCGAAACCGGCACTACGGCCGCCGCAATCCAGCGTATGCGGCCTGACCACAAAAGTGCTCGGGACATCTGGCCACGGGTATCGCCAAGCTTGCAACCGACGCCACGACACCGACCGTCAGGTTGAGGAGGCTGCATCCTCAAGGATGCGCTGATAAAGCACGTGGTCCTGCCACTCACCGGCAATCTGCAAATACTTCGGCGCGAAGCCGTATCGGACGAAGCCGTTCCTCTTCAGGACCCGTTGAGATGCAATGTTGTGAGTAAGCGTTTCCGCCTGCAAGCGGTGAAGGTTCAGCTCAAGCCGGGCATGATCGATGGCTTCCGCCACAGCGCTCGTGGCAAAGCCTGCTCCGCTCGCCTGTTCGCTCACCCAGTACCCAAGCGAAGCCGATTGAAAGGCACCACGAACAATCCCGTTGATATTCAAGCGCCCAACGATGGCACCAGAATGATTCAGAATCACCAACGGCACCATCGTGCCGCCGTCGTAAGCGTTAAGCGCGTCGCGCGCAACCTCAATCTGCTTCTCCACGGTGAAGAAATCATCATCGCGAGCCGGCTCCCAGGGCCGCAGAAACTTAAGGTTTCTGACGAGGACGGCGGTCAGCTCCGGGACATCTTCCTCTCGAAGGAACCGGGTGACGCTAACTGCTCCCCTAGTCATTCGTCCAGTACGCGCCGATAACCGGTCCCGTCCGGATTCCGCTCCAGGTATCCGTAATCAACGAGTGCCCGCCGAAGCGTCGGAATGTCGTGCGTCACCGTGCCGACGAGCCTGTTCACCAGCGGTTCATCGAGTTCCTGCTGATCCGGAAACAATCGGCCGGCAAGATGTTCAAGGACAGCCTTCCGATCCGCTGGATTCGCTGGAAATCCATCCAGCCGTCCCTCCCGGAAGAACCTGTCCACACCCTGTGGCCGAGGGCCTGCCGCAGCACCAAGAACTTCCTTGAACAGCCCATCGTTCACGGACCCGTCCTCCGAAAGCAGACCGGCGGTGACCAGTTTGGACCGTTCCTTCGGCGATGCGTCCAACTCCAGTCCGAGAACCGCCTTGGCATACAGTTCACGGAACCGCTCTGCCGCAAGGGTCGAAAACACCTTCTGCCAGCTCACAGTCATAGAGAACTCTCCAATCGCTCAGCCAACTCGATAAGCTCCCGCGGACCCGCCACGGTGAAGGCGCCGAACCGCTCCTGGAAATCCGGACCACCATCCAGAACGGATGACAGTGAAGGTCGGCGAACAACCACTCCGGCCTCCTCCGCGATCAACGCACCCGCCGCCCAATCATGCTCATTGAGCCCCCGCTCCAGGTAGGCATCAAGGGTTCCATCCGCCACCATGCATAAATCCAGAGCAGCCGAACCGATCCTGCGCATATCGCCATGGCCCTCCAGCAACCGACCCAGCTCGCCGATCTGTTCACCACGCTGCTCGGGACTGTAGACAAAGCCGGTGCCGACAATGGTTCCGGAACGACCCTCAACGGGTCCTTCCAAACGACGAACGGTCCCCTGCTCACGCACCCACGCGCCCTGGTCTCTCGAAGCCCAATAGACCCGATCGATGGCCGGCGCATGGACCACCCCGGCCAACCACTCGCCGTCGTCATCAACCGCAGCAACAGAGGTGGCGTAATAAACAATGTTTCGGATGAAGTTGGTGGTCCCATCCAATGGGTCAATAGACCAGCGAATCCCGGAAGCCGCCCCTTCCGGAACGGTGGTTCCGTACTCCTCGCCGGTGATTGCATCGTGAGGGCGAGAACGCCAGATCACGTCCCGGACTGCCCGCTCAGCCGCGGTGTCGAACGCGGTAACCCAGTCACTGTTTGAACTCTTGTTCTCAGCCTGCAGCTTCTCCGCCTGCAACTCTCCGATGCTTCGCTTCCGCAACACCGCAGCACCGGCTTCAGCCGCCTGTAACGCCACATGCAACAACTCCGCCGGACTTGCACTGGTGCTCATACCTGTCCTTCCGCCAACAGCTGCCTGAAGCCGTCCTCATCTAGAATCGTCAAACCCAACTGTTCCGCCTTGTCCAGCTTGGTACCCGCGTTCTCCCCTGCCACCACATAACTGGTGTTCTTCGAGACCGAACCTGAGGCTTTTCCACCACGCTGAATGATCGCTTCCTTCGCCTCATCGCGGCTGAACCCCTCCAGCGAGCCCGTGACGACGACGGTCAATCCCTCCAGCGTGCGCGGCATCGATTCATCGATCTCATCAGCCATGCGAACGCCGTCAGCCGCCCAGCGGTCCACGATTTCACAGTGCCAATCCTCAGCGAACCATTCCTTCAACGCTGCAGCGATAGTGGGACCGACACCATCAACATTCGCAAGCTCTTCCTCACCTGCATTTCGAATCCGCTCCATCGACCCGAACGCAGTAGCCAGCGCACGCGACGCGGTTGGACCCACATGACGTATTGAGAGCGCAACCAGAACCCGCCACAGCGGCTGCGACTTTGCCTTCTCAAGCTCTGAGAACAGTTTTCGCGTATTGGCTGTGGGCTCAGACGGCTTCTTCGCTGTGCCCCTGCTGTAGAAGTACGGCACAAGTTCCTGGCCGTCCACCACACCCTTGACCTTCTTGTCCCTCAGAATGCGGACATCGGCCAGTTTCTCGGGCGTAAGCCTGAAGAGATCGGCTTCAGTGGTCAACGGCGGAACTGAGGGTTCTGCGGGCTGGGTCAAAGCAATAGCTGCTTCCCAGCCCAGTGCCTCGATATCGAACGCACCACGCCCCGCCACATGGAAAACCCGCTCCCGCAACTGCGACGGGCATGACTTGGCATTGGGACAGCGGATATCGATGTCCCCCTCCTTCGCAGGAGCAAGCGGGGTGCCGCAGGAAGGGCACTCGGTGGGCATAACGAACTCGTACGGTGGCGGATCCTGCTGCGAACGAAGGGCCACCACAGGCCCAACGATCTCCGGAATGACATCGCCTGCCTTACGCAACACCACGATGTCGCCAATCAACACTCCCTTGGCTTTGACGACCTCCTGGTTGTGCAGCGTGGCCATCTCCACGGTGGACCCTGCCACCTTGACCGGCGTCATCATCCCGTAGGGCGTCACCCTCCCGGTCCTGCCGACATTGACCCGAATGTCCAGCAGTTTGGTGTTCACTTCCTCAGGCGGGTACTTGTACGCCACCGCCCAGCGCGGCACCCGCGACGTGTGGCCGAGGGCGCGTTGCAAGGCGAAGCTGTCCACCTTGATGACAATTCCGTCGATCTCATGCAGCAAGTCGTGGCGGTGCTCGCCGTAGTGCTCGATGAATTGCACCACCTCCCCATACGAGGCCAGCACCTTGAAGTATGGCGAAACCGGCAGACCCCACTGCTCCAGCAGTTTGTAGGTTTCCGACTGGCTCTCGGCGTCCAGGCCCTCACGGGCACCAATCCCGTGCACGTACATATCCAGCGGCCGCTGCGCCGTCAACGCCGGATCCTTCTGGCGCAATGAGCCCGCAGCAGCATTACGTGGATTGGCGAAAGGAGCCTTCCCTGCCTCCACCATGGACTCATTCAGCAAGGCAAACTCCTTCGAAGGGAAGAATACCTCGCCCCGGATCTCCACTTCAGTGGGGTGGTTGGAGCCCTTCAGCGTGCGCGGAATGCTGTTGATGGTGAGCACATTGTGGGTGATGTCCTCACCCGTGGAACCATCGCCGCGGGTCGCGGCACGGACCAGCTCCCCATTGCGGTACAGGAGGTTGACCGCCAGCCCGTCGATTTTCAACTCAGTCAGCCACGAAACGCTGCTTCCCGGACGCTGGGACTCGATGCTCGCCTCTGCCCGGCGAACCCAGGCATCCAGTTCTTCCCGCGAGAACACATCCTCAAGGCTGTACATGCGCTGCAGGTGCTGGACCGATGTGAAGGCTGCCGAGACATCACCGCCCACCTCCTGTGTGGGTGAATCATTCGAAATCAGCTCCGGATGTTCGGCCTCGATCTGCTCGAGGCGCCGGAAAAGCTCATCGAACTCCGCATCGGAAACGAGGGGCTCATTCTCGTTGTAATAGGCGAACCGGTGCCGGCGCACTTCCTCGACGAGCCTGCCGTACTCCTCCTTGAGGGCGTCATCCGGCACCTCCTCCGCCGGAAGCTCAACCTCGGGGTTTTCATCAGCTTGCTGTTTCACTGTGGCCACGGTCCTATCTTGCCCCACAGGTCCGACACTTTCTGAGCGTTGTGAGTAGCTAACGCTCATCAGGGTGGCACCAGCCCTTAAACGACGAACGGCCCACAGCCAGAAGCTGCGGGCCGTCCGTGGAACCACCTAGTTGCCTGAGGTAGCTTCCTGGTCCTGACGGTTGCGCTGAACCGTCGAGCTGACTTCCTGCAGCTGAGACGCAATCTGGCTGAGCTGCGCACGGTGGGTTTCCCAGTCGCCGCGGAAACGCTCCGAGTCGGGACCAACCCAGCCCGTGTTGGCGAGCTGCTGGGTCAGCTGGTTGGCAGTCTGGTTCAGTTCTTCGGACTTCTGGGTAAGCAGCTGTGCCAGCTGTCCCATCTGCTCCGGGTTATTACCATGCGTGATGTTGCTCATTGTCCCCACCTTTCGTATGCGGCGGTCCGGCGTTTCCGAACCATGCCCTGCCCGATCTGTCTTTCCGACCGGGCGACTAACTACAAACTATCCAAGCCCGTCGACGGGTGTCGATGGGGACAGCTACCCAAGGAGACCTCCCCAGATAGCGCTCCCCATGCTGCAACGGATAGCCGAATTCTCAATCCACGCCGCCCATAGTCGTAGCCACCTGCACCTTGTAGGCCTTCCCCCGGCCAATCACGTACCCGCGTCCCGGAAGGAAGCGGTTGCCCGCCGTCCGGCCCAGAGATGTGTTGAGGAGGGTGTCGCCGTCGAGCTCGTTCGGGTTGAGCAGCAGCCCCCGGCGCCCGGCCTTGAAGGGCCCCGACAGGTTCCATGCGCTCGACCAGGTGGACGTTTCGGCCTCACCGACCACCCACTGACCGGCTTTCACCGCAGCCTTCACCAGCGATGAAAGTTCCAGCTCAGCAAGGGAATCAGTGAACTCCGTCAGTCCCTCGATGAAGAACGCCACCGACCCTTCCGGACCATCCGCGAGCCCGGCCAGCCGCGCCAACTCCGGCTGCACCAGCGCCGCAGTGGCGTACGACTCATCCCAGAGCCCCAGTGAGGCAACTGTGGACCTCCGTGCACCGAGATAGATCCGCTTGGTACCGGGTGATGACTTCTGCATTGCCGCAGCGAGAGTCACCAGCGCCACCGTGCGTCCTGATCCGGGTGGACCGGACACCATGAAGGCTCCAGTCCCGGCAACGGCCGCGGGCTCGAGGTTGAAGTCATCCACACCAACTACCGCGGACCCCTGCTCGCCTGCGGGCAGGATGTCCAGGTCAATCGATTCGGGCAGACTCAGCACGCCCGGCGCTTGCGGAACACCCTGCCGAAGCATTGCGTCACGCATGCGTTCGACCTCACGCGCCTGCAGTTCGAGGTTCGCGTTGCCGCCAAAGACCGCAAGCTGCACTTCGAGCCCATCGAGGATTCCACGTCCCGGAGGCGATGAGCTCGAGAGCACGTCCCGCGGAACGCCGAGCGTCGAGTAGTCGTCCCTGCCTGCCATCCGCAGGACTATGCGCCTGCTGATCGAAGAAGCCAACGACGGCGGCAGCGAGTTGGTGCGCTCCCCCGTCACCACCACGTGGACACCCATGGGACGGCCGTCAGTTGCAATCTGCTGGAACAGCTCGAAGTGGCGGTCACGTCCCTTGAACTCGTACGTCTCACGGAAGGTGGTGATGCCGTCGACCAAAAGCAGGATCCGGGGTTCATCCGGCCGGTCGGCCAGCCGCCGGTAATCGGCGATCGTCCCGGCTTTGACCTCGGCGAAGCGGTCCGAGCGTTCGTTGATAATGCCTCGGATATAGCGCAGCAGGCGTCCGATCCGCTCGGAATCCTCCCCATCCAGGACAGCCCCGACATGCGGCAGCTGGCCCAACATCTGCAACCCGTTAGAGGCACAATCAATGCCGTACACCTGCACCGGACCACCCCGTACCGTCACCGCCGAACCGATCGCCAGCGTACGCAACGCCGTCGATTTGCCCGACCCTCCTGAGCCCAGGATCGCAAGGTTCCCATCGACGTCGGGATGGTAGAACACGGTCGGCTGTGCCTGATGCTCCGGGTCATCCACCACTCCGAGAAGCAGCGCCTCGTCCGTCCGGGGGTTGGGCAGCTTCGAGTAGTCATATGCTTCAGCAAGCTCGGCTAGCCACGGTTTCCTCGGCGGCTTGATCCCAAGCTCCACTGCTGCTTGCGAAACATTGCCGACAATGCGGGCAATGTCATTCAGGCCGCTGGGCTCGGCGACCACCTCGGCGGCCGCCGACTCCCACTGGTTGCCGGACCCGAAGTCCATTTCGACGACATCGATCCGCGGCCGTGCAGGTTCCCGGGTGGTCCACCCGCCGGCGTAACCGGTCTGGAAACTCTGAATCCGTCCTGGACCGGTCTTCGCCGCGCCGCGGCCTGGAATGGACGGGCTGAAGAACGCTGCCATGGGAGTTCCGAGGATGTCCTGTGAATCATCGGTGTCGGCCATGCGCAGCGCAATCCGCATGTTCGTGTTGGCGCGCAGATTGTCCTTGATCACACCCGAGGGTCGCTGCGTTGCGAGGATGAGGTGCAGGCCGAGGGATCGTCCACGCGCGGCGATATCGACGACGCCGTCCACGAACTCCGGCACCTCCCGCGCCAGTGCCGCAAACTCGTCAACAACGATGACAAGCGACGGCGGCGTCTCCGGATCCGCTTCCCGCTCCATCGCGAGGAGGTCCTTCGCTTTCTTTCGGTTGAACAGGTGTTCCCGGAAGTGCAGCTCGGCACGCAGGGAGGTCAGCGACCTTCGCACGAGGTGCGGCGACAGGTCCGTCACCAATCCCACGGTGTGCGGAAGTTTCACGCAGTCCGCGAAGGCCGCACCGCCCTTGTAGTCGACGAACAGGAAGGTAAGCCGGTCCGGACTGTATGCGGCGGCCATCCCGAGCACCCAGGACTGCAGGAACTCGGATTTGCCCGCACCAGTGGTACCACCGACCAGGGCGTGCGGCCCCTCGGTCTTCAGGTCCAAGTACATCGGTTCCACACCCTTGGAACCCACGAGGGCGCGCAGCGACCCCTGGTGCTTCCGGTTCGGGATCGCCTTGGATGCCACTGAGTTGTTCTCGGTCCAGCGGTCCGCAACCGCCGTCGTGGTCTCCACCAGTTCATGGCCCGCCAGGGTCACGTAGGACACAGCGCGCGGCAGGTCGGAGTCATCCTCCACAGGCTTTCCGACGTCGACGACGGGGGTCAGCATCCGTGCCAGCTGGCCGGCCAACTCCAGGTCAACGCTTTCGCAGCTCACCGGCGTGCTCAACTCGCCCAAACGCACCTGCCCGCTGACGTTGGCGCTGTCGGAATCGACGAACAGGAAATCGCGGCAGGCGGCTGGCAGCGCTGCCACGGAGCCGGCAACCCATAGTACGTGGACGCCGACGTCGGCCCCCGCCTCCGCGAGCCGGGTCAGCCTTGCACGGTCAACCGTGACGTCGTCTTCCACGATCACGAGGACCGACGGCGTGACCGGCACCGGCAGCTTCTGCTCCTTTTCCGGATCAAGCCGCCCGCGCAACGCAACGCCCGAACGGTTGGCGGACCGGGTGGAGACCAGATCCTCCAGCCGGGACAGTAGGAGCCCGCCGGCCGCAGGACCGGCGGCGAGGTGATCTCCGGGCAGCGGGCTGTGGACGGAGCCGGTGTGCGGGAGCCACTGCAGCCATGCCCAGCGCTCCTTGGACTGCACAGAGGTCAGCGATGCCACAGCAAGCTCAGCCGGTGAATGCAGGCCGATCGCCTGAATAACCAGGCCACGGGCGACGTCGTCCACCACCCCCCGCGCACCTGCCACACCCAGCGCGCCGGAGAGTCGGAGGCTCGCAACGATCGGCACATCGTCGATGTGGGTGTAGGCCTCCACGGCGTCCCGGATCTCTTCCGAAAACTCAGGAAGGGTATCGGAGCCGGCGGGTTCGTTGATCTCGATCCGTGATGGCGCGCTACCCGTTCCGAACCGCAGGCTCAGGAAGTGATCGTGCTCCGGACGGTGCGTCCACAGCAGTGGACCGAGCTTGTAGATCGCATCCACCGTATCCGCCACCGACGGCGCTTCGGCGTGCCGCACGGCACGTTCCACCTTGCGCGTACGCTCGATGTCACTGCGGAAGAACGCCATCGAGTCCCGGAACTGCTGGACGGCCTCGCGGAAGGTTCGCTTCGCGTTCATCCGCTGGTCCAGGTAGGCGGCGGTCAGGATCATCGGCATCATGAACACGAAGATCAGGCTGTAGGGGCTGCGGGTGATAGAGAACATGATCGCTCCCATCAGCACCGGCGCGATCAGCATCAGGTAAGGGAAGCGGAACGGGTTGGGCCGGCGTGGGCCCGCGGGCACCTGTTTGGGTTTCTCGTCGAATGCGCGCACCACCCGCGGCGAACGGTTGAACTCCACGAGCGGGTTGGTCGAGTCAGCCGAGTAGGCGCGGCTCAGCGGCACCACCGCGATGGTCGTATCGCCGAGCGTCACCTCATCGGCTGACGTCAGGAGTGTCCGCACTACCCGGTTGCCGCCCATCACCAGGCCGTTCGCGGAGTTCGTGTCGATGACCTCAATGCCGTCAGCCACGTTGATCCGGGCATGCCGCTTGGACATCATGGGATCCGAGAACCGGATGTCGGAATTGCGGTCGCGGCCCAGATAACTTGCACCGGCCGGCAATGAAAACTCCTTGCCGGCGTCAGGCCCGGAGAGTACCCGCAGCGTCGCGACCGCCGGTCCCCTGTCCTGGCCCGGCACATTGAACTGCTCGCTGACACGGCTGATCGTTACAGTGGATCCGGGGCGCAGACCGGATTCGAACAGGCTCACCGCAGGGTTGAGCGTTCGTCCTCGCATACCGCCGGCAACGTACGATTCCTCGACCGTCAGCGACAACTCCCCCGGCGGCTCAGCTCCCACCCTGCCCGGATCGGCAACGTACAGTTCATGGGCAACATCGCTGACGGTCGCGAGGCCGTCGACGGTCACTGCAAGGTCCTTCGCAGGATCAGGATCGCGCCGAAGGGTCAGGCGCAGCTTCATACGGTTCCACTTCCGGCCACGCGGCTTCCCCTGCGACCAACGACGACGGCGCCACGCACCCGGGTGCCCGCCACAGACTTCCTAGTCCTCATCTGCCTTGCCCTTCATGGTCTCGAGCAGGGGCAGATCCTCCGGCGTGACAATGTGCGAGGTCACCGCATGCTCAACCAGGCGCGCCCTGCGGTTGGTCGCCAGCTTCCCACCGCCGCCGCGCAGCCCCACAACCCCGACCCGGTCCAGTTTGTCGCACACATTATCGAGCTTCCGGTTGAATCGGGTCAGCGCCCAACCCAGTCGTTTGGCCGCAGCGGCCGATGACGGAATGGAACTGAATCCGGTGCCCTCACGGCGCAGCATCGGCTCAGCCAGAGCCACGATCAACGCCCGCTGCGAGTCTGTGAAGCGGACCGGCCCAATTGTGGTGGTGCCCGAACCGTCGTCGACCTGGCGTTCCTGCCGGAAGGCAGGGGTCTTCAGGTGGACATCGAACTCATACGTTGTGGGACCGGCCGTGAACACCACCCGGGTCTGGCCGAAAACCAGCGGGATCCGGGCACCGGGAGCCACCCAGGCCTGCATACCGCCGGTTGTGTCCGCGACGGTAGCGGACAGCATGGTGCCCACGTTGTTCAGCCACCAGATGCCGTTCTGGCGTGCGATCTGCAGAAACTTGCGGTGCAGGTACGGGTTGTCGTCGACCTCGAGGTCGCCTTCCCTGCCGATGTTGAAGGGTTCACCTTCCTTCGGCTCATGCCATTCACCGCAAAAATCTATAGCGAGTTCCCCCACGCGTTTTCCCTTCGGTCCTTATTCCGGCAAGCAGGCACGAACAGGTTCCGACGCCGTTCCGTTCGCCCGCACTATTTGTACATCAACGCAGGTCGGACCGGCCGGATTTGCAACCACTTCCGCCTCAGTCTGCACCGTCCGGTCCCATTCACCCTCATCCTGCACGGTCACGGTGCGGAAGCGGTAGACATCCCCCTCCTCCGGGCTCGGGTTGGTCCAGGTGAAGAGGACCTCATTTCCTGCCGCCACTCCCGCGATCTCCACGGGCACAGGAACAACGCCCTCGACACCCGCGAGCGCGTCCGCAGGAGCCTGGGTGGGCGGCGCCACGGTCGGTGCGTCCTCCGGCTGGCCGTTCACAATGGCGAGAACCCCGACGACGACGGCGACCAGCAGTACCAGCCCCACCAGGACCCCCACAAGGGGACCGCGCCTGCGGGCGGGGGTGCCGTCGTCGTCGGCCGTTCCTGTTTCAGGCTCTGCGGGGGCCGGGCGGTTGACCGTGGTGTCCATCCGGACCGAGTCGCCGAGCGGTTCGCTGCCCCGAAGGACGGTCCGTTCCCGCCAGGCTGCATCCTCCGCCGGTTCGGCAGCCTCGGTCCTGGGTTGGGTAACCGGCGACGGCGGTGCAACCGGCGGTACGTCCCGCCGCGGGGAGGTAGCCGGCGCGGTGCCGACCGCCGTCGGAAAGGTGGGGGCGAAGGTCGACGACTCAGGATCGATCGAGACGACCTTTCGTACCCGGGTGGCCTCGACGTCGTCGTGATCGTCCGCCACGTGCTCCGTGTCGTCCAGGACTTCGAACGGAGTGACCGAGATACCGAGTTCAGTCTGGATCCGCTGCAGGGTCAGCGCGAAGGAGTGCGCCGAGCTGTAACGGGAGGCCGGGTTCTTGGCCATGGCAGTGGCGAGGGCGAGCTCGAGAGACTCCGGCACATCGTCGCGGCCGATCCGCGCCAGCGGCATCGAACCGATCCGGTCCATGAGCTGCCCTTGTGCGTTGTCCATCCCCGGGAATACGAACGGCGACCTGCCTGCGAGCAACGTGTACACCGTGGCGCCGAGGGACCACACGTCCATGCGGATACCGTCCACGCTTCCACCCTGGAAAGCTTCGGGGGGCGACCACGGGATGGACATTCCGAGGTCCTCGTCCTCCGGGCCGTCCGTGGTGCCGGAGATCCCGAAGTCCGTGAGCGCCGGCCTGTTGTAGTCGGTCACGAGGATGTTCGCGGGCTTGATGTCCCGGTGGACTATCCCAGCCCGATGAGCCGATTCGACGGCGGAGG
Source organism: Arthrobacter tecti (assembly GCF_054511355.1). Lineage (NCBI taxonomy): Bacteria > Bacillati > Actinomycetota > Actinomycetes > Micrococcales > Micrococcaceae > Arthrobacter > Arthrobacter tecti. Next base: position 190,469 of record NZ_JBTNCT010000004.1, read on the forward strand.
CCACCTGGATACCGACCGTCAGCGTCTCAGCGAGGGAGAGCCGTCCGCGGCGGTAGCGGACATCGAGGCTCGGCCTGGAGCAGTACTCCATCGCGAGGTAGGAATGCCCATCCTCGGTGACATTCGCCTCGTAGATCGTGACGATATACGGGTGGGTGGACAGCTGTGCCATCAGGTTCGCTTCGGACTCGAATGCCCGGCGTGCCCCCTCCGTCAGCAGTCCGGAAACGAGGACCTTGACGGCGACCTTGCGGCGTGGCCGGTCCTGTTCATAGAGGTAGACGTCCGAAAAGCCGCCCGAACCCAGCAGGCTCGCGTACCGGTAGCCCGGGATGTGCGGCGGCGGAGCAGCAGCGCGCCTGGAACTCATCGCAGCCCCTCAAATCGTAGGAAGATTTCATCGCCCAACTGTGCGACGTCACCGTCGAGCAGGAACGCTGTCTCACCCTCGCCGAGCCTGCGCGGCGGATGGCCTGAGCGGATCAGCACCGTGCCGTTGGTCGCTTTGAGGTCGCAGAGCAGCACGTGCCAGCCGTCCAGGCGGACCTCGACGTGCGAACGTGAAATATCCCCGCCCGCACTCGTTACCTGCACCAGTTTCGGCATGCCGCGGCCCTGCACCCGGGACACCGACGGCTGCCGTCCGATAATGAGCGACTGGTCCAGTTCAACCACCTCGCCCGTGGAAATGCGCATAGTTCCGAGGCTGGGCCGGTGCACTTCGCGCGGATCGGCCTCAAGCGCCTGCGAGCACACGCCGCAGGCCGAAGCCTCCGGCGGATTGGCATGCCCCTGGGCGCACAACCGTGCCAGGACCAGCGGGCCGGTGCCCGGGCGGGTCTCCGGCGCGTCCGGGGCTTGAGCCTGCGCCGTGCCTGACTGGTCACCCAGGTCGCTGCGCATGACGGTCTGCCCGTCATGATCGGGATCCTCGCCGGCATTCGACGCGTCGCCGGTGGGCGGAGCTTTCCGCGCCGGCGGCAGGACTTCCTGCGCCGGCGGGACTTCCTCGGCCTGTGGGCTCTGTTCCGGTTTGGGACGCGCCCATGGGACCGAGTCGATCAGGAGTCCACTGGCCGGAGCGCTGCCTCCGTGGGGTGTTTGGCCTGCTCCGGGTGAGTCTGCGCCAGGTTCCCTTGTTCCGGACTCTCCAACGCCTGACGAGGACGCCGCGCCCTCACCGTGAACGGCCGACTTGGCAGCGGATAGCGCGGCGGTCGGGGCGGCCAGGCCTGCGGGTGAGTCCGCGCCGTCACCGCTCGGTTGAGGTGTGGCGGCGGTTCCAGTGTCGGTTCCAGCGTCGGTGGAATTCGAGTCGGGGGCCACAGGGCCGTCGTCAGGTTCGTCCTCATCGGATGAGCGCACTGCTGCGTCCTCCACCCTGCGCACAACCGTGCGGTCCCACAGGTGGTCATACCCGGTCGTGGATAGTTCCGGGTCAACTTCTGCCTCAGTCAAGCCCTCAGCCGGACTTCCGGACGGTGCAGACACTGCGTCAGACCCGGCCTGCGTGTCGCCACCGGTCCGGTCCCCGGTTTCGAGCTGCTCATCATCGTGCGCCGTAAGATACAGGCTCGGGTTGATCGTGGCGGATTCCTCCGCTTCGAGCGCCCCCGTTCCGGCGGTTTCCGGGTCAGTGTCCGCGGGCTCCCACCCAGACGTTGGCTGGCGGTCCCCGGGTGCTGGTGCGCTCTTTTCCGCCCGCGGGGTGGAAGCCCGCGAGGGTGGACCCGCCGTCGTCGTCGGGCCTGAATCCTGGCCGCCGCTCCTGCCGGAAGGATGGGAACCAGTGCCGGACGAACCGACGCATTCCCCTGCCGGACCTCCGGTGACGGCTTGAGCGCGCACAATGCCCGACTCAAGGAACAGCACCAGGCCGTGCTCCTCTGACGACACGTCGGATAAACCGGCGGTGAGCGTGAAACCGCCTACGCCGCCGTCGATAATCCGCTCGGTCCAGGTGGTGACGTGCTCGCCGGAAAGTTCAACCACGCCGTCGGCGCTTTCGGTTCTCAGCCGCACTGGTCCACGCAGGAGAACATGTTGCCGTCCGGTGTTCGACACCAGGCCGAAGGACGGCATCGACGCCAGACCGGCACCGAACCCGCCGGTAACAATAGTCAGGATTGCCTGCAGGTCCGGATCCTCCCCCAGCTGCTTCCACAGCCTGTCCAGCACGTCCTGCCCGGTGGTCGCGGGAAGCAGCACGACGACGCCGCCACGCACCACGCTGAGCCAGTCCCCTCCCGGCGTGTAACGGACACTGCTCATCTCGGCTCTTTCTCGGTCACGGCAGTGCCGGTCGACTTGCCGTCGGAGCCCGGGAGGGTGGAGTCTTCTGCGTCATTCGCGCCGTTGCTTCGGGGCGCGGTCGTGTGGAGGTCGGCATCGCCATCGACTCCATGCGCATCCACCACCACCACGGTTACGTTGTCCCGCGCACCGCAGCGCAGAGTCTCCTGGACCAGCGCGTCTGCTGCCTGCTGGGGGTCCCTGAGAGACCCGAGCAGCGCGTAGATGCGTTCCTCGGGAACCTCTGTGCTGAGGCCGTCCGAGCAGATCAGGATGCGGTCGCCGGTCTCCACCGGCATCAGCCAGTAGTCCGCTTCGGAATCATCGCCGGTGCCAAGCGCACGGGTAATGACATGCCGACGGGGGTGACCTGCAGCCTGCGCGGCGGTTATGTGACCGCGGTCCACCAGTTCCTGCACCTCGGAGTGGTCCACCGAGATCTGGCCGAACCTGCCCTGGCTCAGCCGGTAGGTCCGCGAATCCCCCACGTTGAAGAAGAGCCAGTACGGCATGCCCGATTCTTCGACGAGAACGACGCCGGACAGCGTAGTCCCTGCCCTGCCACCGGTTTCCGCGCGGATCTGCTCATCCGCGGTACGCAGCAGTTCCTCGAGGTCCGCCGCCGAAAACTGCGGCGCGTGCTGACCGATGATACTGCTCTCGCCGAGCGTCCGCACACAGATTCCCGACGCTACTTCGCCCGCTTCATGGCCGCCCATGCCGTCCGCCACCGCAAAGATGGGTTCGGCAGCTATCAGCGAATCCTCGTTGAGTTCGCGTTTGAGGCCGCGGTCCGACGCGTACCCGACGTTCAGTTTGATGTCCCAGTCCTTTACCTGATTCAGTTCGTTCACGAGATTTCCACCCGGAGGCTGCGGTCGCCGAAATGAACCGTTGATCCCGGTTCCGCCAGGTACGGCTCGCCACCCGGTAACTGTATCCGCGCCCCAGCTTGAACTGTGATGGCGCTGCCGTTGGTGGAGTTCCGGTCCGTTACCCACAACCTGCCGTCGTCGACGCGCAGGTGCAGGTGGGTCTTCGATACCGACCTGCCCTCATCTTTCACGGAAATGAGCTCAGCGTTGTCAGTTCCCGCGGGGTTGCGCCCGATCAGCGCGGTCGAGCGCAGCAGGAAGTTCCGCCCGTCGTCGAGGTGGATCCGTATCCCCCGCTCGCCTGACCGCCGGGTCGCCACTGTCTCTTCCGATTCCTGGTCCGGATGCGTGGGTTCGTTCTCCGGTAGCGGAGCGGTTCTGCCGGTGGGTATCTTCTCGGGCAAAAGCGCTGCTGCAGGCGGGTTTGCTACAGGCGGCGCTGCTACAGGCGGCGCTGCTTCAGGCGGAGCCGGCGCGGGTGTCGGGGCTGCAGGTGCAGGCGGCGCAAAGGATGCCGGGGCCGGTTCACTGGCACGGATGGGCTGCGCTCGTGGCCCGCTCTCGACCTGCCGGGGTGATTCGAATGACGCGAGGGCAGACGTTTCCTGCGGTGAGCTCGTGGGTGCTTCCTCGGGCGCCGTCGTGCGGTGGCCGGTGACCGGCGAGGGGATGGCTCGCACAGCCGGCGGAGGAGGCTCCGGGGCGAACGAGGCCGGCCCGCCGATTCCTCCGGTGACCAGCGGGTTGCGCCCGGCACGCACATCGAAGACTAGGGTGCGTGCAGCTTTGTCGTACCAACCCTGGCGCTGCTCCGGGGAATCGAACAGGTTGGACACCATCATGAGTACAAACCCGATGACCGGCACGATCCCGGACAATCCGATAATCAGGTTACGCAGGAACACGGCAAGCCACCCGGGTGCGAAGCCCTGCTCGTTGGTGGTCCGCAGACCCAGCATGAGGTTCCCGAGTGTCTTCCCGGTTTTTGCTTCCCACCCCCACAAGAAAATCCAGTAACCGAGTGACACCACACTGCCGATCCCGGAGACGACGTAGAACATCCCCAGGTCAAGCACCGCGGTGTCCGCTGAGATCTGCTCATAGCCGATAAGTGGAAGGGCAAGCACGACGGCGATCCCGCTGATCAGCGCAGCAGGAATCCCATCCAGCAACTTGGCTCCAAGCCGCTTCCCGGCGGAACCGTTCTTCAGGTTGAGCTGAGCCATCGTCCGCTGCTCTCCTCCCTCGCCATTCGCTGGAGCGCGTCCATCCAACCGCACACCGCCCGGTGAATCAACTGTACGGACGTTGCCGGTCCGATTGGGAATGGCAGCGCCGCATCTCACGCAGTACGCCGTTCCGGCAACAACCCGGGACGCGCAGCGAGGACACTCGAACCCAGCCCTGTTCATCGGTTCCGCCGTCGTCCGTTCGCCGGTTTCGGCTTCGGGCCGCCGGCCATCTTCAAGCGCGCTTCACGGATGAGTGAACGCGGTGAGAACCTGGCGCGCTGGCGGCGGAACCAGCCCACAGACCCGCGCATGTCATCCAGCGACGCATCCACCGTTCCCCAGTACTCCTCGACCTCGCGTTCGGTCGGCTCTCCGGCGGCGAAGATGCTCGCGTCGGCGCGTTCAGCCAGCAGCGTTGTGGAGCCGGCGCTACCGGGAAAAACGTCACCGAGGTCACGCGCGCTTTCGCGCCGGGTTGCGCGGGAGTTCGTTTCGGCGCCGAGGTCGGTAGCCAAGCTCATGACCTCGCTCCACCCGCCCCCGACACGCTGGGAGGGCGCGCCGTCGTTCGCGCGCCGCTTACGACGACGCAGCTTGAGCAGCGCAATCAGCAGCAGCGGCAGCAGCAGCACACCCAGTGGAATCAGTGCCAGCGCGATAGCACGGATCAATGGCCCCCAGTCGTCCCAGAAGTCCTCGGTGCGGTCCTCGGCGTCCTGTGGTTCCGGTGCCGAGTCCGGCGGAAGCTCTGCCGGCTCCTGCGGCGGCGGGGGCGGCTGCAACACCTGGGGCTTCGGTGAGGATCGCGGCTGCTGCTGGGGCGGAACCGGCTCATTATCCTCCGGGGGCGTGGGGTCGAAGGGTACCCAGCCAGCATTGTCGAAGGCAATTTCAACCCACGCGTGCACGTCTTCACCCGTAAGGGCGATCGGCGCGGATGGATCTTCGATTTCGTCCCAGTCCGGATAGAAGCCCATGACCACCCGCGCGGGGATGTTGAGCTTGCGGGCCATCAGGGCCATTGCCACGGCGTACTGCTCGTCGTCGCCGACCATCTGTTCGGCGTCGAGCAGGTTGAGCATGCGGGCCGCCCCATGGCCGGGAAGCGACGGCGCCTCCCCGTCCTTGCCGTTGCTGAAGAACCCCTGGGAACTCAGAACCTGCTCAAGACGGCGGGCGCGCTCGATCGGGTCCGACACCTCACCCACGTACTCACTGGCCTTCGAAGCAATCACTGGTGGCTCGTTCTGTACCCGCGGCAGGCTGAGGTCCGCGAAGCCGTACTGGGTGAGGATCTCATCGGGCGGCACAGCAGGGAACAGCACGTTGACGCTGTAGGTGTCACCGGACTGCACGCCGATCGTTGACAGCGCAGTCCGGGCGTCGTTGTTGTAGTAGAGGGAGCGGTTCAGCTCGTCGGCCCTGGGCCCCTGAAGGTCCATACCGATCAGTTCGCCGCCCGAGGGAAGCCAGACACCGTTGTACGCCTCGATGGTGATATCGAGCGTCGCGACAGTGCCCTCTTCCTCGGCGATGTCCGTATTGCCGAGCTGCTGCGCATCCCCCACCCGGGCGAAGTTGCCTGCCGCCTGTGGGTTCACGTTGTAGACCACGCCGTCATAGGCATCCATGGCCGCCAGTCTTATCCGCTCTCCCTTTGGGAGGCCGTCGACCATCAGGAGCGTCTCTTCGGACTGGTCCTTGACGTACTTGCGGAAGCTCGTCAGCGGGCTGGGGTAGTCAAACAGGTCCACCGGCGGTTCCACGACATCGCGGAGCACATCACGGTTGGTGCCTCCCGCAAGGACCGGGCTGATCACGAGGGTCAGGATGGTAGCGAGTGCCAGGACCGCACCACCGAGGCCCAGTCGGCGCAGCCTTCCCGAGCGGAGGACGGCCGAGGCGGCAGGGCCGGATTTCTGCCCGGATACATTCGCCGAGAGGGCGTTGGTGTCATCGGTACGGGCGATATCCCGCCGGTAAGCGAGCCAGGCAGCAGCGGCAACAACCAGCAGGATCCCGCGAACTTCGGGAAGGGACGCACGGTTGGTACCGAATGCGATACTCGCGACGAAAAGACCGATGACCGGCAGCAGCACCCAGTACGGCGTTCGCACCCGCCAGGCCAGCACACCGGCCACTGCGGCAGCAATAAGCGCGGCAAGGAACGGAACCACCAGCATCCCCCGGCTCACACCCACCGGATCTGCAACGGTCAGGATGTCCTTCCAGGAGAAGACGACGCCGACAATCAGCACCCGGAGCGACTCAAGGGTAGGCAGGAAACCGAGGAATGATTCTGTCGGTGCGGCAAGGGCGTGTCCAAGGATCAGGTAGGCACCCAGCAGAACCCCTGCTGTCGGCCAGAATCCCCAACGGAAGCGGGCGCTGAACCACGCAGTGCCGAGCCCGACAGCAAGCCCGCCGAACCCTGCGGCGAGGTAGCGCAGGTCTCCTCCGAACGTAGGCCCGAAACCAAGCACGCCGAGGCCGAGGAGTACCGTCAGGGCACCCACGTCGATGAGGGCCTGAATCCGCCCGGGCAAGGGACGGGCGGTGCGTCCTGCGCGGCGGCTCATGCTGCGGCCTTTCTCAGGATCATGGCCAGGTCGGTCAGGTTATTGAGCGTAAGCACGGTCAGGTCACCGATGGTTGCCCGGCCCTGTTCCTGGTCGGCCACGCAACGAATCGCGATGCACCGGATGCCCGGCGGTACGGAGGCCGCCGCCGAACGCAGCTGTGAGGGCGTCACTTGCTGCCCGACGACGAAGAACACGACAGAGGCGTTCGGGACGGTGTCCGCCGTCGTCCTCGCCAGGTCCACAGCGGTTGCCCGCCGGTTGCGGCCTTCGATGCGCGTCATGTCATCGAGCAGGTTCCGCCCCGTTTCGGAGCGTAGGGGGCCGTCCTGGGTGAGCACGCTGAGGTTCCGCTGTTCCCGAATTGCCTGCAGCCCGATCGAACCGGCCACGGACACCCCGAGTTCGAACTCGAGGTTCGAGGAGTACTCCTGCGTGTTGGTGGAGAGCGCGACAGCGAGGTGTGAGCGGCGTGTCTCCTCGAACTGGCGGACCATGAGCTGCCCCGTACGTGCGGTTGTCTTCCAGTGGATGTGGCGGCGGTCATCACCCGGAACGTAGTCACGCAGCGCATGGAATGAGACGTCCGCGCTGGAGAGTTCCTTGGTGGGAAGGCCTTCCAGGTCCTTGATGAACCCGGCTGCCGAGCCGACCAGCGGCGTGGTGCGCGGATGTACATATAGGTCCGTCGGTTCGGTCCAGAAAACCTGCCGTCGCAGAAGGCTCAGCGGGTCTGCACGCACAGAACGGACCGGTCCAACCACAATGACGGCGCGCCGCTGGGTGGGGATGGTGAAGAGATCTTCATGCAGTTGGCCTGGCTTCAGCCTCGGCAGGTGGAAAATTGCTGTTGCAGCTCCGACCGGCAGTTCTAGTGAGGCGGGGAGCAGCGGCTTGTTTGAACTGTTCGAGACTGAAACGCTTCCGACGGCGCGGTCCCCCACGGCAACCCGTGTGCGCGTCAGGTCGAGTTCGACGGCGTAGGCCGAACGCCCGATGATGAAACCGACGGCCAGAACAAAGAGGATGGTGCCAAGGAGCGCTGCAATCAGCGCTTCCCGCCACTCGAAGATACTGCCAAGCAGCCAGAGCGAGACCACGGTGGCCATCATGATCCACCCGAGCGGGCTGACCAAGCCGAGCACCGGCCCACAGTAACGGCTGAACATTCCCACGCCTCGACGTACGGTGGGCGCCACTGCGGCTTCGGCGAGCTGCCATGCTTCGCGGCTCAGTGACCGCGGGTGCAACCGGGACGACGACGGCGCCTTGCGCGGGGCAGCCTTCCCGCCCCTTCGTGAGCTGGTTGAGTCCTTCGGAGGGCGCGCTGGATCAGCGGCGCGCCGTCGTCGGGACGAACGCTTCTCTGTGGTGTCGGTTTTGGTGGCCATCTAATTGTGCAGATCAGGCAGTGGCCCGCTGCTGCGGGGCAGAGACATCGGCCAGGACGCGGCGTAGAACCGCCTCAGCGGTGGCACCGGCGAATTCGGCTTCGGGATCCATGACGAACCTGTGAGTCCAGACGTACGGTGCGAGTTCCTTCACATCGTCCGGCAGAACGTAGTGCCTGCCCTGGCCTGCTGCCCAGACCTTGGCTGTGCGCACCATGGCAAGCGCTCCGCGCACGCTCACACCGAGCCTGGTTTCAGGTGCCGAGCGGGTCTCTTCGGTAAGGCGGGAAATGTATTCGAGCACCGCCGGATCAACATGGGTTTCAGTGGCGAGGTCGGCCATGTCCTTGATCGCCTGCGTGGTGATGATCGGACTAAGCGCAGCGGACCTGTCACGCGTTGCGGAGCCCCCAAGCAGCTGCACCGTGGATGCGTGGTCCGGGTAGCCAATCTCGGTCTTGATGAGGAACCGGTCCAGCTGCGCTTCGGGTAGCCGGTAGGTGCCGGCCTGCTCAATGGGGTTCTGGGTGGCGATGACCATGAACGGACGCTCGTTGGTGTAACTGACGCCGTCGACTGTCACGCGGGACTCTTCCATGACTTCCAGCAGCGCCGACTGCGTCTTCGGAGAGGCGCGGTTGATCTCATCAGCAAGCACGATGTTCGCGAAGATCGGACCCTTATGGAATTCGAACTCCTGGGTCTTTTGGTCATAGATCGTGATGCCCGTGACATCGGACGGGAGAAGGTCCGGCGTGAACTGGATCCTGGAATGGGTGCCCTGCACGGTGGCTGCAAGGGATCGGGCAAGCATGGTCTTCCCGGTTCCCGGCGCATCCTCGAGCAGCACGTGCCCCTCGGCAAGCATGCTGGTCAGCACCAACCGAACTACATGCGACTTGCCCAAAACGGCCTGCCCCACGTTTCCGACCAGTTTGTCGAAGGTGCCTGCGAACCAGGCGGCCTGCTCAGCTGTCATTGTCATGTTGGTGTGTTCTTTTCTCGTGTAGTGCGTTCTCAAATGCAGGTAATGGGTAGCGGTGCCCATGGCAGGGCTATTTTGTCATGTCGCGTGCTCAGCATTGCGGGAGTCTGCTTCGATCCGGGCCGCCCAGGGTCGTGTGGCCCGCGTCGATGTAACGGCCTTGATTACGTTCGCTCAGGATCCGGTACCAGGGGATTGCTGGACGGTTTTGATATGCGGACGGCGGCTTGTAGATATAGCAACCCACAATGAAGTTGTGTTCGGAACCGAACCACGGCGCGTCGTGGCCACCCGCTCCGCCACATCGATTGTTGTTCGGTGCCTGTGTGTAGACTGTCCGATCCGCGGGTTCTGTGCAGCTTCGGTCCATCCCAGCATTGAGCTGGGTCCTCAGTTCAGTTGGCGCCGGCTCCGAGCCCGATGTGCCCATGACTACCGCACCCGGTGAGCATTGCCCCATTGAATCGCAGGCCTGGAACTCCACAGTCACGGAAGCGTTGTACTCCGCAGTCTCATCCACGAAGGTGCCTGCGCGTAGATTCTGCGTTTCCCATGCCAGATCGGGCTCGCGGTGGCGGTACTTGATGTGAGTGACCGGGCGGCCGTTGTCATTCCGCGCGGAGTAATCAAACTCGATCGTCCGATCCCCCTCCCCGTTCGGTCGTGCGGTCACGGCAGGTTCGAGGGGCAATCCGTACGGAATCACGGTGTTGGATTGTTCGCTGTCCGCTCCCGGATAGTTGGCTCCGTCCGAGGAAGACACCGCACGCACCACTGCCCACACATTAGACCCGTTCGGGAAGCCCCCAACCTCCTGACCGTTGGTGATGCCCATTGTCCGTCCGTCGCTGAAGGACGCCTGATAGCTGATTTCGGACGCGCGCGCACCGTTTCGCTGTGGGGCGGCAAGCTCGGTGAAAGTGATCTTCACGTGCTCTCCGGAACTACCAGTCCGGGTTTCGACGAGCTGCGGTGGTGCCGGCGCCTCGGGAGTTCCGACTGCGCGACGTGGTGCTGATTGTGCCCCATACTCAGTCCACCCGGCTTTGTTGTAGGCACGCACCGAGTAGCTGTAATCAGCTTCATCGTTGGCCACCACGATGGTCTGCTCGGCGACCTGGACCTCGGGCAGGGTACGGATAAGGTTCCCACCCTTGAATTCCTGGACTTGGTACTTCGTCACGGGTGCACCGTTCGGGGTAACATCCGCCCAGTCGACCACCAACTGACTCTCCTTACCCAGTGACTGGGCTCGGGTGGTGGTTGGCGCAGTAGGCGTCCCGGGTAACCCAGCCGGAATCTCGGCAGCGGAGTAATCACTCCACTCCGAGGGCTCAGGGGCAGCATTCCTCGCCTGCACCCGTACCTTGTACGCTGTCCCGTTCTCCAGGCCTTCCCATGTAATCGGGGTACCCGCGGCACTGCGCTGCACCGCACCATTTGGAGGAGCAGGGGAAAGCTGCAAGTCATAACCCTCAATCGGGGAACCCTCATTCGCGGGTGGAACCCAGTTCACCGTCAATGCTCCGTCACCGAAGACCAGAGTTGGCGGTGCAGGCTGCGCCGGCTGTGTGTCCGGTCGAGCGACAGCGGACTCCGGTGACGGATCGGACATACCCACCTCATTCGTGGCGGTCACCGTGAACACGTATTCCACGTTGTTCGTCAGCCCGGTCAGCGTACATGTGGTCGCCTCGCACTCCTGGGAGAACCCGTTATTACTCGTCACCGCATAACCAGTGATCGGGGATCCGTTATCGGCCGGTGGATCCCAGGACAACACCACTGACTTATTACGGGTGCTCTCCACCACCGGAGTCGACGGCACACCAGGCTTACCCTTCACCGTCAACACAACCTGACCTGTGGCAACCCTGGACAAATCCCCCGTCTTGTCCTGCACCGTGTACTGCACCGTCATCGTCCCCACGAAAGACTCACCTGGTGTGATGACCACGGATTCACCTTGTTGGGAAACGCTGCCGTTGCCGTCAGCGACGACATCGACAATCTCAAGTGCTTCTTCCGGGAACGGATTCACGTCATTCTTCAGAACCTCGACTGTCACCGGCTCGCCCTGCACGGCTTCAGGGACCTCGTCGTCGTTAGCCACCGGCAATGGCCTGCTCGACGCCAGGACAGCAAGCGCCACCGAACTGGTCGCTGTTGCCTCGCCATCGGTAACCGAGATCCCGATGACACCGGTTGTTCCAACCCGGACGCTTTCCTGGGCGGCAACACTCAATACGGAACCGTCGAACGACACGTCAAACCCGGCCGGACGCTCCCCCGTCAGGGCGAACTCCAAAGCGTCAGCCGGGTCCGGGTCAGACGCCAACGCAGCAATATCCAGCGTGACAGCAGGCTCAGCAATAGCGGCCTCCAGTGAACCCGAACTCAACGTCGGTGGAACATTTCGCTTCTCATCCTTGACGGGGATGACATTCGTGAGAATCGTTAGTGTGGAACTCAGTCCTTCAGGGTCATCGGGGCCCGAGCCATCCGTGACCTCGAAAGTTATTGACCCCCGGCCCGCATAGTCGATGTCCGCGGCGTAGCGAAGGTTGTTTGGGTCCACAACCCATTCATTCGGGTTATCAGTTCCGATAGCGGTGACTTTTTCCTCGACCGTAAGGCGTGGGGTTCTGCCCTCGCGGACTTCGACCAGTTCGTTCAGGTCCAATGCAAGTTCCTCACCTGCGTTGACATCAATCGGGGCGTCATTGATCAACGTCGGATACTGATCGCTCAATCCGGGCACCCAGATGACCGCAGTAGCAAGGCCCCCATCGATGTCCTCCACCGTATAAGGAATCGATTGGGCCCCTTCGGTCAACTCGACACGGACCAGGTTCTCAGAAGTTACGGAAGCTGTAATGTTCGCGGGATCAATGCTTACAACCAAGTCCTCGGCCACGCCGTCCGGGTCTTCATCGTTTTTCAGCACGGGAACGTCGACGGCGGTCTGCCCGCGGGTCTCAGTGGGTTCCACTCGGTCATCCCGGGCAATCGGAAGCAGCAGCGGTGCGTTCTGGTCGACGGTGACGCTGATGTTACCGTTCGCTACTCCACCACGGCCATCCTGAATCCCATACCTGACGCTGAAGTCACCCTCAGCTTGCGGTGCCTGGATCAGTACGCGCCCCTCCACAACTTTGGGTCCCATCTCCTCCGGCGAAGCGCTCAGCGCATCGGTGTTCAGGGAAATGGGATCCCCGTCAGGATCAGAATCGTTTCGAAGGGCGTCGACCGCAATAGCGCGGCCCGGACGGAGAATCACGCCGTCGTTGACGGGCACCGGTTTCTGATTCGCCTCCGCCGCCGGCGCGATACCAACCTGCACAGTTCCCGTGTTCTCCAAACCCAAACGGTCTCTGACCGTGTAGGTGAAAATGTCGGTTCCCGCAGCAGTGGCAGATGCCGTGAAATCAATGTAATTCGGGCCCGGCACGGCAGCACCCATAACAGGTGCGCGCTCAATGCCGGCCAGGAAGGACGAATCTCCGTCTGCGTCAATTCCGTCCAACGGCACCGGAATCCGCACCGTAGACCCCGCGATCACACGGGCATCCAGGTTCTCTGGCACCGGAGGTGTGTTCGGAGCATCCAACGGCCGGATGTTGATGCGGACCTCAGCCGAGTCAGTCTGCCCCGTACTATCCAACACCTCATAAATCGCGTACACAGTCTTCGCAGTATCGCCTGCGACGAACCGCAACGTGTTCTCAGACGCAAAGATCCGCCCATCAGCAAGATCAATTCCCTGAGCGAGCACGGGGCTCAACGTCAACTCATCGCCGTTCGGATGCGTGTCATTATCCAAAACCGGAATGTTGACCACGTCCCCGGCACGCACCGTCACCTCATCCGCATTAGCCTGCGGCGGCAGGAGTGTTTCCGGGCCGGCCACCGACAGGACGCTCACCTCACCGGTAGCAGAGGCCTTACCGTTGGACACCGTGTAGGTGATTTTGGTCTGACGGTCCAAATTCCTCACGTCGTGAATCCGCAATACGCTATGGTTCAGCACCGCTACATCAAGGGGTGAACCCTCCGGGACATCAACGGACTGGACCACCAGCACACCACCGCTCGGATCCGTGTCATTCCCCAGTACATCCACCAGGACGTCGCCATTGCTGGGAAGCAACGCCACGTCGCGGACCGCGACCGGCGCACCCTCAACACCTTCAGCCTTCGCATCAACCCGAATGAGTCCGCTTGCGCTTTGCGGGCCATTGGTTACCAGGTACTCGATGTAATAGGTACCTGCGGATTCAGGGGTGAACGCAACCGTCCCCGTTTCATAATTCGGAGTCAGCGCAGCTTCCCCGCCAGTGATCTCCGCCTTCGCCAGGCTCAACTGACCACCGGCCGGATCCTGGTCATTCTGCAATGGCGACAGCTGTGATTCCTGGCCCACAGTGGCCGTGAAGTGATCGAAGTTCACCACCGGGGCCAGCGTCCCGGAGGCACGAACATCGAAACTGACGACGCCGGAGGTTTCCTCCCGTCCGTCAGACACCACGATCCTGACTTCCTTCACGCCCTGACCTTTACCGACATCACGGAAGGTCAGCAGGCCGTCCGACCGGGTGCGGACCTGGTCGCCGTCAGGCGTCGGCTCAGCGCTCACCAAAAACAGATCGTCCCCGTCAGGGTCCATCCACGCACTCAGAATGTTCTGGCTGACCGATTTACCCTCTTCCACCAGAATCTTGGTCGAGCGCATCGGCTTGGGTGGTTCATTCGACTCTGCAGCCCGCACATCGACACTGACCTGAGCCGAGTCCTTGCCACCCCGACCATCAACAACCTCGTAGGCGAACGTATGGTTACCCACCGGTGCATCCTCGGGAACAACAATCTGCAACCCCGCACCGTCGTAGATGGGTTGGACCTCGCCGGCCGCGGGTTGCTCGCCGGTTAGCTCACTGGTCAGCAAATCGCCATCCGGGTCAGTGTCGTTGGTAAGCACTGTGAGTATTGTTGTGCGTCCCGCGCGTGCGCCGTAGGAATCATCCTCGGCAACCGGAGGACGGTTTTCCCCGCTACGGTCCGGCAACGTATTCACCGGATTCTCACTCGCGGATTCCTCATCCTCCTCATCCGATTCATCCTTGGGCGGAATGATGTCACCCCAGTTATCCACCAGCTGCATGTTCTGCAGCACCAGCCACACGTCCCCCGCGTTGGTGTCATTGAGGACCACAACGTCACGGTTCACCCGGAACACCAGTTCCGACTTGACGTCCAACTCCGGGATCTCCTCACGGCGATCCTCGGCGTCATTGGCACAGTCACGGACATAAACCGCCGCAGCAGCCCACGCCGCATGCACACAACCATTCAACTGCACTGGCGCCGCAGGAACTCCGTTGCCCTCCAATGCAGTAACCACCGGATCCCCGCCACCGAGGGGCTGCTTGATCAACGACGTCGGCGTCGCCACCGCGACGAAGTCCGACGCCGGCCCACTCTGCTGTAGCATCCCATCCTGTGCATCCGGAAGTACCACAATTTCGCCATCGGGCAGCATCAGATGCCCCGACTCACTGTCAAACACCACCGGCTGGTCGCCAACGGCGGCAATTTGTGCGTTGTCGAAGTTCTTCAAATCCTCCGACTCGAGCATTTCGGGCGCGGGATGTGTTCCATCGGGCGCGACAAAATAGGTGGATACTGTCCCGGCACCAGGATCTGCAATGACTACCCGGTTGTTGGACGAGACAGCCGCGACCGCACCGGCCGATCCAGTTACTACCGGTTCCGTCTCCTGGTCGCTGAAGGCACCGAGGTTACCAACAGTGGTGATCCATACTGAGCCACCGGCAAGGTCGGTTACAGCGGCCGTGTCCCCGCCCATAGCGATTACTGCCGCACCCGGCAGCTGGACCTCAGTCCCCCGCACCACATTCGCCACATCAACCGGACTAACCTTCGACTGATCCGTATTTACGTTGAACACCGCGGCCTCGTCCTGCACGATGTCAAAACCATCGCTGTTGGCCGCGTAACCACCATCAAGCAAACGCGACTCATAGTTCAGGTGACCCACCAACCCGGTATTACGGTTAGTCACCCACACGCCACCGTCATTCAAATCCACCTCAGCCGTGGCAAACCCGGGATACAACAATGCACCGCTGACAACGGCAATGGTCATTGCCGAAACCGTTGAGACCGTAACTGTTCGTTTGTGCCTGGTATTGAACCGTCGAAGGCCGCTCAGAAGCTTCACAAGATTCCCCGGTTGAAACGCTTGATGGACAGGTCTCCGGAAGGGAGACCTGTCAGAGACTCGGACGAATAAAGTGTTACACGACCACGCAAATCGGTCATCCTCACGTTATCGTCACAACTTCCTATTGGTGTTCCTGATCGCCAATCAACCGCCGGGCCAATCAGCACCGCGGCATGCCGGCCGGCGGCCGATTACCGGTGGTGGTGTGGACGCCCTTCAGGAACAACCCATTGTTGCTCCCGTTGGGTCCGGACTGCTGCCTGAACCACGGCCCACTGCTACGGCTGATGTAGCAATTGGAAGTCATCGATTGGTCGGGATAGAACCAGTGCTCCCCCCGACAATTCCTTGTGGCATCGTCGAAGTTTGACCCATCCCGGGGATCCATACAGCTGCGTGACTCCAGTTCCCCGCCACCGTGAATGGTCCACGCTGTCGGCTGTGGTGGTGGTGGCTCATCGCCCGCTCGGCCGACAACCTTCTTGCTTCCCGCGCACTGGCCCGTGGAATCGCACGTCTGGAATTCGAGGGTCACGGATTTGCCCCAGTCGTCGGCCGGAAAGCTCGCCTTGCCGGACTTACCGCCGTTGACCCACCCAAGGTTGGGAGAAAGATGACGATAACGTACGTAGTCGACCGGGCGACCGTTGTCTGCGGGGGCGGACCAGGTGAAGTGCACGTCTTTGTCGCCGCGTTTACTCGTTCCCGAATCTGCATTGGGTTTCCGAGGTTGACCGTAGGGGGTGACGTTGTTGGAGCGGGCGCTGTCGGGTCCCGGGTAGTTGGAGCCGTCGGCCGTGGTGACCGCGCGGATGACGGCCCAGACGCGGGTTCCGTTGGGGAAGCCGCCGATTTCCTGGCCGTTGCTTACCCGTAGTTGGCGTCCGTCGCTGAAGGTTGCCTGGTAGCTGACCTCGGAAGCGCGCGCACCGTTGCGTTCCGCTGCGGTCAGTTCGTTGAACTCGATACGCACGTGCTCACCGTTACCGCCGGTGCGGGTTTCGAGCAGTCGTGGTGGTGCCGGCGCGGCAGGTGCTCCGACGGCCCGTCGTGGTGCTGATTGCGCCCCGTACTCGGTCCACCCGGCTTGGTTGTAGGCACGCACCGAGTAGCTGTAATCGGCTTCAGCGTTCGGGACAACAATCGTCTGCTCGGAGGCCTGGACTTCGGGCAGGGTACGAACGAGGTTCCCACCCTGGAACTCCTGGACCTGGTACTTCGTCACGGGTGCACCGTTCGGGTTTACATCCGCCCAGTCGATGACCAGTTGACTCTCCTTGCCCAGTGACTGCGCCCTTGTGGTGGTCGGCGCCGGAGGTGTCCCAGGCAACCCGGCAGGGGTCTCCGCCGCGGAGTAATCGCTGAATTCAGACGGTTCAGGAGCAGCGTTACGGGCCTGAACCCGGACCTTGTAGGCGGTCCCGTTCTCCAGGCCTTCCCAGGTCAGCGGGCTCCCGGACGCGCTCCGCTGCACCGCACCGTTGGGTGGGGCCGGGGAAATCTGCAGGTCATAACCCTCGATCGGGGACCCTTCATTCGCTGGTGGAACCCAGTTCACCGTCAATGCTCCATCCCCGAATATTAGGGTTGGCGGTGCAGGTTGCGCCGGCTGGGTATCCGGGCGTGCAACAGCGGATTCCGGGGACGGGTCAGACGTGCCGATAGCGTTCGTGGCGGTTACCGTGAACACGTATTCCACGTTGTTCGTCAACCCGGTCAGCGTGCACGTGGTCGCCTGGCATTCCTGGGAGAACCCGTTATTACTCCGCACTGTGTAACCGGTGATCGGGGACCCATTATCGGCCGGTGGATCCCAGGACAACACCACGGACTTATTTCGGGTACTCTCCACAACGGGGGTTGAGGGGACACCGGGCTTACCCTTCACGGTCAACACGATCTGCCCGGTAGCTACCCGAGAAAGATCACCCGTCTTATCCTGAACCGTGTACTGCACGCTCATCGAGCCGACGAACGATTCGCCCGGGGTCACCACCACCGAGTTGCCTTGCTGGGACACGCTGCCGTTACCGTCAGCGATCACATCAATGATCTGCAGCGGCTCTTCCGGGAATGGGTTCACGTCATTGCTGAGCACATCCACCGTGACCGCTTCGCCCTGGACCGCTTCAGGAACCTCGTCATCGTTGGCGACCGGCAACGGCCGGGACGAGGCAAGGACCGTCAACGCAACAGTGCTGGCTGCGGTTTCCTCACCATCGCTCACGGATATACCCACCATGCCCGTGGTCCCGACCTGCGCACCGTCCTGCGCCGCAACACTGAGCACGGAACCCTCGAAAGACACATCAAACCCGGCAGGCAGGTCCCCGGTCAACGAGAACTCAAGCACATCATCCGGGTTCGGATCCGCTGCCAACCCGGCCAGATCCAGGGTCACTGCCGGCTCCGCGATAGCAACCTCCAACGACCCGGACTCAAGGGTGGGCGGAAAATTACGGTCTTCGTTCGGGATCACGTTCGTCAGGATCGTCAGAGTCGAACTCAAACCCTGCGGATCATCCGGACCGGACCCGTCAGTGACCTCGAAGGTTATTGATCCCTTGCCCGCGTAATCGATGTCCGCCGCGTAGCGCAGGTTGTTGGGGTCAACCACCCACTCGTTAGCGTTGCTGGTGCCGATCGCTGAAACCTTGTCCTCAACCGTCAGCCGTGGGCTCCGGCCTTCCCGGACCTCCACGAGTTCGCTCAGATCAAGGGCCAGTTCCTCCCCCGCCGTCACATCGATGGGCGCATCACTGATCAACGTCGGATACTGCTCGCTCAACCCCGGCACCCAGATCACCGCCGTCGCTAAACCACCATCAATGTCCTCGACTGTATACGGGACAATCTGGGCGTCCTCGGTCAGTTCCACCCGGACCACGTTCTCGGCACCGACGCTGGCGCCTACGTAAGCCGGATCAACTGTGACATCCAGATCCTCGGATACCCCGTCCGGGTCCTCATCGTTCTTCAGCACCGGAACATCAACCGCAGTCTGCCCCCGCACTTCTTCACGCTCCACCCGGTCATCACGGGCAATCGGCAACAACAACGGGGCATTCTGATCCACCGTGACACTGATATTCCCATTCGCCGTCCCACCGCGGCCGTCCCCGATGCCATAACGGACACTGAAATCACCCTCGGCCTCCGGTGCGCGGAACACCACCCTGCCCTCAACAACCTCCGGGCGCATCTCCTCAGGGGACGCGCTCACAGCCTCAGGATCCAACGCGATCGGATCCCCATCCGGATCGGAATCATTGCGTAACGCGTCGACAGCGATCGCACGCCCCGGCCGCAGAATCACCCCATCATTGACCGGCACCGGCAACTGGTTAGCCTCCGCCGCAGGAGCGATCCCCACCTGCACGGTTCCTGTGTTCTCCAAACCCAACCGGTCCCGCACCGTATACGTAAACGTATCCGTCCCAGCGCCCGTAGCCGAGGCCGTGAAATCAATATAATTCGGGCCCGGAACAGCAGCACCCATCCCAGGTGCAACATCGATCCCAGCAAGGAACGACGAGTCACCATCGGCATCAATGCCATCCAACGGGACCGGAATACGCACGGTGGATCCCGCGATCACCCGGGCATCAAGGTTTTCCGGCACCGGCGGAGTGTTCGGTGCATCCAGCGGCCGGATGTTGATCCGCACCTCCGCCGAGTCCGTCTGCCCTGTGCTGTCCAACACCTCATAAATCGCGTAAACAGTCTTCGCGGTATCTCCTGCGACAAACCGCAACGAGTTCTCCGAGGCAAAGATCCGCCCGTCCGCCAGGTCAATGCCCTGAGCGAGCACCGGGCTCAAGGTCAAGTCATCCCCATTCGGGTGCGTGTCATTCTCCAGAACCGGGATATTGACCACATCCCCGGCACGCACCGTCACCTCATCCGCATTCGCCTGCGGCGGCAAAAGCGTCTGAGGCCCCTCAACCGACAAAACACTCACCTCACCGGTAGCAGTGGCCGTACCGTTGGAAACCGTATAAGTGATGGTCGTCTGCTGATTCAGGCTGCGGACGTCATGGATTCGAAGAACATTGTGATCAAGCACAGCCACCTCAAGAGGAGAGTCTGCGGGGACATCCACGGACTGAACCACCAGCACGCCACCAGTCGGATCGCTGTCGTTCCCCAGCACGTCCACCAGCACGTCGCCGTTTCGAGGCAACAACGCCACATCACGGACAGCAATCGGAGCACCCTCAGCACCCTCAGCCTTCGCATCCACCCGGATAAGACCGCTGGCACTCTGCGGCCCATTCGTCACCAAGTACTCGACGTAATACGTCCCTGCCGCCTCCGGAGTGAAAGCAACCGTCCCCGTCTCATAATTCGGGGTCAGCGCGGCCTCACCTCCGGTAATTTCCGCCTTCGCCAAACTCAACTGCCCGCCGGCAGGGTCAATATCGTTTTGCAGCGGCGTGAGCTGGGATTCTTGCCCCACGGTCGCCGTGAAGTGATCGAAATTCACCACCGGCGCCAACGTCCCGGAAGCGCGAACGTCAAAACTGATCACACCGGAAACCTCATCGCGGCCATCAGAGACCACAATGTTCACTTCCTTCACCCCCTGGCCCTTGCCCACATCCCGGAACGTCAACAACCCATCCGAGCGGGTCCGCACCTGATCCCCATCCGGAGTCGGCTCCGCACTGACCAGGAATAAATCATCACCATCAGGATCCATCCAACTGGACAGAATGTTCTGCCTGACCGACTTGCCCTCTTCCACCAAAATCTTTGTCGGCCGCAACGGCGTCGGCGGCTCATTGGACTCCGCACCCCGCACATCAACACTCACCTCAGCCGAATCGCTACCACCCCGACCGTCAGCAACCTCATAAGAGAACGTATGATTGCCCACCGGCGCATCCACCGGCACCACAATCTGCAATCCCGCACCGTTATAGATCGGCTGCACGCTCCCCGCAGCGGGCTGCTCACCGGCCAACGCCGCGGTCAACAGATCACCATCCGGATCAGTGTCATTAGTCAACACATTCAGAATCGTGGTCCGCCCCGCCCGCGCACCATAGGAATCATCCTCCGCCACCGGCGGACGGTTCTCACCACTACGATCCGGAAGCGTATTCACCGGATTCTCGCTGGCCGATTCCTCGTCCTCCTCATCGGAATCCTGCTTCGGCGGAATAATGTCACCCCAGTTATCCACCAACTGCATGTTCTGCAACACCAACCAAACATCACCGGCATTGACGTCATTGAGCACAATCACGCTCCGGTTCACCCGGAAAACCAGCTCCGACTCCGCCCCCAACTCCGGGATCTCCTCGCGACGATCACCAGCGTCATCGACACAATCGCGGACATACACCGCAGCGCCAGCCCACGCTGAGTGCACACAACCATCCAACTGCACCGGAGCCGCAGGAACCCCGTTACCTTCCAACGCAGTGACAGTGGGGTCGCCACCGGAGAGCGGCTGCTTGATCAACGACGTCGGTGTTGCCACCACCACGAAGGCGCCAGCCGGACCACTCTGCTGGAGCTTGCCGTCCTGGGCATCCGGGAGAACAACAACCTCACCGTCGGGCAGGATCAGTTGCCCCGACTCCCCGTCGAACACCGCTGCCTGATCTCCGACGGCAGCGATCTGCGCATCACCGAAGCCATTGAGCTCTTCCACTTCGACGACAGCCGGTTCTTCGTAGGTACCATCTGCGGCCACGACGTACGTTGACACAGTCCCCGCACCAGGATCAGCAACAAACACCCGGTTGTTGGACGAGACTGCGGCAACCACCCCCGACGAACCGGTCACAACAGGTTCGGTCTCCTGATCACTAAACGCACCAAGATTCTGCGCGGTGGTAATCCACACCGCCCCACCAGCCCGGTCAGTCACTGCAACCGTAGCGCCGCCCATCGCGACGGCCGCAGACCCCGGCAACTGGACCTCAGTACCACGGACGACGTTGGCAACATCCACGGGGCTGACCTTCGACTGATCCGTGTTGATGTTGAACACCGTCGCAGCGTCCTGAATGATGTCGAAGCCATCGCTGTTTGCTGCGTATCCACCGTCGAGCAGACGCGACTGGTAGTTCAGGTGGCCAACCATTCCGGTGTTGTGGTTGGTCACCCAGACGCCGCCGTCATTCAGGTCAACCTCAGCCGTGGCGAAGCCCGGGTACAACAAAGCACCGCTCACAACAGCCACGCTGACTGCCGAAACGGTGGAGACGGTAAGTGTTCGTTTGTGTTTTGTGCTGAATCGGTGGAGTCGGTTCAGAAGCTTCACAAAGATTCCCCGTTGAGACGCTGGATGGACCCTGGCCTCCGTGCGGAGGCAGAAGGCCAATACTTGACCGATTAAAGTGTTACACGACCGTGCAACTCGAAGCGCGCCCAGTCATGGGTACTTGTGCCCATACCGAAGCCCGGCAGCGTATCGGAGTAGGTTGCAGTCAGTCCAGGATCAAGCCGTCGCCGGTACCCCTGGCGAGCGTCACCGGGTGAACCTCGCCAAACCCGCGCACCGTTCGTGCCTTGTGCGGCATCAGGACAAAGCGTTCGTTGTCCCGCAGCGTTGCCGCCGTCGTCGCGTCAATCAGTACCGTTCCCGGCTCGGCCAGCGAAGTCAGCCGCGCGGCCAGGTTGACGGTGGGGCCGTAGATATCACCGAGTCGGGAGAGGATCCTGCCCCACACCATCGATACCCTCGCGGATGGCAGGAGATCGTCCTCCGTGAAGGCTTTAGCCAGGGCAAGGGATATTTCAGCGCCCGCTTCGGGTGTCTCTGCGATGTACAGCACTTCATCGCCGATCGTCTTGACCAGGCGGCCGCCGCCCACCGAAATGATCTCGGCGCACATGTTCTCGAACCGTTGAACCAGCTGCGCGAGCGTTCGCTCATTCATCTGCCGGGAGAGGCTGGTGTAGGACACCAGGTCTGCGAATCCCACGGCGCGCGCCAGCGGCAGCGGAGCGTCGTCCTCCGTGCCTGCCCGTCCTGTCTCGCTTGATGCGAGACCGGCCTCGGCACGGACGGCCAACCGCTGGACGGCGGCGTTCAGCTGCCGGCGCCAGGCGTAAACAAGGGTCTTTTCCAGCGGGTCAATCAGCTGCGGCAGTTCCGCGACGAGGTTCCGGCGTGCGGCGGCGTCGGTGATGCCGCGCTGGACCACCATCTCCTCCACCAGCGCCTCGATCTGCCACACGACCATGCGGTCGGTCATCTGTCCGATCGCACGCGTAATCGAGATCGCGGCTGATTCGGTGAGCTGCTCCTTGCGCACCAGCTCGATGATGGTGGTGAGCGCTTCCATGTCCTTCTCGGTGAACGCGACGTCGTCGTCCCCGATGTTGGGAAAGCCCATGGCACGCCAGAGCTTGCGAGCCGACAGAAGGGACACGCCCGCGCCTGAGGCGACCTCGCGGCGTCGTAAGGTGCGTTCGGCGCCAAGGAGTTCGATTTCGAGCTGCCGAATGGTGTCTCTGTCCAGTGTGTCCGGCGCCGGAGGGAGGGCTGCGCGGTTGAGGATCGGCATGGAGAGGGTCAGCGGGTTGTCCTCATCCTCGGACGGGTTCCCCGGGGCCACGCTCACTTCGGTGCCGTCAGTGCCGCTGCTGGCGCTCATCACCACTCCTGTTCCGTTCCGCGAATGTCCGCCCTGTCCATCGGCTCGACTTCCATATCTACACCATCGAACATGGCGGTCAGTGGGAGGTCGCTGATCGCGGACACCATGTATTGCTTGAACGTCGATATCTGGGGAACGTTCGGGAACGTGATCATCCTGTCGCGGCCGAGGTCAAAAACGAGCGTTCCGCCTGCCGTCGCCCTCTCGACCAACGTCTGCTCGACGATGATCTGGAAGATTCCCGTGAGCCTGACTTCGCGCTCACTGCGGCGGGTGAACCCGGCCCGCCTGATCAACCGCCGGCTCGTCAGAATGTAACGGGTGCCGGCCCATTTCAGCAGGGGGACGACGAACACGCGCAGAATCAGCAGACCTGCTATCACGAGGAACGCCGTGAGGAGGGCCGGTTCCCAGGGCAGCCACCCGGGCGGCAACTGTGCCCGGCTGTACCAGCCGAGGCCGTACCCCGTCGCCGCCAGGATCAGCAACGTGGTGATGAACCGCCCGAACAGCCGCCGCGGGTGCGGCCTGGTGCGGACGACAACATGCTCACCGGGTTCGAGCTTTATGCGCATGCTGCACCCCGCTTCACGCGGGCGTCCAAACGGTGCATGCGTTTAGGAAAGCAGCGGACGCAGGTGAACGACGTCGCCGGCAGCGACAGTGTGCCGCTCGCCGTCGTCGTCGCGCACCACCAGCGCACCGTGGGTGTCAAGGTTCATGGCCCGGCCGGTGAGCATGGTGCCGTTCGGCAGTTCGGCCCGTACGTCCTGTCCGAGGGTGACCATCCGGTCGCTGACCCTTAGCTGCAGCGATTTGCCGTCCGTCCACGGACGGGACGCATCGCCGTCGACTACCGTGAATTCCGTATACGAATCCGCGAGCCGGCGCAGGTACGCCTTCAACAGGACGTTCCGGTCAGTGGTTGTGGCGTGCTCGAGCAGGAGGCTGGTCGCGTTCGGCACGGGCAGTTCCTGGTCGGTGAGGCTTACGTTCACACCGCAGCCGACGACGACGGCGGGCGGCGCCCCATTGGCGCCGGGGACCAGTTGCGCCAAGACACCGGCGAGTTTGCGCCCGTCCACGTGGACGTCGTTGGGCCACTTGAGTTGCGGACTGATCTCGGTGCGCTCCTCAATGCTCTCCGAGAGCGCGAGCGCAGCAAGAAGGGATAGCCAGCCGTAGCTCTGGGTGGGCAGCGGACGACCGGTCTTTGTGAGGGGGCGCAGCAATACGCTCACGATCAGCGACGAGCGCTCCGGCGCGGTCCACTTCCGGTCCAGCCTGCCCCGACCGGCTGTTTGCTCTTCTGCCGTCAGGACACTCAGGTCGGGCCACCCGGCGGCGTCCTGTTCAGCGAGCCGGACGAGGTCGGTGTTGGTTGACCCTGTTGCCTCCACCAGTTCCAGTCTCGCGAATTGCCCCCTGGGACTGCAGAGGACCTCGCGCAGCCCGGCCTCGTCAAGGCCTGGACGTTCAAGGCTGGAGTAGCGGGATGTCATGCTCTAAGCGTATCGGCAGGGACCCGGTGTGAGCGGAGCGAACCCCGGGGGGCCGGTAGGCGCGTACTGGCCGAGGGTCCCGCGCCGACATCGTTGCACCTAACCGGCGAATCCGTTGCCTTCACGCAGAGCGGGCTGGTTCGAACCCACGTTCTCTGCGTGCACTCAACGGATTTGTTGCTCGCGTGCGGCGGCGCGGGCGCTACAAGGCGGCGCTACAGGAAGATATCCGGCACCAATCGGTCTTCCGGTGCTCCGAGACTGTAGCCGCCGAAGTCGGTTACGCCCTCCTGGCGGAGCACCTCCTCGTCGGTGAAGAAGTTGCCGGTGCACTCCCGAGCCGGCCGAACCAGTACTGCGTGAGCCGCATCCGCAACGATCTGCGGGTTCCGCGCGGCCTGGACCAGATCTCCGCCGCCGGGCATGGCACGGATCGCTGCTGTATCGATGAGCGTGCGCGGCCAGAGTGAGTTGACGGCAATGCCTGCGCCGCGCAGTTCCTCGGCGAGACCGAGCGTCGTCAGACTCATGCCGTACTTCGCCATGGTGTACGCCAGGTGTTTACCGGCCCACTTCGGGTTAAGGTTCAGCGGCGGCGACAGAGTGAGGATGTGCGGGTTGGTCGATTTCCGCAGGGCAGGCAGCGCCAGTTTGCTCAGCAGGAAAGTGCCGCGCACGTTGATGTCGGCCATCAGGTCGTACTTCTTCATCGTGACATCGTCGGTGCTGGACAGATCTATGGCGGAGGCATTATTGACGACGACGTCGATGCCCCCGAATTCGGCGACGGTCGCCTCCACGGCGGCCGCGACGTCGTCGTCGTTCCGCACGTCGCCCACAAGCGCGAGGGCACCCCCTCCCGCTGCACGGATCTGCTCCGCCGCGGTATGGACCGTGCCCTCAAGCCGGGGATGCGGCACACCCGTCTTCGCCATTATTGCCACGTTGGCCCCATCAGCGGCCGCTCGCAGTGCGATGGCCAGACCGATGCCCCTGCTGCCGCCTGACATGAGAAGGGAGTGCCCGCGGAGGGTGCCTGGTACGAAAGCGCCGTTGCCTGTCATAGGGGAAACAATAAGCCCGGAAGCGGCTTCAGAACCTAATTGTTACTCACGGGTAACTTCCGTGCGGCGGCTAAGTCTTTCCTGCGGTTGTTGTAGGTGTTCTACAGCCATGGGCTCCATTTTGCTTACTAGACTGTCCAAAGAGCCCGGTTCTTTGTGGGAAACCTACTTAACGTGTTGGTCAGGCAGGTTGAATACGTTTCCCCTGGAACCATAACCCGAACCCAATCTGAAGAGACTCGATGCAACCCGAAACGCTTCCCCTCGATCAGGCTTCCACCCCGCAGGCAACCGGCGATGCTGCAACCGAAAGCGCTCCGGACCTGCATACCACTGCGGGGAAGCTCGCCGATTTCCGGCAGAGGCAGGAACGCGCCCTGGCACCGTCCGGGCCTGAAGCGATCCAGAAACAGCACGCCCGTGGCAAGGGCACCGCCCGCGAGCGCATCGACCTCCTCGTGGACCCCGGATCCTTCGTGGAGTTCGATGCCCTGGCCGTACACCGGTCTTCGGCGTTCGGCATGGAGAAGAAGAAGCCGCTCGGCGACGGCGTGGTGTCCGGTCACGCCACGGTGGACGGCCGCCAGATCGCCATCTACAGCCAGGACTTCACCGTGTACGGCGGTTCGCTCAGCCAGGTGAACGGCGAGAAAATCGTCAAGGTCCAGGAATTCGCGTTGCGCAACGGTTGTCCGCTGGTGGGAATCAACGACGGCGGCGGCGCGCGCATCCAGGAGGGCGTGGCGTCGCTGGCGATGTTCGCTGACATCTTCCGGAATAACGTGCATGCCTCCGGGGTGGTCCCGCAGATCTCCCTCATCATGGGCCCGTGTGCCGGCGGTGCAGCGTACTCCCCTGCGCTGACGGACTATGTGGTGATGGTGGACAAGAGCTCGCACATGTTCATCACCGGACCGGACGTCATCAAGACCGTCACCGGTGAGGACGTTGACATGGAAACCCTCGGCGGCGCACGGCAGCACAACTCAACAACGGGCACCTCCACCTACCTGGCGTCCGACGAGCAGGATGCCATCGACTTCGTCCGCGAACTGCTCGACTTCCTGCCGTCCAACAACCTCGCCGAGGCCCCGCTGACGGAGTTCACCGAGGAACTTGAGGTCAATGAACTCGACGCTGAGCTGGACCATTTGATTCCTGACTCGGCGAACCAGCCGTACGACATGCACACCGTCATCCAGGCCGTTGTCGACGACGGCCATTTTCTGGAGATGCAGTCGCTGTATGCCCCGAATGTGGTGATCGGCTACGCCCGCGTGGAGGGCCACACCATCGGGATCGTGGCGAACCAGCCCATGCAGTTCGCAGGCACGCTTGACATCGCGGCCTCGGAGAAGGCGGCACGCTTCGTCCGGCATTGCGACGCCTTCAACATCCCGATCCTCACCCTGGTGGACGTTCCCGGTTTCCTTCCCGGCAAGGACCAGGAGTTCAACGGCATCATCCGCCGCGGCGCCAAGCTGCTCTACGCGTACGCCGAAGCGACAGTGCCCAAGCTGACGGTCATCACCCGCAAGGCTTACGGCGGCGCGTACATCGTGATGGGCTCCAAAAAGCTCGGCGCGGATATCAACCTGGCCTGGCCCACAGCACAGATCGGTGTGATGGGGGCACAGGGTGCCGTGAACATCCTTTATCGCGGTCATTTGAAAGCAGTGTCCGACGCCGGCGGCGACGTCGATGCGGCACGCACCGAGGTGATCAACCAGTATGAGGAAGAGCTTCTCAACCCGTACCAGGCAGCACAGCTGGGCTATGTGGACGCCGTGATCGCACCATCCGACACACGCGTGCAGATTGTCCGCGGCCTGAGGGCGTTGCGTGACAAGCGTGCGTCACTTCCCGCGAAGAAGCATGGGAACATCCCGCTGTGAACACGGCTACCGAAGAAAACAACCAGCCGTTGTTCCAGGTTGTCGCGGGGGACCCGACACCCGAGGAATTGGCGGCACTCGCCGTCGTCGTGCTGGGAATGCAAACCAACGACGACGGCGGCGCCTCACCGGCAGCGCACCGCAGCTGGATCCGGCGCGACCAGCTGCGGCTCGGCCCCCGGCCGGGTCCGGGTTCGTGGCGCAGGAGCGCACTCCGCTAGCTCGTAGCCGATCCGCGGCCGCGCTCCAGGGCACGCGCCACCTGCTCCTCAATGCGATTCACTGCGCGGTCGGGGAGCACAATCAGCCCATCCAATTCCCGGCGTGCACGGCGGTAGGCGGCCTGCCGCTCGGCTGGGCTTGCCGCCGAATCCACCGCGATGTTGATCAGCTTCCGTGCCTTCGCCAGGCGCTGCCGCTCGACATCGGAGAAGCTGCCCGCCCTGACCCGCCGCGCTTCAGCAACGGCAACGCTGAACGCCACCTCATAGTCATTCACGGCTGCCCGGTACTCTGCGCACCGCTCAGCACTCACGGAATCCGGGTTCGCCGGACGGAGGGCATCGGCCTCACGTTTGGCCCGCAGGAACGCTACCGTGAGCGGTTCCCGGACGTCGGTCATCATCGGGAAGTCGATCAGCTTACCCACGTCCAGCTCATAGTCGAGCCACTGCTGATTCACCGCGTCATGAGCCCCCATGAGCGCTTTGACCTCGTGGGGCTGAGTCTGACCGGGCTGCTGGTTCTGGTAGCGGATTTTGTACAGTTCAACCTTCCGCTTGTGCCTGCGCTTACTGGCTTTCGACAACGAATTACCCCAGGCGGCGATCACTCCACTCAACGGAAAGACCAGCCACCAATAGTTACCGGCAAATTTCAACAATGGCTCCACCATTTCATCCTATTCCGCGAGCGGCGGTTGGGACTGCCCCGATTCGAAGCGGGTGGCGCAGTGCTTCGCTAACCTTCTCCGGCAGTGGGATCCATCACCGTTCCGAGGAACATCGGCATTCCGGTTTCCTCGTGGAGGATTTGGTAGAGGAAGGGGCGGTCGAAGACGATTTCAACGTCGGATTCGGGCGGGCCGCTCTCCTGCATCGAGATCTGGGTGACTGCCGATGCGACGGTGCCCTTCTCGGCGACAGTGATGTTGGCTGCCTGGGCGGCTCCCTCGACGAACAGATCAGCGCCCATGCCCGTGTAGTCCGGTGTCAGTCCCATCGCTTCGTCGAGCCCCATGCTGATGAGCATCTTCTTGAGGTCGAGGTCGTAGGCGTGGTCCCACGTGGGCAGCGTCAGGTCGACCATCGTCTCGGGAGCTTCGTCGAAAGTAGCATCGACGGCGAGCGCCGCCTGATCCATCGCCGGCGAGCGCCCTTCCTCCGGCAGAACCAGGCGCATCACGAACCCGTTGTTATAGGGCAGATCGATGCCCTGCCAGCCGTCTCCGGCGGCGTACTGGATGGGAAGCGTTGTGTGCATAAGCTCGGCTTGAACCGGACCGCCTCTTGTCGTGAATGTTCCCTCAACCGTGCTGGCCGGATCAAAAGGGTTGGCCCAGGCAGCAGCGAAGTACACCGTATTGATGATGTTGAGGACGGTGTCCTGTGAGGGCTCAATCGGTACCTCCTCGATTCGGCCGCCGGTGTGCTGGTTCACCCAGGAATTCATGACTTCGAGCGCGCTGCTGCTGCCGTAGTCCAACCGGGTATACGCCCGCCCCATAATGCTGGGCGAGTGTCTCCAGAAAACCGTCCGCGAGCTCCAGTTCTTCCGCGACAAACAGTCCGTTCGCCAGATGCAGCAATGGTTCCTCCGGCGGCTCTTCCTCATCAACTGTGCCGGGATCGCCGTCGTGCCCTGCCCATTCCGCGAGCAGGGCGTTCATTGCCGCATCCCGGTGCTCCGCGGGGAAGCCGAGCACGCTGTCCAGCTCGTCCGCCGTCGTCGTTCGCGCCCCGACCCGCAACATGGCCAGCGCGGTCAATGCACTGACCGGGCTGGTGACCTGGTTCACCTCGGGCTTGACCGCGAGCATTTCCGCCCCGAGCCGGTAGGCCGATGATCGCAACGCAGCTACGGCGTCGGGATGATCCTCGAGGCCAACTGCCTGGTCACGCTGTGTGCACGCACCAGCACGGGCGGAACACAATCCGGTCACGATACTGTCCACAGGCGCAGCGCTCTGTGGCCTCGAGCAACAGTGGGCCGCTAGGCTCAACGGTGTGACCAACGAGACTTCCACCACAGACCTGACCGCCGAGGCTCCTACCCGTGCCCAGACGGCCATCGACGCCGTTGCCGACGCCCACACCGACATGCTGCTGCAACTGGACCCGGGCTTCGCCACCACGCTCGGCCTGCCCGGCCATGAAACCGAGTACCGCGACTACTCCCCTGCCGGTCTCGAGGCGTTCGCCGAAGCAACCCGGGAGACTCTTGAGCGGCTCACCGATCTGGAACCCACTGACGACGTCGACGCCGTCACCCTGGACGCGATGCGGGAACGGCTTGGGCTGGAACTTGAGATCCACGCCACCGGCCGCAGCCTTGCGGACCTGAATAACCTGGCATGCCCCGCTCAGGAAATCCGGGCGATCTTCGACCTCATGCCCACGGACACTCCGGAGCAGTGGGGCCACATTGCCGGACGGCTCTGCAATATCCCCGATGCGATCGGGGGGTACATCACCTCGCTGCGGGAAGGGAAGAACCGCGGCATCGTCGCGGCTGCCCGCCAGGTGCGGATTGTCATCGAGCAGACCACTGCCTATGCGGCAGACGGCGGTTACTTCGACGATTTCGTTGCCGGCGCCCGCGCCAAGGACGGCGCCGAGCTTCCCGAGTCGGTGCGCAACGAGCTCACCGCGGGAGGAGAAGCTGCCCGCAATGCGTACCGTCACCTGAGCTCCTTTCTTGAGGAGGAGCTCCTCCCGGAAGCACCTGAGAAGGACGCCGTTGGCCGCGAGCACTATGCACTGATGTCCCGGCTGTTCCTCGGCTCTGCTGTTGACCTTGAGGAGACCTACCGCTGGGGCGTCGAAGAGCTGGACCGCATCATCGCGGAGCAGGAAGCCGTGGCGAACGAGATCAAGGAGGGCGCTTCCATCGAGGAAGCGATCCGGATCCTCGATGAGTCTCCGGAACGCCAACTGCAGGGCACTGAAAACCTTCAAGCGTGGATGCAGGGGTTGTCGGACAAGGCTGTAGCTGAACTCGCAGACGTGCACTTCGACATCCCGGACATCATGCGCCGGCTCGAATGCATGATCGCGCCAACCCAGGAAGGCGGGATCTATTACACCGGCCCCAGCGACGATTTTTCGCGCCCGGGCCGCATGTGGTGGTCAGTCCCCGAGGGCGAGGACTCCTTCACCACCTGGAAGGAAACCACCACCGTCTATCACGAGGGTGTTCCGGGACATCACCTGCAGGTCGCCACCGCCACCTACCAGCGTGGCCTGCTCAACTCCTGGCGCCGCAACGCCGTCTGGGTTTCCGGCCACGGTGAAGGTTGGGCGCTCTATGCGGAACGGCTCATGGAAGAACTCGGATACCTCAGCGATCCGGGAGACCGCCTTGGCATGCTCGACGCCCAGCGCATGAGGGCTGCCCGCGTGGTGTTCGACATCGGCGTGCACCTGGAACTCGAAATCCCGGAGCGCTGGGGTTCAGGCACGTGGACTCCGGATCAGGGCTACGAGTTCCTGAAGAAGAACATCGCCATCAGCGAGGGCCAGTTGAACTTCGAGTTCAACCGCTACCTCGGCTGGCCGGGGCAGGCGCCGTCCTACAAGATCGGACAGCGGCTCTGGGAGCAGATCCGCGACGAGGTGAAGGAACGCGAAGGCGAGAACTTCAATCTCCGCGACTTCCATACCCGCGCGCTGAATCTCGGCTCAGTCGGTTTGGATACGCTGCGCCGGGCACTGCTGAGCTAGCTATTTGGGGGAAGTTTCGTGCAGTTGTGGCGACGTACGACGTCCGGAAGTCGCCGCAGCTGCACAAAACTGTCCTCCGGCTAAAGCTCCGGAAGGATCGATGAGGCCACCACTTCACCGGTTACCCTGCGGATCTCCAGCGCAGAGACGTCCTCACGCATAACCGCCGCGTTCATTCGGCAGGTGACGGTCTGCTCCGATCCGAAGAACGTTCCTGATGTGAGGTCTCGGCCGTCTTCACTCACCAGCACCACTTCGAAGGAATCACCCACTGTAAGACCATCCACTTCGAGCACCGTTTCTGTGCCCCACGTGTGCGCCACCAGCGAAGCGTCGAACGAGGCCCCTTGCTGAACACGGGAAAAATCAACGTCTTCGACGGCGCCAAGCGTTCCAGGGGGACCACCGGGGGGCGCCTGCAACGCATCGTTGATAGCGATTCCTCCCAGCGCCCCGACCACGAGCAGGCTGGCTGCTGCGGCCGTGCTCATCAGTGCAACTCGGCGTCTACGGTGACGGTGGGGCGTTGGTGGCGGCACGTGGTCGCCGTCCATGGTATGGCGCGCGGCAGGAACGCCGTGCCCTTCGCCGGCGCGTTCCGGCTTCTCCGTTGTCGCGGCGAAAACCCTTCCGGCTAGTCCTGGCGGGAGGTCCTGGTCCGTCCAAACGAGTTCTGACCGGTCAAGCCGCTCCGCTACGCCCTGCAGGGCCTGGTACTCGCGCCGCAGACCAGGGTCAGCGGCGCATGCCCGGTCGAACTCACGCCGCTCCGCCTCTGTCAGCTCACCCGCCAGCGCAGCCCCCATCAGCTCCTCGCGGCGCGCTTGTTCATTTGTCATTTGTCCTCCTCCCTCAATACTTCCCGCAATGCCTTAAGGCCGTAAAACATCCGTGTACGTAGCGTTGCCACCGAAATTCCGCTTCGCTCACTCAACTGCTGATAGCTCATACCGTTCAGTTGCACGGCAACGATTACTGCGCGATGCTCCGGGCTCAACTGCGCCAGGCCGCCATAGAGGACAATCCGATCGTCCACCTCTCCCGCCTCGATGAGAGCAGCGGTTTCGCTCTCCATCCGATCGCCCGTTATCGGCGTCGGCCGGCGGGCCCGTGCTTTTAATTCATCGACGACGACGTTGCGCGCTATCGCAAAGAGCCATGACCGCTCCGAACCGCGCTCGGAGCTGTACCTACCACGCGAACGCCACGCCCGAACGAACGTCTCCTGCACACAGTCTTCTGCGACTGAGGCGTCCCGGGTGGTGTTGTATACAAAACCGTAGATCGCCCGGGCGTGTTCGGCGAATGCCTTCTGCGCGTCGAACCCCGCGGTTTGGCTGAGCACGCGGGCCGCCCCTTCCTCGCTCATCGTCCCAAGCATAACTACCGCCCATTCGCGAACAGATCCTCAATAGGGTTACTGCCAAGGACTGCGCCGCGTTCATCGGACGGGCAAAAAAGTCAGGATGAACGAAACGGCCGGGTCATAGGTATTCCCTCGTACGGCGGCACCGGCTCCCGGCGCTGCGTATCGAAAGGGACATCATGCAAACCACCAAGACACGCATCGCGGCTCTCGCAGGAGTCGCCGCAGGGACCGCTCTGCTGGCCGTAACCGGGGCGGCGCCGGCCAACGCCGAGACCGCGGTTGACCGACCCGACAGCTTCACGAGCTATTACACGGTCTACGCAACCCCGGATCAGGTGATCGGCCCGGACGGCGCCCCTGCACCGGGTGAGCCTGGGGCCACCGGCGGTTTCAACTTCATGATCAACTCCGATCTGGAGATCATCTGTTACGAGATCACTCTGAACGGTGTCACACCGCCATATCAAAGCGCAGCAAAGACAGCAACGCACGTTCACGAGACTGCCGCGGGCTCAAACGGACCCCCACGGTTGGCGTTCCCGAATCCTGAGGGCGACGGCGTGCTCACCAGTTCGGGATGCCTCCAGGGTCCCTTCACTACGGGACTTGAAGGGGACGACGGCGCAGATACCGGAGAGGGCTTCTCGCTGAAGGAAATCGAAGCCAATCCCGGTGGCTTCTCCGCCGACACCCATACCTCGGCCTACGTCCCCGGTGCGGTACGCGGCCAATTGGCATCAATGCCGGTGGGAGGGGCTGATACTGGTGCCGCTGTCGTGGCGGATGACGGCGCGGCAAATGCAGCTTCGACCCTTGCCCTTGGCATCCTCGGTGCAGCAGCGCTCGGCACAGTTGTATTCATGCGCTCCCGCAGCCGCCTCGACTGAGGGTGCCACGCTGAAACCTGGCAGCCGCGACACATTTCATGGTCGCGGCTGTCAGGTTTGTCACACGAGATGCTGGAATAAGTTCGCGGTTTCGCGCAAGGACGCCTGTAGCGCGTAGAAGCCCCTTCGCACGAGACTCCCGTGTGCCGTAACATTTCGCAACGGTCACTTTCTTTGCTATATGAGCGGGTCTACGGTTTCTGGGTGACTTCAGAAACCTCCGCTCCCGCGTCCCGCAGGCTGCCCCGCTGGGTGACCTCCTTCGGACCCCAGATCATCGCCGCACTCATCGTGGGCCTTGCACTCGGTCTCCTCGCCAAGTACACCGGCCATACCGAGGACACTCCCAACGGCCTCGGCACCACGCTTGACACCATCGGTTCGAGCTACGTTGCGCTGCTGCGCGCCGCCGTTGTGCCACTCATCTTCACCGCCGTGGTCAGCTCCATCACCAACTTACGCGCCGTCCATAACGCTGCCCGCCTGGCCGGCCAGACGCTGCTCTGGTTCGCGATCACCGCGCTGATCGCCGTCGTAATAGGGATGGGGCTCGGCACCATCTTCCAGCCGGGTGCCAACACCAACGCAACCGGTGAAGATTACACCGGCGGCACAGGTGACTGGTGGGCCTTCCTGCAGGGCTTGATCCCGGCGAATTTCCTCGGCCTTGAGGCTTCCTCGAGCGTCGACGACGCCGGTGCGATCTCTACGGGGCTCAGCTTCAACGTGCTGCAGGTGCTGGTTGTCGCCGTCGCCGTCGGCATCGCTGCCCTCAAGGTGGGCAAGCCCGCCGAGCCGTTCCTGAACTTCAACGCTTCGGCGCTCGCCGTCATCCAGAAGGTGCTGTGGTGGATCATCCGCATCGCTCCGATCGGTACGGTAGGGCTCATCGGTAACGCGGTCGCCGTCTACGGCTGGGACACCATTGGTTCGCTCGGCAAGTTCACCCTCGCCATCTACGTGGGCCTTGCCCTGGTGCTGTTCGCGGTCTACCCGATCCTGATCAAGACCAACGGGCTCTCCGTGAAGCAGTACTTCTCAGGCGCCTGGCCTGCGATCCAGCTTGCGTTCGTCTCCCGGTCCTCGGTCGGCACGCTTCCCCTGACACAGCGCGTCACCGAACGGAACCTCGGCGTCCCCCGCGGCTACGCATCCTTCGCAGTGCCGCTGGGCGCAACCACCAAGATGGACGGCTGCGCAGCGATCTACCCGGCCATCGCCGCAATCTTCGTCGCCCAGTTCTTCGGAATCCAACTCGACTTCGGTCAGTACCTGCTCATTGCGCTGGTTTCGGTTCTCGGCTCCGCGGCCACTGCAGGCACCACGGGCGCCGTCGTCATGCTGACCCTGACCCTGTCCACGCTGGGACTGCCGCTCGCCGGCGTCGGCCTGCTGCTCGCTGTCGACCCGATCCTGGACATGGGCCGTACTGCGGTGAACGTTGCGGGGCAGGCACTCGTCCCGACGATCGTCGCCAAGCGCGAGGGACTCCTGGACACGGAGCTTTACAACGCCAAGCGCACCGGTGATCCGTTCGTGGACGACACCCCGACTACGCAGGACGCACCCGAGCTCGCAGGAGCAAAGACCTGATCTGTTGCACACGGAAGAGGGACCCGGCATCTCATGCCGGGTCCCTCTTCCGTGTGTCACTACAACTAGGCTGGTGCGCATGACTGTTCGGCTCATCCTCGCCTCCGCATCCCCCGCCCGCACCAAACTCCTGGCTGAAGCGGGCATCGCCCATTCGGTGCGGGTCTCGGACGTTGATGAAGACAGGGTCACCGCTGAACACGGAAATCCAAGCCCCTACGACACTGCCCAACTACTTGCCCGCGCGAAAGCCGAAGCCGTCGCAGCCCTCCCGGAAGCCCACGGCGCCCTGGTTCTCGGTTGCGACTCCGTCTTCGAATTCGAGGGGGAAGCACACGGCAAGCCCTACGAGCCAGACGTCGCCCGCGCACGGATCCGGCGGATGTCAGGCTCGCACGGAACCCTGCACACCGGCCATTGGCTGGTGGACACACGGGACGCGAACGACGCCGGATCCGGCACCCGTGTGGGCGCCGTCGCCTCCGCGCAGGTGCACTTCATGGAACTCCAGGACGCCGAGATCGAGGCCTATATCGCCACGGGCGAGCCGCTGAACTGCGCAGGCTCCTTCACCATCGACGGACGTGGCGGGGCCTTCATCCAGAAGGTCGACGGCGACCCGCACGCCGTCGTCGGCCTCAGTGTTTCCACACTGCGCGAGCTGCTCCGAAAGGCCGGAGTGGAGCTCACCTCGCTCTGGAGCTAACCCCACGTTGCAGGCCGCATGGTATTACGGCGGTGCTTCCCAGGACAGGACGGCACCTCCTGCTGCGGCAACGGGACCGCCGGGCACAGCCTTCATCACTGTATTCCGGAAACGGACCGCGAGCTTCCCCTCCAGACCGGCGCCGAACCGTTCGGCCTGATGTGAGCGGCGGGCGATCCGTTGCGTACGGGTTCGTCGCTGGAAATCGAAGTGGCCCAGTGCCTCAGTCAGCGTGGCACCGGTATTGATCGCCCGACCGATGAGCAAGCCTACGCACACGCCGTCTTCCAACGATGTGTTCGCGCCCTGGCCCATGGTGGGCAGCATTGCGTGCGCCGCATCGCCGATCAGCACCGTCCGCCCATTGACATAGGTCTTCAGGGGAGGTGCCAGCGAATAGACGTTGTGGCGCATAAGGCTTCCAAAAGGTGTGCTCCCGATCAGGGCAGGAACCGGTTCTGCCCACTCACGGAAGTGCCCGAGTGCGGCGTCCTTCTCGTCGGCGGACTCCTGGTGTTCGTCCGAGGAGGTGTAGCCGTACCAGTACACCTGCGTTGCGCTGATCCTTACCGCGCCGAACTCCGTGCCCGGCCCCCACCTGATCACGAAGTTGTCCGCCACCAGAGTGGTGTCATCCACGATGCCGCGCCAGGAAGACTTAC
Source organism: Arthrobacter tecti (assembly GCF_054511355.1). Lineage (NCBI taxonomy): Bacteria > Bacillati > Actinomycetota > Actinomycetes > Micrococcales > Micrococcaceae > Arthrobacter > Arthrobacter tecti. The sequence goes on from NZ_JBTNCT010000004.1 coordinate 227,305, forward strand.
CGCTGTATCTCGGCAGCGTGCCCGGCGCCAGCTGCCCGCGCAGGGCACTGCGCAGCCCGTCCGCGCCAACCACGAGATCCGCCGTGTGGTTCACCGGGCCATCAACGGTGTCGCATTCCACGAACGCCCGCGCACCATCGGAAAGCCCGGGTGTCACGCTATTCACCCGCACGCCACAAATGAGGCGCGCGCCCTCCGCCGCTTCGAGAAGTATCCGGTGGAGCTCCCTACGATGAATTCCGACCGCCTCCTGGCTGGGAGCACTGGTGCGCCGAACGCGCATCAGCCACTTCCCATGCTGGTCCTTCGTTCCGGCCATACATACCCGATAGCCAAGGCGGCGCGCTGATTCTTCAAGGCCCAGCGCTGCCAGTGCCGACAAGCCGTTCGCGGTGAGGACGAGGCCCGCGCCAACCTCGCTGAAGCGGGACGCCTGCTCCAGCACAGTCACGTTCCAACCCTCACGCAGGAGCGACGCCGCGGCAGACAGGCCCGCGATCCCCCCTCCCACGACAAGAGCAGTTCCAGGATGCGGCATGATTGGTTCCCGTTCGCTTTCGGGATTCCGCTGCTGTGATGCCCGGCTAGGCTGACTGACCGGCCTGCACAAGCCGATCGGTTGGGAGAGGAAGATCGATGGTCTCCGTCAGGTCAACCGATTTGGCGATGGTGCCCGGCATTGCCCGCGCAACCGATATTGAGTCGCGTCGGATCTCGCGGATGAGCACCTTTTCCTGCTGCCCGTCACGTATGAGCCACCAGTCTTCAGTGAACATCCGCAGGCCCAGTTCATCGAGTAGGTTCTCGGCTTCGTCAAGATCCATCGGCTCGGCACGCTGGCGGTGAAGGAGGTCGTACGGCACAAACCGGCCGTCCTGGGTCAGGTTGATATACCCCACATGCTCACCGTCTGATGACCGCAGGTGGTCGAAAGTGTTCTGCGCCGGCAGTGGAGTGACCATGCGACTCACTATAACTGCGCCCCTACCGACGCCGGGCGGACCGCAGCGGAACGCCACCTGACACCCCTTTGTAGCTTCCCTACAAATAATCGGCTGAGAACACGGGGAATCGTCATCGTTTATGGGCAGTTGCGACAAAACCGCGCTAGGCTCCCAACAGACCAAAGGAGCCTTACACCCTATGAGCGAGTCGTTCACGCGCGCGCAGACATCCGCGCCCGCACACGTCACCAAAGTCCTCATCGCCAATCGCGGCGAGATCGCCGTTCGTGTCATCCGGGCGGCCCGGGACGAGGGCATCGCATCGGTAGCGGTCTACGCTGATCCTGATCGCGATGCACTCCACGTGCGGCTCGCTGACGAGGCGTTCGCCCTGGGCGGCAACACCGCCGCCGAGTCCTACCTCCTGATGGATCGGGTACTCGACGCAGCCGTCCGAAGTGGTGCCGACGCCATCCATCCGGGCTACGGCTTCCTCTCCGAGAACGCCGAGTTCGCGCAGAAAGTGATCGACGCCGGACTCACCTGGATCGGCCCATCGCCGTCCGCGATTGCCCAACTCGGTGACAAGGTCCAGGCCAGGCATATCGCCGAAAGAGTAGGCGCTCCCCTGGTTCCCGGGACCAAGGATCCGGTCGAGTCGGTCCAGGAAGTGCTCGACTTCGCGGACCAGCACGGCCTGCCGTTGGCCATCAAGGCGGCCTACGGCGGTGGCGGACGCGGCATCAAGGTGGTCCGCTCGCGCAACGAAATTGCTGAGGCCTACGAGTCCGCCGTCCGCGAAGCAACGGCTGCCTTCGGCCGCGGTGAGTGCTTCGTTGAACGGTTCCTGGATGCACCCCGCCACGTCGAAACCCAGTGCCTCGCAGACGCCCACGGTGACGTCGTCGTCGTTTCCACCCGCGACTGCTCGCTGCAGCGGCGCAACCAGAAGCTGGTCGAAGAGGCGCCTGCGCCTTTCCTCACCGACGAGCAGAACGCACGCCTGTACGAGGCATCGAAGGCGATCCTGAAGGAAGCCGGTTACCAGGGAGCCGGAACGTGCGAGTTCCTGGTCGGCCAGGACGGCACTATCTCCTTCCTCGAGGTGAACACCCGGCTCCAGGTCGAGCACCCGGTGTCCGAAGAGGTCACGGGCATCGACCTGGTCCGCGAACAGTTCCGCCTCGCCCGCGGCGAGGCACTCGGCTACACCGACCCGCAGGTGCGCGGGCATTCCATTGAGTTCCGCATCAACGGCGAGGACGCAGGCCGCAATTTCATGCCTGCACCCGGCACCGTCCAGACGCTCAAGCTTCCGACCGGTCCCGGTGTCCGTGTTGACTCCGGCATCGAGGCGGGCGAGGTGATCGGCGGAAACTTCGACTCCATGCTGGCCAAGCTGATCGTCACCGGTGCAACCCGCGAGCAGGCCCTTGCCCGGTCCCGTCGTGCCCTCGAAGAGATGCTCATCGACGGCATGCCCACGGTCCTACCCTTCCACTCCGCCGTGGTCAGCGACCCCGCCTTCGCTCCGGCCTCCGGCAGCTTCTCGATCCACACCCGCTGGATCGAAACCGAGTTCAACAACACGATTCCTCCATGGGCTCCGTCGGGTATGTCGGACGCCATGCCGGACGACGAAAACCGGCAGCGGGTAACCGTCGAGGTGGGCGGCAAACGGCTGGAGGTCGTGCTGCCCGCGGGGCTGGGAACGGCCAACGGAAAATCCTCCGGAAAACCAAAGAAGGTGGCCCGTTCCCGTGCAGGAGCAGCCTCCGCGGCGAGCGGTGATGAGCTGACCTCTCCCATGCAGGGAACCATCGTGAAGGTCGCCGTCAACGACGGCGACGAGGTCTCGGAGGGCGATCTCATCGTGGTGCTCGAAGCCATGAAGATGGAGCAGCCCCTCACCGCACACAAGTCCGGTACCGTGTCCGGGCTGAGCGCAGCACCGGGCGATACGGTCTCCGCGGGTGCCGTGATCGCCGCGATCAACTAACGCGGCGGCGTTCCTGCGCCCCACCAGTGAAGAACGCGCGTCGCGTGGAAGGTAAGCCACTTGGATGGCTCCCCGGCGGGGACGTCCACCTCGAACCACACCCGGCCGGGATGACGGCGCTCCTGAATCCAGGTACCGTCCGGCCGGCGTGCTGCGCGGATAGCCTCCATGGCGTCTGACATCCGTGAATCCGGTTCTGCGCCCTCGTGCAGGGCAGCTGACCGGAAGTAGTCGGCGGCGTTCAGGGCGCTGTAGAACCAGCGGAAAGGGTACGCGAAGCGGGTGGCCCAGTGCGCCACCTGCTCACCGGTGGAGAGCGTGTACAGCAGGCGGCGCTTGAGCAGGTACTCTTCGCCGGCCTTCCGGGCATCCCGCAATTCGTCGGTACCACCGGTTGCTACCTCGTGGTACAGCAAACCCTTCAGCGAATTCAGCGTCGAGTGGAAGGAGGAACGGGTAGATCCCTCCACCCACTCGCAGTTCCATCCGCCGTCGGCCTGCTGGTGCTCCGGGAACCATCGGGCCAGAACGGAGACATCGGCCCCCAGCCAGGTACCGTTGGCGAGCGTAAAGGCGTTGATACAGGCGTCCACTTCGCCGCTCCAGTACGGCAGGTTGTCATATTCCCAGCGGCTGTTCGCGGCCAGGGAATCAGCAGTTCCCGCCAAAGTGTCGGGATTCAGACCCCAGTCCCGCAAACTGTTCAGGGACCACGTCGTCGCGGTATAGGGCTGGCCCGCTTCCTCGGCTGCCTCGGGTCCTTCGAAGTCGAAGTCTGCGGGGAAGTAGGCGCCTGACGCCCACTGCCCATCCGCGTCCTGCCGGGCGAGCAATTGCGTCCCAAAGCCGTCCGTCGCCACACGCTCACGGGTTTCCCGCCACTCGGATTCCGGTGCTCCGGCGAGGTCCCGCTGCACTCCCCAGCGCAGAGCCGGGTCGGAGTCGAGCAGCCAGTCAAGCAGTGTCCCGTCAGTCTGCATGCTGCAGAGGCTACTCCGGTATGGACGGCCACGACAGCCCTGAGACGCAGGGTCAGCCGTCGCCGCCCCTTCCTCGCCCGCGGCCCCGGCCCTTACCGCCGTCGTCATCGTTATCCTCCTCGACATCCACGCGATCTTCACCGTCCGGGTCCACGGCAGGCTCTATCTCGGCATCCGGCAGCGCCGTGTCCGAGCCGTCCTGGTCTACTCCCCCGTCGCCACCGTTGTCAACAGTTGCACCGTCGGGAACAGCCGGTGCCGGCGGGTCAGGCGTAGGAGCGGGTGCCGGCGAGTCAGGCGTGGGAACGGGCTCGGGCGTCACCGTGCCGGCGGGCGCCGGGGGCGCTGACGGCTCGGGCTCCAGGGGCTGCGCAGGTTGGGCGACGGGACCGGGAGTGCCGACGGGCGCTGGAGCAGCACCCGAATCCGCGAGCACCGCGATCAGTCCGTCAATTCGCTGGAGGATGAGCGCCGCACGCTCCTCACTGATTTTTCCGTTTGCCTCCGCGATCCGCACCCGGTCTGCGAGCGTCCGCGCTGCCGCACTCGCGTCCGCGGTGTCGCCGCGCGCAGCCTGCACCGCAAGCTGCTGGACGTCCACCTGCAGTTCATCCGCAACATCGTCGGAGAGTGCCGGCTGTGAGCATCCGCCCAGCAGGATCGCCGCCGCGACCGCGGCTGCGCACACCCGAAGATAGGTGCTCACGGCTGCACGCTCTCATACAGGTCCTCAAGCAGGTCACCGATGGTGCCCGGTATCGCGGGAAGCAGGGCCGGCAACGGCTGCGCGCTGAGCAGGGAGATGACGACGACGCAGGCAACCGCGAGCGCCGCCAGGAGTACGACGGCGATGACCACCCGGGCCGGCGGTGCCCCTGCACCCGCAAGCGGCCCTGCGAGCGGGCCCCGCGGTGCGCGTTCCGCCGCGGCTGGGGCCGTCTCTCCGGCCGTGCGGGCCCCGGTGTACGACTCGCGCGTTGGCGGCGGCGTCGTCGTCGTGACCGTTCCGGGTGAGCCGACCGGCGGAGCGAGCTCGGGAGGACCGGTGAGGAGTACGGCGGTGAGGGTCGGGGCGTCCCTGGGTGTGGCTGCAGGGTCGAGCGCCTCCAGGGTTCGGACAACGTCGGCGGCGGTCGGTCGTGCGGCGGGATCGTCGAGGGTCATCGCCACGAGCAGTCCGTGCCAAAGCGGACCGAAGGACTCGGGAATGACGGGCGCCCGGCTGATCCGGGCAAGCGCGCTTTCCAGGCCGGTGCCGGGGAAAGCGGGCTCCCCGGTGAGGCACTCAATGAGGACCAGGCCGAGAGCGTAGATGTCGGTCGGGGCGCCAACGGAGTCACCGCGTGCCTGCTCAGGGCTGAAGTATGTCGCGGTTCCGATCAGGCTTCCCGTCGCGGTTACACGACTGCTCTCGAAGAACCGGGCAATGCCGAAGTCGGTGAGCAGATAGCTGAAGTCGCCGTCCGCCACTTCAGTTGAGCGGATCAGCACGTTCGAGGGCTTGATGTCACGGTGCACAATCCGCCGGCCGTGGATGTAGCCGAGAGTGCGGGCGATGTCCCGGCCCGCCGTCGTCGTGCTCTCGGGTGACAGCGGACCCTCGCGGAGCAGCGCGCCGAGGTCGGACCCGCGGATGTACTCCATGACGAGGTAGGACGGGCCGCTTGCTGCGCCTTCAGCGTCCATGTCCAGCACACGCACCAGGCCGGGGTGATGCAGCGCGGCCAGCATGCGGGCTTCGCCCGAACCGCGGGCAACCCCTTCGGCTGAGCCGCGGCGGAACATTTTCACTGCTACGTCGCGGCCGAGCCTCAAGTCCCGGGCGCGATAAACGTCCGCCATCCCCCCGGCGCCGATCACCCGGTCGAGCAGATATCGGCCGCTCGCGAGCGTTTCCTGATTCATTCCATCCGCTTCCACCGAGAAGGATCCTGAAAATGAATTCTTGCCTGCGTTCCCTGCGGAAAACTTGGAAGGAAAGTTTAACGATCATCGACTCTCCCCAAATGGGCCCTTTGGATGCTAATTCAGCGCTGAGAAGCACCATTTATTGAGAGTCGATGCAAAGGAAAGAAAGCGTTAGCCGATGTTGTTGTCGTAGTCGTGGTCGCGGGTTTCGCGGGACAACCACAGAGCGATGAAGGTAAGGACCGCCGCGGCACTCAGGTAGAGGCCGACCATTAGGGTGCTGCCATCGGCCGCCTTCCACAGCGCCAGGGCAACGAACGACGCCGGGGCCGCACCGATCACGCTTGAGAGGTTGTACGCGACCGCTGAGCCCGTGTACCGCACGTTGGCGGGGAACAGCTCGGGCAGGATCGCAGCCATCGGGCCGAAGGTCAGGCCCATCAGGATGAATCCCAGGATCAGCAGGATCATCGCGCCCACAATCCCCGCACCGAAGAGCGGCACCCAAGTCAGCCCGAAGAGCGCGATCCCCACTGTGACCGCCAGCAGCATGCGGCGACGGCCGAACTTCTCAGCCAGCGGCCCCGAAACGATGGTGAAGATACCGAAGAAGACGACGCCGATGATGAGCATCCACAGGAAGGTTCCACGGTCAATCCCCAGGCCCGGGACGAACTTCGCGGCATCCTCGGCCGTGAACGTTCGCCCTGCCGCCTCCGCGGCGGTTCTTGCCTGGTCAACGGTTGCGGCAGTCGTGCCGAAACTCAGGGTGAACGAGGTCATCAGGTAGAACAGCACGTAGGTTGCGAACATGATGAAGGTGCCAAGAAGGAGCGGGCGCCACTGGCGGGTGAACACCGAAGCAAGCGGAAGCTTCACGACCTTGCCCTTATCCAGCACCTGCTGGAAGGAGTGGCTCTCAATGAGCTTGAGCCGCACGTAGAGTCCAACGATCACCAGGACGGCGCTGGCGATGAACGGTACCCGCCAGCCCCATGCCAGGAAGGCTTCGGGAGAGAGTACCTCGTTCAGGAACACGAACAGCAGGTTGGCGATGATGAAGCCGATCGGGGCACCGAGCTGCGGGAAGGTACCGTACACCGCGCGCTTGTTCTTCGGAGCGTTCTCCGTCGCGAGCAATGCAGCACCGCTCCATTCGCCACCGAGGGCAAGTCCCTGCAGGAATCGCAGCAGGACGAGGATAGCAGGCGCCAGGAACGTCCAGCCGGGAACCAGCGCCGTGGGCAGAACGCCAATCAGGAAGGTGGCAATACCCATCGTCAGCAGCGAGGCCACCAGGGTGCCCTTGCGGCCGATGCGGTCCCCGAAGTGGCCGAAGATGATCGAGCCGAGGGGGCGCGCAACGAAAGCGACGCCGAAGATCGCGAATGACTGCAGGAGCGCACTGGTGGGGTCGGAGTTCGGGAAGAACAGTGCAGGGAACACCAGGACCGACGCCGTGGCGTAAATGTAGAAGTCGTAGAACTCGATGGTGGTGCCGATGAGGCTGGCGAAGATGACGCGCCCCCGGGAGTTCAGCGGCTTGGTGTCGCTGGGCTCCACTTTCGATGATGACGATGACATATGTTTCGTGCTTTCTCTGGACGACTGCGGGAATATCCGGCAACCGTGGTATTGCGGATCCTTCATCTCATCACCGGAATCGAAGGGTGAGATAACCCGTCCACATTCTGGACAGACGACGACGCCCCCGTAGCCGAAGCTGCGGGGGCGCCGTCGTCTGCGGGTACCAGCCGTCCTTACTCCTGATTCACAGGGATTCCACCGATATAGATCTCGGAGGCCCCGGCGAAGGCCGAGCCGTTTATCGCGTTGAGCCCGGTCAACCGGACATAACGCGCTTCAGTGGGCACAAGGTCGATTACCTGTGCTGCGGCCGTGTTCTCGAACGTACCGCTGGCTACCGGCGCGGACCAGGTAATCCCGTCGGTCGAGACCAAGATCTCGTAATCGGCGATCCGCCCGTTGGTTTCGGACTGCCGTTGCCGGTACTCGAACCCTGTCACCTCGTACTCGGCCCCGAGGTCGAGGGTGATGTGGTGCGGATAGACCGGCTGGGCGGCTTGCCATTGAGTGTGCCAGAACGAACTTGGGTTGCCGTCAATCGCGTTCGTTGCTGCGGCGTTCTCGCCCGCAATCTCCTGGCTGGAGAAGTCGTGCACGCTCATGGTGGACTGCTCGATCGCGTTCTCCACCGTGGGCCCATCGGGCTTGTTGGCATCCTTGTCTGGATCCTCTGTGACCTCTTCGAAGCCGACCTTGAGGTTCAGAACGTCGCCGCGACCATTCGCCGTGATCGTGGTACCACTAAACGGCGTCTTGACCGATGCCTGCGGGTTAGCAGGGTCCCAGTATGCGTGGCTTCGAAGGTCGGCGAAGGTCGCGATGCCCGGCTGACGGCGCAGAGCAAGACGGCTGTCGCCTTTTCGGAAGTCAATCGGATCGGTGAACTCCCGTCCGAAGGTGGCATCAAATGCCTGGGCGTTTGCGGGCAGATGACTGCCATCGGGCCACGTAAGCGGTGCGGGGCGGGAATCGATCACCATCACCTTGCCGTAACCGGGGTGCTTGGACGTGTCGAACGAGTTGTACTCATTGTTCACATACCAGACGAGCATGCCGTTCTGATACGGGAAGGTTTCCCGCCAGTTCGGACGCTCCGGGTCAGGCGAATAATACGTTCCGAAACGGAGCGTCTCGTCGTAACCGTGATACACCCGGTTCTCCGCCAGGTAGTAGTGGCTGTGACTCTCTGTATTGGTGCCATCGATCTGCTTCCAGCCGTCGGCCGTCCAGCCGTTATCGCCACTTTCCACATCGTCGCTGAAGATGGTCTCGCCGTCGATGATCACGGACAAATCGTCGAGGAAAGAACCGTCCTCTGTCACTGCGCCATCAGTCTGCATCCGGAACCGGAACGTGACTTCCGACCCGAGCCACTTCGTCAGATCCCAGGACATCTCTGTCCAGCCGAAGGTGCCGTCGATCGGCTCCCCAATCTGCTCCCAGGTCTGACCGCCATCGGTGGAGGCTTCAGCGTAAAGGAAGTCCCAGTCAGCCTCGAGGTCATTGAACAGCCAACCTGCGACGGACGCCGAGGAAGTGGCCGAAGTCAGGTCCACGGTGCGGCTGAGCGTGTTGCTGAGGTTATTGCCGGCGCCGCTCCACCACTCGGTTCCGCCCGAGTGCGGACGGTTGTACCTGGTGGTTACCTTCTTGTCCGGCAGGTTCACCAGCAGCGCCTGAGGCAAATTCTCGTGGTCACGGTCAGCCGGCCCGATCTTGAGGTCGGTTTCTTCACCGTGCTCTACCTGCTGGTAGTCCAGCCAGCCCATCTGCAGCTTTTCCCATGCACCCATGCCGACCAGTCCGGTACCTACCGAAGGATCAGTCTCATGGGCTACCCAGACGCCCTGCGCCATAAGGGACCAGTTCTGGTTGCTGTTGCGTCCCCCATACAAGTCAGGCAGGCCGAGGCTGTGCCCGAATTCGTGCGGGTACACCGAGATGCCCAGTTCGGGTGCAATGAAGTAGTCCTCGACCCAGATGCCGGAGTCACCGATTTCGACGCCGCCCAGCTTATTGCCCTCCGGCCCGGTGACGCCGATGTCATCGAAGTTGGCGTGGGAGTACCACGCGCCAAGGGAGTCATTGCCCGCGTACAACTGTGCGAAGTGGTCAATGTACCCGTCAGGCTCGTTGAACACTCCATCGCCGTCGTGGTCATTGTCGTCAATCAGGTCGTACTTGGCCAGGTAGTCGACAATCTCGTCCTTGTCCATCCCGGACGCCTGCTGCTGCTCATACCAGGCCTGCGTACTGTCGTCGATCAGCGCAGCCACGCGGTCATCGCTGTCGAGCTTGGACGATTGGTAGCGCTCGCGATTGTAGGGCACCTGGACCCAATCGGCGACCTCCCCGCCCACACGCAGGCGGCCATTCGAAACCTTGTCGAAGTAGTCGCTCAGCGAGTGGTCCTCACCGAAGAACACTTCCTGGTAGTGCTCCTGGCTGAAGTCCTCCACCCAGTGACTCTTGTTGTTGTCGGTTGGGCTGCCGTCGAAGTCTCGGTCAGGCTTTGGCATCTGGTTATGCAGCGGGCCCGGCTGACCGCCCGCTTGTGGGTGGATTTCGTCGCCGAACTCGGCCGGGATGACGAACAAGTTTTCCGTGCGCTTCTCGGGATAGCGGACGTAGCTATCTTTTGAGTCCTGGTCCGCTCGCTTACGCTGGATCCCGGCGCCGGCGTCGCCCGGGACTTTGATCACCCGTTCGCCGCCGCGGATCTCCGTAGTGGCCTCGCCGTTGATGAGCTTGTCGACAGCCTCCTCACGAACCTCCCGCTGTTTGCGGTCCAGTTTGCCGGCTTTGTCATCGGACCCATGGGCGTGCCCGTGCGGCTCCTGCCCGTGCTGTCCGTGCTGTTCGAGTTTCTGCAATTCATCCGGCGATGGCGGTTGTGCCATGCCCGGTACGGCTAGCCCACTGAGGGCCAGAGCTGCCGCTACGCCTATGAGGGCGCCTCTGCGGAAAGGTATCTCCATTGAATTCTCCCTGGGTCGCGTCTACACGTGTAGATTTAATGTGACGTGTGACATACCAGTTCAGCCTAGCTGAGGCTTGCGCGCTCTCGCCAGAGGGCAGCAACCAATCACGTCACATTTCTGCCCAACTGCTGCCTCGGCGCCTTCTACTCACCGCGTCCATACCGCGGATAGGCGGATGTCACACCGCGTTTACATACCGGGACCTGACGCGAAACGCGTCCTCCATATCGTGGCCGTACTGCTCCTTGAATGAAAGGTCCGCCATGAGCGTTGAACGCGCAGTCACAGCCGCTGAAACAACTATTGCGCACCGTCCCGGCCGGTGGATCGATAACTGGAACCCTGAGGACCGCGATCAGTGGGAGTCCGGCGGCCGAAACATCGCCCGCCGTAACCTCCGCTGGTCCATCGCCTGCGAATTCCTCGGCTTTGTTGTCTGGCAACTGTGGTCCATTGCCGTGATTTACCTGCCTGCAGCCGGCTTCACACTCTCCAGCGCCGAGATCTTCTGGCTCATTTCGATGCCCAGCCTGGTCGGCGCCACGCTCCGCATCCCGTACACCTTCATGGTTCCGAGGTTCGGTGGGCGGAACTGGACCATCATCTCGGCGCTTCTGCTCCTGATTCCGGCGATCGGCCTGGCCGTTTGCGTCAGCAACCCGGACACGCCGTTCGGGGTACTGCTCGGCGTCGCGGCGCTTGCCGGGTTCGGCGGCGGCAACTTCGCCAGCTCGATGGCGAACATCACCTTCTTCTACCCCGCCCGCGAGAAGGGCTGGGCGCTGGGACTGAACGCCGCCGGCGGAAACCTCGGCGCCGCCGTCGCGCAGTTGATTGTTCCGCTGGTCATCGCGGCGGGCGCCGCTGCGACGCTCAACCTTCCCCTCGCGGGCTGGATCTGGGTTCCGCTGATCCTTGTCGCTGCTTTCGGCGCCTGGAAGTACATGGACAACATTTCCAGTGCGAAGTCGGACCTCGCCGGCTCCATCGCCGCCCTGCGCGAGCCGCACCTATGGGTCATGGCGTTCCTCTACATCGGAACCTTCGGCTCGTTCATCGGCTTTTCCGGTGTCTTCCCGAAACTGATCCTCGATTCCTTTCCGGCCTTCTCAACATTCGCCATCGGGCCGGCAGCCCTGTCGCTCGCGTTCCTCGGCCCGCTGGTGGGCTCCCTGGCCCGCCCCTACGGTGGCCGCCTCGCCGACCGCTGGGGCGGAGCACGGATCACTGTCTGCGCGTTCGCTGTCATGGCACTGGCTGCCTTGACCGTAATCTGGACCCTTCCTGCGTCGAACTTCTGGCTCTTCCTGACCCTGTTCCTCGTGCTCTTTGCGGCGGCCGGCGCCGGAAACGGCGCCACGTACCGGATGATCCCCATCATCTTCGCTCTGCGGGGCCGAAACGATGACGGGATGAGTACCGGACGTAAGGCGGCCGCGGCCCTCGGGCTGATCTCGGCGATCGGAGCCTACGGCGGATTCGTCATCCCCCAGGTGCTGAACGCTTCGAAGGGCGCGACCGGCTCATACGACGCCGCGTTCTACGGTTTCGTCACCGCCTACGCACTCATGCTTGCAGTCACCTGGTTCTTCTACCTCCGCCGCAGCACCTCCGGCCAGGTGGGCAGCGTCTGATGAGCGGTCCCGCTGGCACGACTGACACTCACTGCCCGTACTGCGCGCTGCAGTGCGCCATGACGCTGACCTCCACGGGTCCGCACTCCGTTGGCGTCAGCGGCCGGGACTTTCCCACCAACAAGGGCGGGCTGTGCCGTAAAGGCTGGACGTCCACAGAGCTGCTTCGACACCCGGACCGACTGCAGACGCCGCTATTGAAGGACGACGACGGCGTCCACCGCCCGGTGAGCTGGGAACAAGCACTCCGGCTCATCCGGGACACAGTGCGGAAAGTCCGCGCACAATATGGAGCAGACGCAATCGGCGTCTTCGGCGGCGGGGGGTTGACCAATGAGAAGGCGTACCAGTTGGGGAAATTCGCGCGGCTGGCCCTTGGCACCTCCCGCATCGATTACAACGGACGGTTTTGCATGTCCTCTGCCGCCGCCGCGGCGAACCGTGCTTTCGGACTGGACCGCGGGCTCCCCTTTCCGCTGGCAGATCTGGGGTCGGCGCGAACCATCCTGATGCTCGGGTCGAACACGGCCGACACCATGCCGCCGTTCGTCCAGCATCTCCAGGGTGCCCGGGATGCGGGCGGACTCATGGTCGTCGACCCCCGCCGATCAGCGACCGCCCGGCTCACCGCCGGCGGCCAGGGTGTACACCTCCAGCCCGCGCCGAAGACGGACCTTGCGCTCCTGCTGGGCATTACGCATGTGGTGATCACGGAGGGCCTGGTTAACCGGCCCTACATCGCCGGCCGAACCCGCGGCTACGAGGCCATCACGCGGAGTGTGGCCGCCTGGTGGCCCGAGCGGGTCCAGGCCGTCACCGGCGTCCCGGCGGAGACCATCCGGAAGACCGCGCACCGGCTCGCCCAGCCCGGCGGGACGTACATCCTCACCGGCCGCGGCGTGGAACAGCACGCCAACGGGACGGACACGGCTACCGCGGCCATCAACCTCGCACTCCTGCTGGGTCTGCCCGGAACTCCCGGGAGCGGCTACGGCACGCTGACTGGCCAGGGAAACGGTCAAGGCGGCCGCGAACACGGGCAGAAGGCCGACCAGTTGCCCGGATACCGGAAGATCACCGATCCCGCCGCGAGGAAGCACATGGCCGAAGTCTGGGGAGTGCCCGAGGAGGCAATTCCCGGGCCCGGGCTTCCCGCCGTCGAACTTCTCGCCTCGCTCGGCAAACCCGGAGGAGTGCACTGCCTGTTCGTCCATGGCGCGAACGTTGCGGTCTCGGCTCCAAACGCCGCCACTGTGCTCGATGGCCTGCGCAGTCTGGACTTCCTGGTGGTCTGCGACTTCTTCCTCTCCGAAACCGCCGCCGAGGCTGACCTCGTCCTTCCGGTCCTGCAGTGGGCAGAGGAGGAGGGCACCATGACCAATCTCGAGGGACGTGTCCTCCGGCGTCGGCGGGCTCTGGCACCGCCTGCCGACGCGCGCAGCGAATTGTGGATCATGTCCCGGCTGGCCGAGCTGCTGGAGGCGCCGTCGTCGTTCAGCGAGGACCCCGAAACCGTGTTCACCGAGTTACGCGCCGCGAGCGCCGGTGGCCTCGCTGACTATTCCGGCGTGGACTACACCATGCTCGACGACGGCGAGCCCGCCTACTGGCCCTATCCGACCGGAAGCAAAGGCACCCCCCGGTTGTTCCTTGACCGTTTCGCCCACCCCGATGGACGGGCTGTGCTGCACCCTGTGGCGCCGGCTTCGGTTCCCGGTGTTGCTCCCCACGGAACGCTGACGCTTGCGACAGGGCGGCTGCTGGAACACTACCAGTCAGGCACGCAGACCCGCCGGGTCGGTGACCTCCTGGCCACGAGCGACAGCCAGGTGATCCAGATTCACCCGGTCACCGCCGCCGGGCTGGGCATCACGGACAACGCCGAGGTGGAAATCGGCAACGGCCGCGGCACTGTCACGGCACGCGCACAACTGACGACGACGGTCCGGCAGGACACGGTCTTCCTATCCTTCCACTTTCCAGGTGCGGGAAACGCGAACCTGCTCACCTCCGATGAGACGGATCCGGTCTCCGGAATGCCCGAATTCAAGACAACCCGAGTGACCGTGCGGGCGCGCCGTTCGGCAGGGACGGAGGCTGTGGCCGTATGAGAGAACGCATTGTTGTGGTGGGATTCGGCCCCGTTGCGGCACGGTTCATCGAGTTGATCGATCCGATGCTTGCTTCCGGCGCGGCACACCTCACTGTGATCGGAGCCGAGCCCGAGCCGGCGTACAACCGCGTCCTGGTTGCCGACGTCGGTGTTGGCCGGACCTCCCCCGAAACGATCTCGCTCAGCGACCCTGCGCGGCTCGCCACCGTGGGCGCTGACGTTCTACTGGACCGGAGCGTGCGCCGGATCGACCGGGCGCGGCGGCAGCTCCAGCTTTCCGACGGGACCGTCCGGGCACATGACCGGCTGGTCCTGGCCACCGGCGCGCGTCCGGTCATCCCCTATCTCGCCGGGCTGAACCCGGACCCGCTGCATCCCTCCCTTCCCCCGGGAGTCACTGCATTACGCGACCTCGCAGACGCGCGCGCCCTGCGTGCAGTGGTTCAGCGGCGGGGCGACGTGGTGATCCTCGGCGGCGGTATCCTCGGGCTGGAAGCCGCACTCGCGGCGGCCGAGGAAGGCGCGCGGGTTTCAGTGGTGCACCACGGCGATCACCCGCTGGCTCGCAACATTGACGACGACGGCGGCCGCGTCCTCGCTGCCGCGCTCCGGCGGCAGGGCGTCCGGCTGGTCTCCGGGGCCAAAGCCGTGGGCCTGGAACACGACGACACCGGGAAGTTCACGGCCCTCCGCCTTGATGACGGCCGGTTCGTCTCGGGCGATCTGCTGGTGTTGTCATGCGGCGTGCGGCCCCGCACTGAGCTGGCCGACGGCGCCGGGCTGCCTTTTAGTAGCGGGATCCTCGTTGATCATTCCCTCACGGTCCACCACGACGAGTTCATCCACGCGATCGGCGACTGCGCCGAGGTGAGCTGCCCTGACCCGGACTGCGCTGACTGTGCCGGCGATACCGCTCCCTCGGGACTGATCGGGCCGGGCTGGAAGCAGGCTGAGTGGCTCGCGGACGCCCTGACCCGGCGATTGGCACCAACAGGCGTGGCGGCTGGTGTGGCGTCCGGCACGCCTTTCGGCGCGACTTCTGGCGCGGATGGGCCGCCGCCGTCGTCGTACCGTGAAGCGGCGCTGCCCCCGGTCGTGATGCTGAAAGCCCGCGGGTTGGACGCGGTAGTGGCAGGCGATGTGAGCGCGAACCTGTGGTCCGGGCACGATGACGGCACCGCGGTTGCGCTCTGGGCCGATCCGCAGCACGGCCGGTACGCGAAGATGGTGACGCGCAACGGGGTGCTCAGCGGGCTGGTGTGCATCGGGATGCCGAGGACGGGCGCCGAACTGGTGCTGCTCTTCGAGAGCGGTTCGGTGTTGCCTGAGGACCGGTCGAGCCTGCTCCGCCTGGATGGGGCGGAGGAGCAGGCATCTTCGTCGTCGTCCAACCGCGATCCGTCAGCCACCGTCTGCCGGTGCGCAGGGGTGAGCCGGGGAAGTATCGAGCAGGCCGCCGTCGTCGGCTGTTCAACGGTTGAGGAGGTGTCGGCGTCGACGCGGGCGGGGACGGGCTGCGGCGGGTGCCACACGGACATCCGCGGGATCATCGAGGAGCACTTCCAAACCATCGAGTTGGCAGGACACACCCCGTTTGGAGACGCATAACCGGCGTGTCCTGCCATCTCGATGGGGTCTGTGGATAACCCAAGTACCGGTTGAGCCTGTGCACCCATAATCAAGGTCATGCGATCGCCTCACCCCCTCCCGGAACCTCTCGAATCGTTTCCATTTACTGTGACGGAATCCGATCAGCTCGGAATCAACCGCAAGCGAATTTACAGTGCTCGCTTCGTGTCTTCCAGCCAGGGAATCAGGGTTGCGGCCTTCCACCAGGGGCACATGGCGCAACTTCTGCGTGCCTACACCCGCGTGACGGAGCACTCGGCTGCATCCCATCAAACAGCCGGCGCGGTCCTGGGCTTACCTCATTACAGCTGTGAAGGAGAACAGAGCATGTTCCATTTATCCCGTCCCGCAGGCAAGGCCACTCCCCGTCGGACAAAGGTCATCGGCCACACCAGCAGGCTGTACCCCGATGAAATAACCGAGATAGACGGCATCAGGCTCACCACTCGAGAGCGCACATGGTTGGACCTTGCCGAGATGCTGAACGTAGATGAGCTTGTGGTCATAGCGGACCAGCTCATTCGTGTTCCCCGCGAACGATTCGAGGGCCGGTCGGAACCGTATTGCAGCAAGGATGACCTGCAGCGGATGATCGACCGCCACCCCGGCAAGCGCGGAATCCGTAAGGCACGGCAAGCGCTCGACCTTGCGCGGGTAGGATCTGACTCGCCTCCGGAAACAATGCTCCGTCTGGCACTGGTTCATGCAGGTCTTCCTGAACCCTGTGTGAACCTGCGCGTCGTCGACGAGTACGGCGTCGAACACCATCAGCCCGATCTCTCATATCCCGAACTCAAGATTGGAATTGAGTACGACGGCTCAGGGCACGCCGAGCAAGGACAGGTGGACCGTGACATCAGCCGAGCTGAGAAGGCGAAAGCGATCGAGTGGACCGAAGTGCGCATCTCGAACCGGCATATGGCGAACGAAGCCAAAGCAGCGGTTGCAAAAGTCCGGTCGGCGATGGTTGCAAGAGGCTGGCGACCGAAATCCTGATCGAGTTGGCAGGACACACCCCTTTTGGAGACGCATAACCGGCGTGTCCTGCCAACTCGATGCGGGTTAGCGGAAACCCGGTTAGTGGATGTGCAGCCGCCGCGCCGCTTCCGAGATCGACCCGGTCAGCGACGGGTACACGGTGAACGTGTTCGCGACGTCGTCCACATGGAGCTTCTTGGTGACGGCGAGCGCGAGCGGGAAGATCAGTTCGGAAGCACGCGGGGCAACAACGACGCCGCCGATCACCGTGCCCGATCCCTTGCGGGCAATGATCTTCACGAACCCGTCCTTGACGTTCATCATCTTCGCGCGCGGATTGGTGCTGAGCGAGAGCTTGAAGACGTCGCCCTGGTAGCGGCCGGACTCGACATCGGCTTCCGAGACCCCAACGGAAGCGATCTCGGGTGCCGTGAAGATGTTGGACGCCACCTGCTTCAGCTTCAACGGCGTGACGCTGTCTCCCATCAGGTGGGCCATGGCGATCCGGCCCTGCATGGCGGACACCGAGGCAAGGGCAAGGACGCCGGTGCAGTCACCGGCAGCATAGACGTTGGGGGCGGTGGTACGGGAAACACCGTCCACTTTGATGTGCCCCGATTCGGTGAGCGCAACACCGGCTTCCTCGAGCCCGATCCCCGCCGTGTTCGGGATGGAGCCGACGGCCACCAGGCAATGGCTTCCGTCAACGGTGCGGCCGTCGGAAAGGGTGACCCTCACGCCGTCGTCGGTCCGGGCTACACCCTCTGCACGTGACTTGGACAGCACGCTCATGCCGCGCTCGCGGAAGACATTCTCGAGGACCTCAGCGGCGTCGGCGTCCTCACCGGGCAACACGCGGTCGCGGCTGGAGACCAGGGTGACTTCCGCTCCGAGGCCGTGGTACGCGGAAGCGAATTCGGCGCCCGTCACCCCCGATCCGATGACGATCAGATGCTCAGGCACTTCGGTCAGGTTGTAGACCTGTTTCCAGTTGAAGATCCGCTCACCGTCCGGCGCCGCCGTCGGAAGTTCGCGCGGGTGGGCTCCAACGGAGAGCAGGATGGCGTCGGCCTCAACGGTTGTGGTCCCGGATTCCGTTTCCACTTCAAGCCGGTGGTTATCGAGCAGCTTGCCTGTACCGATCAGGACGGTGACTCCCGCACCCTCCAGAGCCGCGGTGATATCCCGGGACTGGTTGGCCGCGAGGTCGAGCAGCCGTTGGTTCACCTGCCCCAGATCCGCGTAGGCCGCAGTCGAATCAGCGAACTTCACTCCAAGGTTGTGTGCGTTGGCGACGCGGGCCATGGTGTCGGCCGTGGCGATGAGCGTCTTTGAAGGAACAACGTCCGTCAGCACAGCGGAGCCACCCAGTCCGTTCTGCTCAACAATAGTGACTTTCGCTCCAAGCGAGGCAGCAACCATGGCCGCTTCGTAGCCACCGGGTCCACCCCCGAGAATTGCGATCCGCAGGGCGCTGAAATCCAGTTGACTCGTCACACTTGCCATTCTGTCCTATCCCCCACCACCGCTCAAACGGCGTGGACCGCAAATAACAGGTGGAACCTCGCGAAGAACTGGGGGTAAGTTGGACCGGTGACTGACCAATCCCAGGACCCGTTCGCCCTTGCCCGCACCGCAGCGGAGTACATCGCGCAGGAAACTTCGGTACCAGCCCATGACATCGCACTGGTCCTCGGCTCCGGCTGGGGCCAGGCCGCGGAGCTGATCGGCGAAACCACCCACACCCTGCAAGCTACGGATATCCCAGGTTTCGCCGCGCCGGCAGTCGCGGGACATGTTGGCACCATCCGCTCCGTGCTCACGCCGGCGGGCAAGCGTGCCCTCGTCCTCGGCGCCCGGGCCCACTACTACGAGGGCCACGGTGTGCGCGCCGTCGTTCACGGGGTGCGCACGGCCGCGGCGGCGGGAGCGAAGGTCCTCGTCCTCACCAACGGCTGCGGCGGCCTGCAGGAACAATGGGCACCCGGCACACCGGTACTGATCAGCGACCACCTCAACCTCACCGCAACCTCGCCGCTTGAGGGCGCCACGTTCGTCGACCTCACCGACCTCTACTCGTCCCGGCTGAGGACCCTGGCACGCGAAGTCGATCCGTCCCTCGACGAAGGCGTCTATGCCCAGTTCACCGGACCGCATTACGAAACCCCGGCCGAAGTCCAGTACGCCAAGCGGATCGGCGCGGACCTCGTTGGCATGTCCACTGCCCTTGAGGCGATTGCCGCGCGGCACGCCGGCATGGAGGTCTTCGGTATGTCGCTGGTGACCAACCTCGCGGCCGGCATCAGTGACGTACCGCTCAGCCACGAGGAAGTCCTGGAGGCCGGCCAGGCCGCCGGCCCGCGCATCTCGCGGCTCCTCGCCGACATCATCGGCAGGCTCTGACCATGGATCTCTTCACGCAGGCCCGTACCTGGGCCGCTGAGGACCCCGACCCGGAAACCCGTGCGGAACTAACCCAACTGATCAACAGTGCCCAGAACGACGACGACGGCGGGCTGGCTGCCCTACAGCAGCTTGGCGATGCCTTCAGCGGCCCGCTGCTTTTCGGGACGGCCGGCCTGCGTGCCGCGCTGGGACCGGGCCCGAACCGCATGAACCGGGTGGTCGTGCGGCGCGCCGCGGCCGGGGTGGCAGCCCACGCGCTCGAACTGGCGGCGGGAGAGTACGTGCCGCGCGCCGTCGTCGGCTTCGATGCCCGGCACAACTCGCGAATCTTTGCCGAGGAAACCGCGGCGATCTTCACGGCGGCAGGACTGGAGACTTTCCTCCTGCCCACCGAACTTCCGACGCCGGTGCTGGCGTATGCGATCCGCGCGCTTCAGTGCGAGGTCGGGGTCATGGTGACAGCCAGTCACAATCCGCCCCAGGACAACGGGTACAAGGTGTACCTCGGCGGACGCGCGGTTGAGCCTACGGCCCGTGGTGTGCAGATTGTCGCCCCGCATGACACAGCGATCGCTGCGGCAATTGCCTCGGTGGGGGATGTCAAGCTAGCTGAGAGCGGCTGGACTGTGCTCCCGAACAGCACCGAGGACGACTACGTTGCCACGGTGGTTGCCCTCGCTGACCGGGAGGGTTACCCGGCGCGGGACCTGTCGATCGTGCTCACTCCTCTTCATGGCGTCGGAGGCCGTACTGCGCAGGCCGTGCTCGCCGCTGCAGGTTTCGCAGACGTGCATGTTGTTGCGGAGCAGGCCGAGCCCGATCCTGCCTTTCCCACGGTGGAGTTTCCAAACCCGGAGGAACCCGGCGCGCTTGATCTGGCGCTGGCTGCAGCGGGTACACACGATGCCGACCTCGTGCTGGCCAACGATCCGGATGCCGACCGCATGGCCGCTGCTGCGAAGGATCCCGCAACGGGCCAGTGGCGGATGCTTCGGGGAGACGAAGCCGGGGCGCTGCTCGGGCTCCACCTGGCACACAGGCTCTCCGGAGGTAGCGCTTCCTCCAGGGGCGGGGTCTTCGCGAACTCGATCGTCTCCTCCCGTCTGCTCGGACGGATCGCCAACGCTGCCGGATTCCGCCATACCCAGACGCTCACGGGGTTCAAGTGGATCTCACGCGTTCCGGACCTCGGTTTCGGCTATGAGGAGGCCCTCGGGTACTGCGTGGCTCCCGAGGTGGTGCGGGACAAGGACGGCCTCTCGGCGGCCCTGTTGCTGGCTGAGTTCGCCGCGACCTGCCACGCCGAGGGCAAGACCCTCTTTGATGTACTCGATGAGCTCGCCCTGGCTCACGGGCTGCACGTCACGGACCAGCTGTCCGTGCGGGTGGAAAACCTCGACCTGCTCGGGACGATGATGACCCGCCTGCGGCAGGTGCCGCCGTCGTCGTTCGCGGGTTCCGCCGTGACGGTCGCCGAAGACCTCGCCGAGGGCGCAGACCTCCCGCCCACGGATGGGCTGCTCTACGTCACCGAAGACCAGACCCGGGTCATCATCCGTCCCAGCGGGACTGAGCCGAAACTCAAGTGCTACCTGGAAGTTGTGGAGCCTGTCGGCTCGCCATCGGAACTGGGAACGGCCAAGACGACCGCGCGGACCCGGCTGGATGCAGTGATCAGCGACGTGAAGCAGGCGCTCGGGCTCTGACCAGCTCCAACGAAGCTGTCTAGCGCCGCAGTCGCTGATATCCGCCACCGAAGTGGATCAGCGGATCAGTTGCGGAACCCGCCGGTATGTCCCGGCCCATTGACAGGACCTGCCCGACAATGAGCTGGTGAGTTGCGGCGGGGTGCACAGCCACGGTCTTGAGCTCGAACCATGCCAGCGCGCCCGAAATCACAGCGCTTGAAGTGGCCGGGCCCCGCCGGAAGGGGACCTGGGCGAGCAGTCCCTCCACAGGATTCCCGGGGCTGGCCAGCCAGTTCACCGTGCCGCGCTGGTCATTCGAGAGGAGGCTCAGCGCCCACGTTCCCGATGCGGTCACCGCTTCGCAGATGCGGGACTCCTCATACAGGCTCACCAGTTGCGTGGGCGGATCGTAGGAGACCGAGAGAAAGCTGCTGACAGTCGCCGCGTAGTCTCGACGGCGCAGGACGGTGGAAATGACTCCGACACCGGAGGCGATGTCGCTGCTGAGCACCCGGAATGCGTCTGTGTCGGCCTGTGACGGGTTGGTTTCGTCCAGTCTCTGCGCGGTCAGCCCGCCCTCCAGCTCCATGTCCCCATGATGTCATCGCCGGTGCTGGTGGGCACATGTGGTCCGCCGTTCAGGCGATCAACACCTCGACCGTCCCATCCGCAATACGGGTTGGGAAGCTGCGCAGGGCCGTACCGATTCCGGAAACGGGATCCCCCGAGTCCAGGTAGTACACCTCCTTGTGGAGCGGCGAGGTAATCGTGAATCGTTGCCCCTTCGACCCGATGAGTCCGCGAGCCATCACCTGCGAGCCGCTGACCGGGTCGCGGTGGGATACCGCGAACACCGTTCCAGTGTCCACGCGGAACAGTGCAACCTGACGGCCGTGGATCAATGCGGCTTCGCCCCAGCACTGCTCAAGATCAGTGAGGCGGCAGATCGGATACCAGGTGCCCTGGAGCCTTTCCTGGAGTGCGGTCTCGGGACTGTGGTCGAGTTGCAGCGTCATGGGTCTCCCTAGTTCTTGCGCGATTTGGAACTGTTTCTGACGCTATTCAGAGGGCGTTACACACGGCGTTATTCCGTGTTGCGGACGCGTAAAACGCATCTCACCATCGAACGTGGCGTCGGTGAGTGCGAAGTTAATCTTCGTTTACATAAGGGAAATCACGAGGCAACTGCGCATCCGTACGCTCATTTCAAGAGTGCTGCTCAAATGCGCGAAAGGTGTCCTACATGTCAACCCAGAAGATCCTCGTCGTCGGCGGCGGGCCCGCAGCCCACCGCTTCGTTGAAGCCATGTGGTCTCGCGGGCTGGACGGATTCGCCATCACCGTGCTCACGGAGGAGACCTGGCTGCCGTATGACCGCGTAGCGCTGAGCCGGGCCCTCGTTGCCGACGTCGATCTCACACTCGGCGACGCCACCATGTGGGACCACCCGTCCATCACCCTTGCCACCGGCTCCCGCGCCGTCAGCCTGGACCGGAAAGCCCGCACCGTGACCACCGCATCGGGGGACGTGCACGCCTTCGATCATCTGGTCCTTGCCACGGGTTCCAACGCTGCCCGTCTTCCGCTGCCCGGAATGGACGCGGCACACGTCTACCGGACGGTCGACGACGTCAGGGCCCTTCGCACGGAAGTCACCCGGCTCACCGAGGAACTGGGCCGCACAATCAACGCAGTTGTGATCGGCGGCGGGCTGCTCGGTCTGGAGGCGGCCGGCGGAATGCAGACGCTCGGAGCCAACCCGGTGGTCATCAACGGCGCGGAATGGCTCATGAACACCCAGCTCGACCAGGGCGGCGGGCAGGCACTCGACCGGCTCATCACAGCCAAGGGCGTCACCGTGCACGGTGGGGTGTTCCCCTCCGGTTTCGCGATGGAGGACGGCCGGATGGTGGGCGTCGACATGGCCGACGGTCGGCGGGTTCCCGCGGACCTCGTGGTGGTGGCCATCGGCGTCCGGCCCCGCGACGAACTTCCCCGCGATGCCGGCATGACAACGGGGCCGCGCGGCGGCGTCGTCATCGATGCGTCCTGTGCCACCGAGGACCCGAACATCTGGGCGATCGGCGAGGTCGCGTGCTTCGACGGCATGGCCCTTGGCCTGGTGGCACCGGCGAACACCATGGCCGAGATCTGCGCCGACCGCCTGCACGGCGGTACAGCCACCTTCCCCGGCTTCGATACAGCGACCAAGCTCAAGCTCTCCGGGGTGGAGGTCGCCGCGTTCGGCGACGCCTTCGCCGCTGCCGAACACAGCCTTGAGATTGTCTACGCCGATCCTGCGCGTGGGCTCTACCAGAAGCTGGTCGTCACGGACGATGCAAAGACGCTGCTCGGCGGTATCTTCGTCGGCGACGCATCTCCCTACACAGCCCTTCGCCCGCTCCTTGGGCGGGAACTCAGCGCCGAGCCCGGCGCCTACCTCTCGGCTGCTGGCGGCGGTGAGGCGCCGGACATGGAACTGCCTGACGACGCGATCCTCTGCTCCTGCAACAACGTCTCGGCAGGCTCAATCCGTGACGCAGTCAACGGCTGCGGTACCTGCGAGGGTTCCGAACCGGTTCGCGAGCTCAGTCCCCTGAAGGGTTGCACAAAGGCCGGGACCGGCTGCGGTTCCTGTGTGCCGATGCTCAAGAAGCTCCTCGAGGGTGAGCTGAAGAAGAGCGGCATCGAGGTCTCCAAGGCCCTTTGCGAGCACTTCGCCATGTCACGGCCGGAGCTCTTCGAAGCGGTACGCGTACTGGAGCTGGACAGCTTCGAGGGCATCATCGGGCGTTTCGCGGTACCGGAGACGGGCACGCACGGCTGCGACATCTGTAAACCCGTCATAGCGTCCATCCTCGCCTCGCAGCGTGCCGAGTACGTGCTCGACGGCGGCCGCGGGATCCTGCAGGACACCAACGACCGCGCACTCGCCAACATGCAGAAGAACGGCACCTACTCGGTAGTGCCGCGCATTCCGGGCGGCGAGATCACCCCGGAGAAGCTCGGCGTGATCGCCAAGGTTGCCCAGGACTTCAATCTGTACACCAAGATCACCGGTGGTCAGCGGATCGACATGTTCGGTGCGCGGCTGGAGGAACTGCCGGAGATCTGGAAGATCCTGGTCGAAGCCGGATTTGAATCGGGCCAGGCGTACGGGAAGTCGCTGCGGACCGTGAAGTCCTGCGTCGGCTCCACCTGGTGCCGGTTCGGTGTGCAGGATTCGGTGGCAATGGCCATCCAGCTGGAACTCCGGTACCGCGGGCTGCGCAGCCCGCACAAGCTTAAGTTCGGCGTCTCCGGCTGCGCCCGCGAGTGCGCGGAGGCGCGCGGCAAGGATGTCGGCGTGATCGCCACCTCGGACGGCTGGAACCTGTACGTCGGCGGCAACGGCGGAGCCACCCCGGCACACGCCCAGCTGTTGGCCAGCGACCTCGATGACAACGCCCTCATCCAGTACATCGACCGCTACCTCATGTACTACATCCGTACCGCGGACCGGCTGCAGCGCACCGCGGCCTGGCAGGCAGAGCTCGACGGCGGGATCAAGCACGTCGAGGACGTTATCGTCCACGACTCGCTTGGCATCGCCGTGGACCTGGAAGCAGCCGTGGCGCGGCACATCGACAACTACGAGGACGAATGGGCCGCCACCCTGCAGGATCCTGAGCGCCTGCGCAGGTTCCGCTCCTTCGTCAATGCCCCGCACGAGAAGGACGACTGGATCGCCAACGTCCCCGAACGCGGCCAGATCCGGCCCGCCACTGACGAGGAGCGGGCCGCCGGCGGTCCCGTCCTGTTAGGCGCCGGGATTCCCGTCCGTTCCGCCCTTGGAGAGGGCGAATGACCATGCAGCTTTCCCTCGAAGTCACCGGCCTGACCGTCCTTGTTGCGGGCACTACGACGGCGGCGCGCCGCGTAGTGCGCCGCTACGGTGCCGGCGGCGCAACAGTGCGCCGGATCGCGATCCCCTCGCAGTTCCATCCGCGGCTTCTTGACGGCGTGTGTCTCGCCGTTGTGGTTGACGATTCGCGCGGTCGTTGGGAACCGCTGCGCCAGGCTTGCCGTGAGCGCAGGATTCTTGTCTCCGCGGAGGAGCCAGCCGCACCGGGCGGCTGCGTGACCCTGGTCGGAGGCGGTCCGGGTGTGGAGGACCTGCTCACTGTGCGGGCACGCGCCGTGCTGCGGGAGGCCGACGTCGTACTTTACGACCGGCTGGCGCCCTACCGAACGCTCACGGAGCTGGCGCCCGGGGCGGAACTCATCGACGTCGGAAAAACTCCCGGTCACCACCCGATTCCCCAGGCGGAAATCGAAGCGCTCATGGTCGAACGGGCGAAGGCGGGACACAACGTCGTCCGCCTGAAGGGCGGCGACCCGTTCGTGTTCGGCCGGGGCGGGGAGGAAATCAACAGCTGCGTGGCGGCCGGGGTTCCGGTCTCGACCGTGCCGGGAATCAGCAGCTCTATTGCCGTGCCGGCGGCCGCGGGCATTCCGGTGACCTACCGGGGCGTGGCGCACGCGTTCACCGTTGTGTCGGGGCACCAGCCGCTGACTCCGCAGGAACTCGAGGCGCTTACCGCCCTGGGCGGAACCATTGTGGTACTGATGGGCATCGGTACCCTGCCGCAGCTCACCTCGGGACTGCGCAAGGCGGGGCTTGCATCCAGCGTTCCGGTTGCGATCGTGGAGAAAGGCTTCAGTCCGGAGCAACGGACCACCATTTCGACTCTTGGCGGAGCCGTCACGGCTGCGGGCGCGGCGCGCTGCACCTCACCCGCCGTCGTCGTCATCGGCGAGGTGGTTCGCCGGCACCAGGACTTTCGCGCGACGCTGACCGACGTGCTCACGCACCCGATGGTGGCATCATGACTGTTATGCCCGCAGTTGATCTACCCACCGGTGAGCTCTCGCTGGCCGGTTTCCGCATCGGTGTGACCGCGGACCGGCGTGCGGGTGACCTGATCGAGGCGTTTGAACGCCGCGGTGCCTCAATCCTGCACGCACCGGCGCTGAAGATCGCGCCTGTGGCCGAAGACCTGCCGTTGTTCGAAGACACCCGCGCGATCATCGCTGCCCGTCCGGATTATGCCATCGTCACCACCGCCTATGGCCTGCGGAGGTGGTGCGAGGCCGCTGATGCCGCAGGCGTCGGGGATTCCCTGCTGGACGTTCTCGGTGAGGCGAAGATCTACGTCCGGGGCCCCAAAGCCCGCGGTGCTGTGCGGGCGCTAAGCCTCACCGACGTCGGGATCAGCATCGATGAAACCACTGCGTCCCTGGTGAACATGATGCTCGGGTTGGAACTGCACGGGAAGACGGTTGCCGTGCAGCTGCATGGCCACACGGATTATCGGCAGTTGGAAAGGCTTCGCCGCGCGGGTGCGCAGGTTTTGACCGTGACCCCGTACCGCTGGGTGAAGCCAACGGGTCCGGATGCGCTGCCGCGGCTGATCGAGACGGTCTGTGCCGGCGGGCTCGATGTTCTCACGTTCACCAGTGCACCCGCGGTCGATGCCGTCCTCAGCACCGCGTCGGAAATGGGGTCCCTTGATGCGTTTGTCCGGGCGTTGACCGGGCGGGTGGCGGCCGCCGTCGTCGGGCCCGTGACGGCACAGCCGCTCGTGGATGTGGGGGTTTCGCCCCTCGTCCCGGAACGCTACCGTATGGGGGCGCTGATCCGGTTGGTGGGCGAGTACCTGGGCCAGCACCGGGTTCTGCAGTATCCGAGCGCCTTCGGGCCGATCGAGTTGCGTGGAAGGAACCTGCGCATCAACGGGAATCCGGTGGAGCTGGCCCCTGCGCCGATGAGCCTGTTCCGGGCCCTCGCCGAAGCCAACGGCGGGGTGCTCTCACGGGAACAACTGGCCGGGGTGCTCGCCGACGGTACCGGCGAACATGCACTGGATATGACCATCAGCCGGCTGCGGAAGTCGTTACCCGATGCCGGTCTCGTGGCGACCGTCATCAAACGCGGTTACCGGCTGCAGCTGTAGCCGTGCATCGTGATCCGCCCCGGCGTTCGCGGACGCTAGAGTTAGGGGAGCAGATTTCGCACGATCCCTGAGGAGATTCCATGGCACATCCTGCACGCACCGAGCGTCCTACGCATTCCGGTCAGGGGCACCTGATCGGTAACATCCTTGCCTTCGTTGTGATGCTCGTCCTGTTTACGGCGGCTATCTTCTCGCTGACGTTCTTCGAGAAGACCAATGTCTGGCCGTTCGCGGTGTGCCTCGTGCTGTTCTTCCTCGCGTTCTGGATCCCGCAGACCATCCTCGGCCGTTCGGACACCGGTGGGCAGATCGCGAAGGGCGAGCGCAAGGCCTGAACCGTTTCTTGCATCGACTCTCCAATAGGTGACCGTTTGGGCCCTCTAACGGTCACCTATTGAGGAGTCGATCGCATATGTGGATAACGACGACGGCGAAGGTCCCACCTTCGGAATAATCGCTTCATGCGCACACCGGAACCTCTTCCAGAGCCTCTGACCGTTCTTCCCTTCACCGTTGGTGACGCTGACGCGCTCGGCATCAGCAGACGTCGCCTGCGTAACGGGAAAGTTGTGTCCATCGGTCGGGGCTTGAGGTCCGCCAAGTGCTCTCCGTCAGATGCGGAGCTAGCTGGCGCGGTTAGCAGGGTCACGCCTTTCTCCGCCGCTTCACATGTAACCGCGGGCGCCATTTGGCAGTTTCCCCACTATTCGTGTGATGCAGCAGCGATCATCCATATTTCGCGCCCCGAAGGAAAGCCAGCGGTACGACGGCCCGGCGTCGTCGGCCATGAATGCAAAATGTATGCCGACGAAGTAACGACTGTTGACGGAGTGAACGTCACCACCCGTGAAAGGACATGGCTCGATCTGGCCGCGCGTTTACCTGTCCACGATCTCGTCGTGATCGCAGACCACCTCATCAGGATTCCCCGCTCTAACCTCGAAGGGCGAAGCGAACCTCACAGCACCCTCGAACGCCTGCAGGACATGATCAATCGCCACGCTGGTAAGAGAGGTGTTCGGCGTGCCCGTGAAGCACTGGCGCTCGCACGAATCGGCGCCGATTCTCCGCCGGAAACTCTGCTGCGTCTCGCGCTTGTGGACGCCGGACTGCCTGAACCGAAGCTTAACGTTCCCATTTCGGACGAAGCTGGCAACGAGCACCACCAACCAGATTTGTCCTACCCCGAGTACCGCGTCGGGATCGAATATGAGGGATCCGGTCACTCAGACCCGGAACAAGTGGCTCGCGACATTGCCAGGGCGGAACGCTACGGAAGGTTGGGGTGGGCCGAAGTTCGAATCTCCAAGCGCCATATGGTGAACGACGCCAAAGCCGCCGTGGCAAAAGTGCGGTCGGCCCTCATTGCGGCTGGCTGGCGTCCATGTCCGAAATCCACTCTTCAATAGGTGACCGTTACAGCGCTCTAACGGTCACCTATTGAAGAGTCGATGGAGGGCTAGAGGAGGCCCTTCGTGTGCCACACCGTCTTGGTCTCCGTGAAGAACGTGATGCGGTCAATCGAGGGGGCACCGGCGTCGGGCCCTGACTCGGGCGGAAGCACCCGCTTCAACGTGTCCGCGGCCGCAACCTGCAGGTCCACCCAGTCCAACTCGCCGGCTCCGAGCAGGTCCAGCGCGTTGACGTCCGCGTGGGCAGCCAGCCACGGCAGGATCTCGGCCGGTGAGCCACTGAGGACATTCACGACGCCGGCCGGCACATCGCTGGTCGCGAAGACCTCGCCAAGGCTCAGCGCAGCAAGCGGCGCTGCCTCGTTCGGAATGACGACGACGGCGTTCCCGCTCACCAGTACCGGCGCCACCGCGCGTACGAAGCCAAGCAACGAGGTATTCCCCTGCGGCGCCACCACAGCCACCACGCCGGTCGGTTCAGGGACCGACAGGTTGAAGAACGGCCCGGAGACGGCGTTCGAGTTCCCGGCAACCTGCACGTATTTGTCCGCCCAGCCGGCATACCAGACCCACAGATCGATTGCCTCGTCCACCTGCGCCGACGCCGCCGAGGACGAAACACCCTCGAACGCCGCGATCTCCTCGGCGAACTGCGCGCGGCGTCCGTCGAGAATCTCCGCGATCCGGTACAGCACCTGCCCCCGGTTGTAGCCCGTGGTACCCGACCAGGCACTAACGGCAGCCCGGGCGGCAACCACTGCATCCCGCGCGTCCTTCCGCGAAGCTTTCGCAGCGTTGACTGAACTCACCGAAAAGCTCCCCTTCTTGGGCTCGACCTCGTACACCCGTCCGGATTCGCTCCGGATGAACTTACCGCCGACGTAGAGCTTGTAGGTCTTCGGAACAGCGAGCCGGCTCATCGGGTACCTCCCTTGAACGACGACGACTTGAACGACGACGGCGCCAGGTAGGCCGAGAGCCCATGCTTGCCGCCCTCGCGGCCATAGCCGGATTCCTTGTACCCGCCGAAGGGAGACGCGGGGTCGAACTTGTTGAACGTGTTGGCCCAGACAACGCCGGCACGCAGCTTGTCAGCAACAGCGAGGATCCGGCTGCCCTTGTCGGTCCAGATGCCGGCAGAAAGCCCGTACGGCGTGTTGTTCGCCTTCGCGATCGCTTCCGCGGGCGTGCGGAACGTCAGCACGGACAGGACCGGCCCGAAGATTTCATCCCGCGCGATCCGGTGGCTCGTGGACACGTTCGTGAAGACCGTCGGCGGGAACCAGAAGCCTTCGGAAGGCAGGTTGCAGGCCGGACTCCACCGTTCAGCTCCCTCCTGCTCGCCGATGTCGGACAGTTCACGCATCCGCCCCAGCTGGGACGCCGAGTTGATGGCGCCGACGTCGGTATTCTTGTCCAGCGGATCACCCACGCGCAGGGTGGACAGCCGCGCTTTCAGCCGGTCCACGACGTCGTCGTGGACCGATTCCTGCACCAGCAGCCGCGAACCCGCACAGCACACCTGACCCTGGTTGAAGAAGATCCCGTTGACAATACCCTCAATTGCCTGGTCGATCGGGGCATCGTCAAACACGATGTTCGCGCCCTTGCCGCCCAGCTCAAGGGTCAGCTTCTTGGAGGTCCCGGCCGTGGAGCGGGCAATCTCCCGGCCCACCGCCGTCGATCCCGTGAAGGCAACCTTGTTCACGTCCGGGTGATTCACCAGCGCGGACCCGGTGGCACCGGCGCCGGTCACAATATTGACGACGCCGGCGGGCAAGTCGGCCTGTTGCAGGATCTCCGCGAACAACAGTGCCGTCAGCGGGGTGGTTTCGGCAGGCTTGAGGACGACGGTATTTCCGGCGGCGAGCGCGGGCGCGATTTTCCACGCGAGCATCAGCAGCGGGAAGTTCCACGGAATCACCTGTGCGGCCACTCCGAGCGAGCGCGGCGCGGGACCGAGCCCGGCGTATTCCAGCTTGTCCGCCCAGCCCGCGTAGTAGAAGAACCACGCGGCTACGAGCGGGATGTCGACATCGCGGCTTTCCTTGATCGGTTTGCCGTTGTCCAGGCTTTCAGCCACTGCGAGTTCGCGTGAGCGTTCCTGAACCAGCCGCGCAATGCGGAAAAGGTACTTGCCGCGGTCGGCACCGGACATACGCGACCACGTCTTTTCGTAGGCGCGGCGGGCGGCGGCGACGGCGGTATCCACGTCCTGCTCATTGGCGCAGGACACGGTGGCAATCTGTTTTTCGGTGGCCGGTGAGATGGTGGTGAAGGATTCGCCGTTGCCTGGGACGAACTCACCGTTGATGAAGAGACCGTATTCGTCGCGAAGATTGAGGATCGCTGCCGACTCGGGCGCGGGAGCGTAATCGAGGAATGTCATGGCGGGTCCTTCAGTCGATCGTGACGTAGGCCGGGCCGGAGTAGCGGCCGCTGGTGAGCTTCTGGCGCTGGAGCAGCACGTCGTTCAGGAGGCTGGAGGCACCGAAGCGGAAGAGGTCCGGCTGCAGCCACTCCTCCCCCACCGTTTCCGCGACCGTGACGAGGTATTTGATCGCGTCCTTGGAGGTCCGAATACCTCCCGCGGGCTTCACACCGATCTTTTCTCCAGTGAGACGGTGCCAGTCGCGGACCACCTCGAGCATGGACAGCGTGACCGGGAGCGTGGCGGCCGGAGAGACCTTTCCCGTTGAGGTCTTGATGAAGTCCCCACCGGCGAGGATGGAGAGCCAGGATGCACGGCGCACGTTGTCGTAGGTGTTCAGCTCACCGGTTTCGAGAATGACCTTCAGGTGCGCATAGGTGCCGTCTGAGCGCTTGCACGCTTCCTTGACCCCAACGATCTCATCGAACACCTGCCCGTAGCGGCCTGCGAGGAATGCCCCGCGGTCGATCACCATGTCGATTTCGTCGGCTCCGGCGGCAACGGCGTCAGACGTATCCGAAAGCTTCACGGACCGGGACGCCCGCCCGCTCGGGAAGGCTGTGGCAACCGCGGCGACGTTGATGCGGCCCGCGGCGCCGTCGTCGTGCGCTGCTCCCAGGGCCTGCACCGCGTGCGGCACCATGTCGCCGTACACGCAGACGGCGGCAACGCGCGGGGTGGACATGTCGTCCGGATCCGGCACCATGGCTTTGGCGACCAACGAGCGAACTTTGCCCGGAGTATCAGCGCCCTCGAGCGTGGTGAGGTCGGTCAGCGCGATGATGGTGTCGAGCGCCCAGGCCTTCGACGTGGTCTTGATCGAACGGGTTCCGAGGGCGGCCGCGCGGGCTTCAAGGCCCACCGCGTCGACGCCCGGAATACCTTCGAGGTAGCGGCGCAGGCTGCGTTCGGTGAGATCTCCGCCGATCACGTCCAGGGCCCTCGACGCCGGTGCAATGGTGGTGCCGGCGCGCGTGGTTTCCATGGTCACATGTTCTCCATACTTCTACTCACACCATGCGCAGAACGGTTCCGGCCGCACCCTCTTTCGCCTGTGACGGCGTGGGTATCGATAGCGGCGGGACAGGTGGTCGGACGGCGCATAGTCGCTACGACTTTACCACCGGGTAACGACGACGGCGAAGGCCGCGCGGGGTGCCGATCCGGGGAACTTTCGTGCACCTCTGGCGACTTTCCCGGGCTCGAAGCCGCCATGTCTGCACGAAACTTCCAAAGGAGACTCAGGCCGCGAACACCGCGTCGATGACGTTCTGAGCCCATTCGAGGATCGCCGCGTCGGCAAGGTCCCGCCCGCCGACAGGGGAAGTCTTCGGCTTCGGAACGAGCGCGGCGTTCAATGCCGGTTTCACCGAAGCGCCGGGGTACATCCGCTTCAGCCGCATCTCCTTGGACTCCGGCAGGTTCGCGGGCGCGAACTTGATGAAGTTACCCTGGAGCGCCACGTCCGTCAGCCCAACCGAACGCGCACGGACCCGGAAGCGTGCCACGGCAACGAGGTTCTCCACCGCAGGCGGCAGGTCACCGTAGCGGTCCTTGAGTTCCTCAACCACCTCATCGATCGCCTCATCGGTCACGGAGGACGCCAGTTTCCGGTACGCCTCAAGCCGCAGCCGCTCCCCCGGAACGTAATCGTGCGGCAGGTGCGCGTTGACGGGCAACTCGATCTTCATCTCGGCTGCCTTCTCCTCGGCCTCACCCCGGTAGTCGGCTACTGCCTCGCCCACCAGACGGATGTAGAGGTCGAACCCAACGCCGGCAATATGGCCGGACTGTTCGCCGCCGAGCAGGTTACCGGCGCCGCGGATCTCGAGGTCCTTGAGCGCAAGCTGCATGCCTGCCCCGAGCTCGTTATGGGATGCAACGGCCTTGAGGCGCTCCAGCGCCACCTCGCCCAGCGGCTTTTCGGAGGGGTAGAGGAAGTAGGCGTAGGCACGTTCACGGCCACGGCCCACCCGTCCGCGCAGCTGATGCAGCTGCGAGAGACCGTAATTGTCCGCCCTGTCCACGATCAGCGTGTTCGCGTTCGAGATATCGAGCCCCGTCTCGATGATGGTGGTGCACACCAGGACGTCGAACCTCTTCTCCCAGAAGTCAACGATGATCTGTTCCAGCCGTGATTCGCTCATCTGCCCGTGGGCCACAGCCACGCGGGCTTCAGGGACCAGCTGCTGCAGGTGCGCCGCCGTCCGGTCGATCGAGGATACCCGGTTGTGCACGAAGAACACTTGGCCTTCGCGCATCAGCTCACGCCTGATCGCCGCTGACGTCTGCTTGTCGGTGTAGGGGCCGACGTAGGTCAGTACCGGATGCCGTTCCTCCGGCGGAGTTGCAAGCGTCGAGGTCTCCCGGATACCCGTGAGCGACATTTCCAGTGTTCGCGGAATCGGCGTGGCACTCATCGCGAGGACGTCCACGTTGGTGCGCATCTTCTTCAGCGCTTCCTTGTGCTCGACGCCGAACCGCTGCTCCTCGTCAACGATCACGAGGCCGAGATCCTTGAACTGCACCTCGGTGGACAGCAGCCGGTGCGTGCCGATCACCACGTCGACCGAACCGTTCTTCAGCCCCTCCACCGTCTCCTTGGACTCCTTGGAGCTCTGGAACCGGGACAGCGCACGGATGCGCACCGGGAATCCGGAGAACCGCTCGGAGAAGGTCTCGAAGTGTTGCTGAACCAGGAGCGTAGTGGGCACCAGCACGGCCACCTGCTTCCCGTCCTGCACAGCCTTGAACGCCGCCCGGACCGCGATCTCGGTCTTGCCGTAGCCCACGTCGCCGGAGACCAGGCGATCCATGGGTACTTCCCGTTCCATATCCGCCTTGACCTCGTTGATCGTGGTCAGCTGGTCGGGCGTCTCGATGTACGGGAATGCCTCTTCCAGTTCCCGCTGCCACGGGGTATCGGCTGCGAACGCGTGGCCACGCGAAGCCATCCGCGCCGAGTACAACCGGATCAGCTCTCCGGCGATCTCCTTGACCGCCTTGCGGGCCTGGTTCTTGGTCTTTGCCCAATCGGATCCGCCCATCTTGCTCAGCGCCGGCGTATCACCGCCGACATAGCGCGTGACCTGATCAAGCTGATCCGTCGGCACGAACAACCGGTCCCCCGGTGCACCGCGCTTGGACGGCGCATACTCAAGGACGAGATATTCACGCACGGTCTTGGTGGGTCCGGCGCCGGTGGAGCGCTGGATCAGCTCGACGAAGCGTGCCACACCGTGCTGCTCGTGCACCACGAAGTCGCCCTCGCGGAGCTGCAGCGGATCGACGGCGTTGCGCCGCTTCGAGGGCATCTTCCGCATGTCACGGGTGCCGGAGGCGGTTGTCCTGCCCAGCAGGTCGGCCTCGGTCAGCAGCCCGAGCTTCAGCCCGTCGAGCACGAAGCCGCGGCCGGCGGACGCCGTCGTGATCTCGATGATGCCCGCCTGAGGAGGCGAGTCCAGGGATTCAATGCGCGACGCCGGGATGTCGGCATCGTGGAACAGTTCCGCCAGGCGCTGCGCCGGCCCAGGGCCTTCGGTTGCGACGACCACGCGCCACTGATCGCGGACCCTGCCGCTGAGGAACTCCATCATTTCGGCGACGTCGCCCTGGTATCCGCGGGGTTCGCGGGCGGCGACGGTGAAGCTGTCAACGTCGGTGAGCAGGTCATCGGACCCGAAGGAGGTGATCGACCACCATGCAACATCATTCGCCAGGGCTGCGGTACGGGTGTCGCCAAGCGACCGGAAGCTTGCCGCCTCCAGGTCCGCGCCCCACTGGCCGCTGAGGTCAACGGGCGCCGCACCGCCGTCGGACGCCGTTGCCCACGCCGCCTGGAGGAATTCCTCGTTGGTCGCCTCAAGGTCGTGGGCGCGTGCGCGGACCTTCTCCGGCTCAACGACGACGGCGATCGACCCCGCAGGCAACTCACCGACGAACGGCACCATGGCATCCACGAGCACCGGGGCCAGCGACTCCATACCCTCCACAGCAATGCCGCCGGCAATCTTCTCGAGCATCCCCGCTGCGGCCGGGAGATCCGGACGGAGCTTCGATGCGCGCGACATCACCGACGGCGTGATGAGGATTTCACGGCAGGGCGGCGCATACAGTTCAGTCGGCGCGCCGCGATCCCCATCGGTGGGCAGTGACCGCTGGTCTGCGACAGCGAACCACCGCATCTGATCCACCTCATCGCCGAAGAACTCGACCCTGACCGGGTGGTCCTCGGTGGGCGGGAAGACGTCGATGATGCCGCCCCGCACCGCGAACTCGCCGCGGTGGGTCACCATGTCCACACGCGAGTACGCGGCGTCCGCGAGAGCACGGACCACCTCGTCGAACCCACGCTCCTCTCCGACCTTCAGTGCCACCGGTTCAAGGTCGCCGAGGCCTGCCACGAGGGGCTGCACGACGGCGCGGACGGGCGCGGTGATGACCCGCACCGGGTTTTCGCCAGGGTGGGCCAGGCGCCTGAGCACCGAGAGGCGCCGTCCAACGGTGTCGGACCGGGGAGAAAGACGCTCGTGCGGCAGGGTCTCCCAACTCGGGAACTCTTCGATCGAGCCGT
Source organism: Arthrobacter tecti (assembly GCF_054511355.1). Taxonomy (NCBI): domain Bacteria; kingdom Bacillati; phylum Actinomycetota; class Actinomycetes; order Micrococcales; family Micrococcaceae; genus Arthrobacter; species Arthrobacter tecti. The sequence continues at coordinate 262,564 of NZ_JBTNCT010000004.1, forward strand.
CCGGCAGGTAGCAGCGCAGGGCGGCGGCGAGGTCTTCGGACTCCCGCCCCGTGGCGGTGACGGCCACGACAACCGGCGCCTGCGCGCCGTCGTCGTTGTTCGTTTCAAGGCCGTCCACCATCTCGGCGATCAACGCGGCACGCAGTCCGGCGGGGGCACCGATCTGCAGATCGGTGCTGCGGTCCGCGAGCGCCCTCGAAGCGTTGGAACGCACCCGCACGAAGGACGCGTCCTCCTGCAGAGCGGAGCGCAATCCGTCGAGCGTGGGTCCATTGGGGGCCATGACAATCCTTCGCGAAGCAACGTAGAAGCCGTGGAAGCAGCAAAAAGACAACACAAATGCCCGAAATTCACGAAGAATCCCGGGGAGCACCATCAAGACTACCCGCGTTTGACGGGCTGCGGGGCACGGCGGGCAACCGCTGAAGGAAGCTCACATAGGATGTACGGGACGCAAAATCCTACACACCCCTATAATCCGGAGGATCCGTGGCACTCAGCGCCTCAACCACCCTGCCCTACGACGTCGCAACCGTGACCGACGTCTTCACCGACGAGGCTTTCCTCAAGCACACCAGCGAGCATGTGGGCGGTGACCTGTTGTCCCTGACGGTCGACGGCGACACCGCCGGCGCATTCACCCTCACCGCGGTGCGCACCCTTCCGACCACCCGGCTGCCCGAGATGGCCCGCAAGTTTGTCGGCGAAACCCTCACCGTCACCCAGACCGAGCACTGGGCCGCCCCGGCGGCGGACGGAACCCGTGAGGCGAAGGTCGCCATGAGCGTTTCGGGTGTCCCCGTCAACGTCGACGCCGTTCAGCGGCTCGTCGCCGAGGGCACGTCCACCCGGGTTGACGTAGCAGGCAACGTCAGCTCATCCATCCCGTTCATGGGTAGCAAGATCGCCGACGCCGCAGAACCGATGATCGGCAAGGCACTGAACATCCAGGCCAGCCAGGCCAAGAGCTGGCTGGAGAACCGCTGATGGAACTGCCCCTTGCGCTCTCGATCATCCTGGTGGTTTCCGGTCTCTGGACCCTGATCGTGTGGCCGCCGTTCCTTCGCCGCATTCTGAAGGACCCCCGCTCGCGGAATGAGCACGGTGCGCCCACGCGGTTCCTGAAGGTGCACTTCATGCTGATCACCACGTCCATGATCCTCGGGGCCGCGACCCTCGTGATCGGCATCCGGACGCTCGCCGCATGAGCTAAGACTTCCGCGCGATCTGCGCCATCCTGCTAGGGTTGCAGAAATTGGTGCGCCGGGAAGTCTGGTCGGCAGAGTTCTGTCCTGTCTTCTGAAGGAGCCACACGTGTCAAACGAACATCGCTCTGCGCCCAGGCGCGCATTCAGCCGGTCCAGCTGGCTGGAGTACCAGCGAATCAGCGAGATCCTTCGTAAGGAAACCGTTGGCGGGATCCTGCTGATCATCGCCGCAGTGCTTGCGCTTATCTGGGCGAACTCACCTCTCTCGGACGGCTACTTCGCTCTTCGTGACTTCGAATTCGGGTATGAGCCCTGGCACCTGAAGCTTTCCGTTGGCCACTGGGCCTCGGACGGACTGCTGGCGATCTTCTTCTTCTTGGTGGGCCTCGAGCTCAAACGCGAATTCGTGGCCGGTGATCTGCGCAGTCCGGCCAGGGCGATCGTTCCGGTGGCAGCAGCCGTGGGCGGCGTAGTTGTCCCGGCACTGATCTATGTTCTGGTGAACCTAAGCTCCCCGGAAACCCTGCGCGGTTGGGCTATTCCCACCGCGACGGACATCGCATTTGCGGTGGCGGTCCTCGCTGTGATCAGCTCCCACCTGCCCAGCGCTTTGCGCATCTTCCTGCTGACGCTTGCCGTGGTGGATGACCTGATTGCGATCGCCATCATCGCGTTCGTCTATACGGCAGATGTCGACTTCACTTTCCTGCTGTTGACGCTGATTCCGCTGGCGCTTTTCGCGTTCCTTGCACAGAAGAACCCGAAGTTCTTCGGGAAGAAAACTCCGGCCGCGTGGATCATCCTGCTTCCGATCGGCTTCATCACGTGGGCCCTGATGCATGCATCGGGTGTTCACGCGACAGTTGCCGGCGTGCTGCTCGGCTTCATGATTCCGGTGCTGCGCAAAGGCAAGGGTGGAAAGCCTGTGCAGCCAACGGCCAACAAGCCGGGCCTTGCCGAGACTTTCGAGCACCGGTTTCGTCCGCTGTCCGCCGGAATCGCGGTTCCGATTTTCGCGTTCTTCTCGGCCGGCGTGACCATCGGCGGGCTCGACGGCCTGGTCGCAGCCTTCGGCGACCCTGTCACCATCGGCATCGTGCTGGGCCTCGTCCTCGGAAAACCGATCGGCATTCTGCTGACCACCTGGGCCGTCACCAAAACCAGCAGGGCAACGCTTGACCCGGACCTGAAATGGATCGACCTTCTGGGAGTAGGCGTGCTCGCGGGAGTCGGGTTCACCGTCTCTCTTTTGGTCAACGAGCTGAGTTTCGGCGAAGGATCGGAGCACACGGAGAATGCCAAGGTCGCGATCCTCGGAGCCTCCCTTATCGCCGCACTGATCGCCGCAGTAATTCTGCGCTCCCGCAACAAGCACTACCGGACAGTAGTGGAGGCGGAGAAGGTAGACGCCGACGACGACGGCGTCCCAGATCTCTTCGAAGACAATCCTCCCCGCCGCTAGGGGCTCGCGAATCGAGTCAGTAGGAATCGCTACCTTCCCGCGGATTTCCAGTTATTTCTGCTGACTCGATTCTGGCCAACCGGCAATCAGCGGTTGGCCGCGAGTACCGCTTCCTCCAGCGCCACCCAGGCGAGCATCGCGCACTTCACGCGCGCCGGGAACCGGGATACCCCGGCGAAAGCCGCTGCATCGCCAAGCAGTTCTTCGTCAACCGGTGCTGCGCCGCGGGAGCGCATCAACTCCCTGAACCTGTCGAGCTGATCCATCACCTCGTCGCGCGTGCACCCGGTGACGAGTTCGGTGAGCACGGACGCCGATGCCATCGAGATGGCGCAGCCGGCTCCGTCCCACGCCACAGACTGCACACGCGAGCCCGAGATCCAGACCCGTAACGTCAACTCGTCGCCGCACACCGGGTTGAGCTGGTGTGACTGGGCTGTCGCGACGTCGCTGCCGTCGTCGTCCGGAGTCCTGTGCTCGCCAAGGCCCTGCCCCACACGGCGTCGGGCGTGGTCCAGGATAATCTGCTGGTACAGCGATTCGAGGCTGCCGTTCACCGCACTACCCCGAAGTATGAACGCACCTCGGCCACGGCGGCGAGGAACGCATCGATCTCCTCGGTAGTGGTGTAGAGGTACGTGCTTGCCCGGGTGGAAGCGGTCAGCCCAAGCCTGCGGTGAAGCGGCTGCGCGCAGTGGTGGCCTACCCTCGCAGCTATGCCCCGTGAATCCAGGAACTGGCCGACGTCGTGAGCGTGCACGCCGTCGACGTCGAACGCCGCAAGGCCGATGCGCTCACGACCGGCACCCGGTCCCAGCACGCGGACACCGTCGATCGCCTCCAATCCCTCGACCAGTCTCTCCCCCAACACGGATCCCCGCTCCGCAATGCGCCCCATCCCCGTCTCAGCGAGATAGTTGACCGCGGATTCCAGGGCGATTGCCTGCGAGATGCGCTGCGTCCCGGCTTCGAAGCGCGCGGGCGGCGGCAGGTAGTCAGACTGTTCCATGGTGACGGTTGTGATCATTGATCCTCCCGTGAGGAAGGGAGGTAGGGCGGACAGGTGGTCCGAACGTCCGTACAGGACACCGATTCCTGTGGGGCCCAGCATCTTGTGCCCGGAGAAGACCATGAAGTCTACATCGAGTGCATCCACGTCGACCGGGAGGTGCGGTACGGACTGGCAGGCGTCGAGGACGGTCAGCGCGCCCACCGCCCGCGCAAGACCAACCAGCTCAGCCACGGGAGTGAGGGTGCCCAACACGTTGGAAACGTGGGTGAAGGCAAGCACCTTCGTCGAGCCGTCGACGACGGCGGTTGCCCGCTCGAGGAGGAGGCCGCCGTCGTCGTCGGTGGGTATGTATCGAATGTCGGCTCCCGTACGCTCGGCCAGCTCCTGCCAGGGCACCAGGTTCGCGTGGTGCTCCAACTCGGTGACCACGATCGAGTCTCCCGGTCCAAGCGCGTAGGGGCGCGCCGCGTCACCGCCGCGCCCAAGCGACGCGTTGGACAGTGAGTACGCAACGAGGTTGAGCGCCTCCGTGGCGTTGGAGGTGAAGACAACCTCTTCGGGGTTTGCGCCGATGAACGAGGCGACGGTGGACCGGGCGCCCTCGTAGGATTCGGTGGCCGCCACCGCAAGCGCGTGCGCTCCGCGATGCACGGCTGCGTTTCGCTGCTCGTAATACTCCTGCTCCGCTTCCATCACACTCACCGGGTTCTGCGAGGTGGCACCGGAATCCAGATAGACCAGCGGGTGGCCGTTCAGCTCGGTGGCAAGCAGGGGGAAGTCGTTCCGGATGCGAAGCACTTCATCCTCCGACAGCGGAGACGACGGGGCTGACGCGTTGGGCATGGCACTCCCTCAATGCACGAATGGGCGCTACTCACTCTACCGAAGCCACTGCCGGGCGGTGCCCGTTCGCCATGAAGGAGCCGACGACGGCTGGGGACGAGCCTTGGTCTCAAAGGCTTCGACGTCGCCGGCTCCACTGACAACTCTAGGAGGGTACACGGCCTCGGACACGAGTACCCGGTACCCGATTTTCGGGCCTTGACCGCCCGCTGTGTACTCAGCCGGTACTCGTTGTCTCGCCGCCGCTGGGCAGTTCTTCCCGCCTGGTGATACCAAGCTTGGCGAAGATGCGGTAGAGATGCCCCTCCACGGTGCGCACCGAGACGCCCTGTTCAAGGGCGATGTCACGGTTGGTGTAGCCGTTCGCGGCAAGCCGCGCGATGTCCTGCTCCCGTTGCGTGAGTTTCGAAGTGGAATGTACCTGACTGAACTGCGGGCTCTGCAGGCCCTCAAGCTGGGCGACAATCTGGTTGAGCTGCTGCTGGATGGAACGGGACCGGTGTTCCTCCCCGCGCTGCGACAGGAACTTCACTGCCTTGCCGAGGCATTCGGCGGCGATGAGGAGGTAGCCCGCGGACTGAGCCAGCCTTGCTGCCTCCACCAGGCCGCCCGGGTCGCGGAGGGCAGCGGACTTCGCCATGGCGGAAATGACCGCACCCTCAGGGCCTTCGAAGTTCGCGGTGAGACGCGCGAGTTGGTCGAAGCACCGTTCGTCACCCAGACGTGCGGACAGCTCCAGCGTGAGCGCAGCCAGTACGTCCATTCCGTCACCCTCGGCCCGCGCCGCGACGACCCGCAGCTCCTCGATGCTCTTGGCGGCCCCCTGAAACAGGGCATTCGCTGCGATTACATGAATCTTTCCGATGAGCCGTGCCTGCTTGGTGCCGTTGCCCTCGCCGGCCGCGAAGTCCGCCGCGTACGTCCGGGCACGTGTGGTGTCGCCGACCATTGCGCAGGCGAAGGCTGCAAGACCAAGCGCCACCGGCATCATTTGGTTCGGGTCCGACTCCCGCAAACCTTCAACCGCGAGGATCAGGCTTGTGCGGGCCGTGCGCATCAGGCCCTTCCGCAGCGAGATCAGGCCCTGGGCGATCTCGTTCATTCCACTGAACGGGGACGGACCACCGGGTTTGGACCGGACGAAACGCTCCAGAAGTTCTTCGATGTCATCCCAGCACCCGGCATGAGCCAGTGAGAGGAAGTGCCGGGTGACAACGAATTCCCAGTGGGCAACGAACTGGTGGCCGTGGGATGCAATGATCTGCAGCGCTTCGGTGGTGGCGCTTGCTCCTTCGATCCCCCTGCCGGTTGAGCCCAGCGCCTCCCCCAGCAGTGTCAGGCCGGCAAGCCGAACCTCATCGGTACAGTATTGATCCGAGAGAATGCCCCGAAGCAGCGTTTCTGCCTCTGCGAACCTGCCCTCGTAATTCAGTGCGAACCCTTCCAGGATCCGGTAGCCGTTCCTGGACACGGCGGCGCCGATCAGCATCTCGGGGATGTCCGGGGAACCAGCAGCGATCTGCTCCACGATTCGCTGCCAGCGGGCCGCGTCGGTGCGGATGGCTTCGGCAGGGTTGCTGCCACGGACATGCAGCGCGACGGACAACAGTGAAGCGTCCTTGGCGAGAAGGAAACTGGTGCACTGTTCGAGCACTTCATCGACGATTTCGCGGGCATACGGCAGGTTCCCACGCATCATCTGCGCTCTTGCGATTTCGACCAACGCGCTTCCGCGGAGGTCGGGAGTGTGGACTGCCCGGGCGGCGCGAAGGGCGAAATCGGCGTCATAGAGACGGTTGGCGACGACGGCGGCGCGCAACAGTGTCTTGTCATCCGGCGGCAGTCCACAGTCCAGGCCCCAACCCACGAAACGCAGGAAGCCGTCCGCTGAACTCGACTGTTTGTCCAGCAGGTTCAGCACCTGTCTTCGGATCGCGAGGCTGCGCCCAGCGGGCACATCGTGACGGATGACCTCTCCATAGAGCGGATGGCTGAGGCTCGCAACCCGTTCACGTCCACGGGAAACGGTGATCAACCCATCCTCGTGCAGGGTGGCCACTGCCTGCCGGTCGGTGCATTGCACAAGTGCGTCGAAGGGCATGGGTTCGGCAAGGGAAAGGGTCTCAAGGACCGCGATCTCCTCGGACGAGCGGCGCCGAAACCGGCTCTTGATGAGGTCAACGAGGCTGAGATCAAGCGGCGGCGCGTGACCGACCAGACGCCAGACCTTATTGCGCACCCCGAGATAGCCTGAGCGTTTGCCCTGGCGCAACAGCGCCAGGAGGAACATCGGATTACCTCCGGATGTGGCGCCAAGCGTGCTGCTGACGCTTGCGAGCACGTCACCGCCCAGTTCCCGTTCGCACAGCTCGTGGACTTCGTCAGCCGTCAAAGGCTGTACCTCGTACCGGTTCAGCAGGCCGTCCTGCCAGAGCGATCCGAGTTCCGACATGGGACCGGGGGTGGTCCGGGAAAGTGCAAGGATCCGCGCACGCCGTCCGGTCACCAGTTGGGAGAGCAGGACGCTGGTGCTGTCGTCCAGCTCATGCGAATCATCGACGAGGAATAGCGGCGTCAACTCATCGCCGTTGGTGCTCGTCTCCAGATGCGCCATGATACTGCGGTACACGGCGACGGAGGACCCGACGTCGTTGATCGACAGGGTCCGCAGATACGGCGAGAGGGCGCCGAAGGGAACCTTGCGCAGTGACGGGCTGGCCGAGATAGGCAGGACAGCCGCGTTGCCGTCCAGCTGCCGTGCCACCGAGTGTGCAAGAGCCGTCTTTCCCACGCCGGCATCGCCCACCAAAATTGCGCCAAGATACTGCGTACCGGAGATCGCCGCTGTTACTTCTTCGATCAGATCGCTACGGCCAACCAGATCCTGCCCACCATCAGAATACTCAGCCATTGACCCGCTACTCCAACAGCAGAGCCAGCTGGCTGCGCGATGACACCCCAAGCTTTGAATAGAGCCGGTAAACGTGACCCTCGATAGTCCGCACTGAAACACACATGACCTGAGCTATATCACGATTGCTGCGTCCCTGTGCCACCAGCACCGCAATACTGCGTTCACGTTCCGTCAATGAGTCGAGCGCTCGCCTACGTCCGGCCACACCAGGAGCACCGACGTTGCGCAGTACCTTCTCCGCTTCCGTGACCGTGACGTGGTCGCCCTGCTCCTCGGCGAGCCGCGCCGCCAACCGGGCGGCATCGGAACCGAGGCGGTAATTTCCGATCTCGGACGCCTTCTGCGCTGCCTGGAGCAATTGGTGAACGTCTTTGGACGCAATGCCCTTGCCGTAAAGCGCGCAGACCTCGGCAAACGGGCCCTGAACGGCGAGCGCAGAGGACACTACGCGGTCGGCCACATCCTCGAGACCGAGCTGCATGCTCTGGCACAGGAACATCAGTTCGTGCCCATGGTTGCCGATGGCACGGTCCTCGTCTGCGAGCTTGAGCATGCGTTGGGCTACCTCGACCGGCGAATCTGTTGCCGTGGAAGCGAGGGCAGAGAAGTAATCGACAGCGCGGGCGGCGTGCCATGGGAGCCGTTCGGGTTGATGGCGGGCTCGGAGCAGGTGCTCCTGGGTGGCCCGAACCTCGCCCACCAGCGCATACGCGTAGGCTGTGGCTGCTTCCGCGAGCGGCAGGATCTGATGGCGATCGCGCGTGCGAAGCTGGCTGAGTGCGGGAAGGAGTTTGTCGAGGGCTTCAGTTCCCCTCCCGGAGTATGCGAGCAGGCACCCTTCAGCAAATTCGGAAGCGGACCCGTCATAGGCGGAGTCCTTGACAGGCTGATCCTGGGAGGTGAGCATGCCGAGGCACTCCTGCCAGCGTCCCGAGAGCACCAGTAGTTTGAAGACCCTTGCCATCGCCTGCTCATGCAGCAGCGGATCCTTGGTGGTATCCAACAACCGTGACAGGACGGAGGATGCAAGGCGAAGCGCATCATCCTGTCGACCGGTCATTGCAAGCGCCTCCGCCAGCCAACCGAGCAATTCGGAATCGTGCTGGTCTGCGTGGAAGTCGTGCAGGTCGGTGTGTTCCTCAATGATCTCGGCGTAGCGTCCGTTGTACACCGCGAGCTCGGCTGCGAGCACATCGACCTTCTGAACCGCGTCCGCCATGTCTGCCGCTGCTGCTGCTTCGATACTGAGCCGGAGCCGGATATCCTCGAAGGTGGGCTCAGCTTCGAGGTACCGCACGGGACTGCGGACCAGGAGACGGCACTGCAGTGAACGGACATCGATCCATTCCTCCACCGAATGGGCCGCACCGCTTCCGAGGAACTGCTCGAGGGTTCGCAGGCCGCCTGCGATGTCGCCGTCGATACCCAGCGCGCGCGCTTTCTCGATGACCGCCCGTGCCATCGATGCGTGTCCCGGGACGGCGTGTACAAAGCGCAGCGCCAGTGTCCCTTCGAAGTGCCTGTTCGCTAGACCCGCCGCGTCGATGAGGCTTTCATCGTCGATGTCTGCACCGCAATCAAGGCACCAGGAGGCGTAGGTCATCCGAGCCAGCGCAGGCATGTCCCAGTGGCGGGATTCTGCTGCCAATGCATGCAGCAGTTCCCTGCCGCGGCCGAGCGGAACCTGCGCCCGGACCACCTCGCTGACCAGTCCGTTGGCCACCCGCACGAGCGGCAGATCACCGTGTTCCAGCTGCAGGATCTTCTTCTGCTGGAGTGCATCTACCGGCCCGGAAGACACGAAGCGCAGGAGCAGTTCGTGCGGTATCACGCTCACCACCGAAACAAGCTCCAGCACCTCCCGCTCCTCCGGGGAGAGCCGGCGGAGACGGACCATGATCCAGTCGGACACCGAGCGCCGGGTTTTCGGCGCCGCGCTGGGCTTCGTTACCCAGACGCCGTCACGTTCGAGCATTTCGCCGGAGTCCACCTGTTCGCGGGTCAACGCCTGTAGGAACAGCGGATTGCCGCCTGTCGTGTGCCACATGCTGGCAGCGACGGACCGCGAAACCGGCGCATCGAGCGCCGCGGACAGGAGCCTTGTGGTCGAGGCCAGTCCCAGGGGGCCGACGTCCACGCGGCGCAGGGCGCCGTCTTTCCAGAGATCGCAGAACTCCTCCGGTGAGGCGTCGATGCTCTGGCAGATTGCGATCAGTTTCACTGCGCCGACCCGCACCAGGTGGCTGATCGCCATGGACGAGGACGGGTCCAGATCCTCCAGGTTGTCGGCGAGGATCAATGTCTGGCGTCCGTCTTCCCTGCGCTCATATAGTTCCTGCAGGCCGCGCAGGAGCATGAGCGGGTTGTCAACGATCGCATCGTCGAGATCGCTCAAGACAAAGCTGAGCGCCCCATAGGGCATTTTCGCAGCCAGTGCCGAACCCCGGACGTAGACCAGTTCGAAGGAGTCATCCAGGCCCCGCGCGGTGCGCTGGGCGAGCACAGTCTTACCGACTCCCGACTGGCCGCTTATGATCACGCCGTTGCAGCCGACGTCAAGCAGTGCGTCGCGTACGTCCTTCAGCTCGCCGTCACGTCCGACCAGGGGCCATTCCCCATGGACGTTCAACATCGCTTCGTACCGGCAACTTGCCCGTCCTCACCTGGTGGCGCAACGGTAGTAGCCCACAGAGCCGACAGATCCTTGTCGACACTGGACATAACACAATTTCTCATCGAGTCCGCCCCAACACGTCTTGCGCTAGGCCCTAAGACTACGCCGGAATGTGTTATAGCGCACCCACTTTCAGGACGTCGTGAACAACGACGGCGGCGGGCAGCTGTCCGGCCTTCCTGGAAGGCAGCGGCGGCCCAGGCCTTCCGCCGGTGGGGAAGCACAAAAAAGGGACCGACGTTGGGATGGGGGTGGCCCAGTCTCAGAGGCCGCCCAACGTCGGCCCCCGCTTTTGGGGCCATCAGGCCGAGCGATTCCATCCGGTATTACCGGTTGTGAACCGCTCCACTTAGTTTATCGCTATTTGCCCGCGGAGTGAAACTTCTGCTGGGCCGTAAGCAGACCGTCCCGCACGAGGCTTTCAACGGCGTCGGCAGCCTCCTCGAGCAGGATCGGAAGCTCCTTCTTCTCCGTGCTGCTGAAGTCGCGAAGCACATAATCAGCCGCTTCCTGCCTGCCGGGCGGACGACCGACGCCAACCCGGATCCGGACATAGTCCTTGGTGCCCAGCGCCGTGGAGATGTCCCGCAGGCCGTTGTGCCCGCCTTCCCCGCCGCCGATCTTGATTTTGATCGTGCTGAAGGGGATATCAATCTCGTCGTGCACCGCAATGATGTTCGCCGGGACTATTCCATAGAAGCGGGAGAGAGCCGACACAGGCCCGCCGGTCAGGTTCATGTACGTGAGCGGCTTGGCGAGGACCAGGCGCGGCCCGCCTATGCCGAGGCGGCCTTCGAGCACGACGGCGCGTGCCTTGGACGTGCCGAATCTACCCCCCAGTCTGCCGCCCAGCACATCGAGGACCATCTGGCCCACATTGTGCCGGTTACCGCTGTAGCCGGGCCCGGGGTTACCGAGCCCGGCTACAAGCCAGGTGTTATCAGACAAAGAGATGGGTGCTTAGGACTCTTCGGTGGCCGGAACCACGTCACCGGTAGCTTCCTCAGCGGTGGCATCGCCGCCGTCAGAGTCAACGCCGGTCTCGGTTGCGGTTTCGCCGAGGTCTTCAACAACCGGTGAGGATACGTTGATGATCAACGTCTCTCCATCGGTGAGCAGGGTGGTGCCCTTGGGCAGGCGGATGTCCGAGGCGTACACGTGGTCGCCTACACCGTGGCCGTCGAGGTTGACGGTCAGGGACTCGGGCAGGTGGGTGGCGTCAGCCTCGACCGTAACGGTGGTCTGCTCAAGGTTGGTGACGACGCCCGGCTTCGGCTCGCCCTCGACGTGGATGTTGACCTCCACCTGGACCTTTTCGCCGCTGCGGACGGTCAGCAGGTCAATGTGCTCGACGATCTGCTTGATGGGGTTGCGCTGGATGTCCTTGGCGAGGGCGAGGTGCGATTCGCCGTCTACGTCAATGCTGAGGAGCGCATTGGAGTGGCGGACTGCCAGGGTGGTGGCCTTAGCCGGGAGCAGTACGTGGATGGGATCAGCGCCGTGGCCGTAGATGACTGCGGGGATCTTGTTTGCGCGGCGGGCCTGGCGTGCAGCGCCCTTGCCGAAATCGGTGCGCAATTCCGCGGGGAGTTTCTGCTCGGACATGATGTCTCCTGAGGTTCTGGAATGGGTGGTCTTGCGGACGTACCGAGGAAAAAGCAACGGGTCCGGCACCATCCACCCGGTAACGTCTTCACAGACGCGAACTCAGGGAAAGCGGCCAGCCACCGTCGATCACGGAGCAAGCTGTAGTCCACGTAAGGACATACTCCAGGCTGCTCCCTCGCCTAGGCATCGGAAGTCAATGTTACAGCAACCCTGCGCGCAACCTTGAATCACTTTGTTGGCCGGGCGGGCGGAGACCGTCGCTGGACCCGCTCAGGAGTGGCCGTCGAAGAGACTGGTGACTGAGCCGTCGTCGAACACCTCTCGGATAGCGCGGGCAATCAGCGGCGCGATCGAGAGGACGGTCAGTTGGGGGAAGCGCTTTTCCGGGCCGATGGGCAGTGTGTTGGTTACCACCACTTCCCTTGCGCCCGACTCCGCCAGGCGGCGGGCAGCGGGATCGGAGAACACTGCGTGCGTTGCGGCGATGATGACGTCCCTGGCACCCGCGTTCTTCAGCACGTTCACGGCGCCCGAAATTGTTCCGCCGGTGTCGATCATGTCATCGATCAGGACGCAGGTGCGCCCTTCGATCTGGCCGACCACGGTCTTCGAGACAGCCTGGTTCGGCACAGTGAGGTCCCGGCTCTTGTGCACGAAAGCCAGCGGCGCACCGCCGAGCCGCTCCGCCCACTGTTCGGCCACCCGCACGCGGCCGGTATCCGGGGAGACAACCGTGATGTTCTCTGCGTCCACGCGGGTCCGGATGTAGTCCGCCAGCAGCGGGATGGCCATGAGGTGGTCCACCGGTCCGTCAAAGAATCCTTGGATCTGCGCCGTGTGGAGGTCAACCGACATCAGGCGGTCGGCGCCGGCCGTGCGATAGAGGTCAGCAACGAGGCGGGCAGAAATGGGCTCACGCCCACGGCCCTTCTTGTCCTGGCGCGCGTAGGGGTAGAACGGCGATACGACGGTGATGCGCTTGGCGGACGCACGCTTGAGCGAATCGACCATGATCAGCTGTTCCATGAGCCAGTTGTTCAGCGGTGCCGGGTGGGCCTGGATGACGAAGACGTCGGTTCCCCGGACGCTTTCACCCGAACGGACGTAGATCTCTCCGTTAGCGAAGTCATAGGCGGACACAGGCAGGAGCTCGGTCTCCAGCACCGCCGCTATTTCCTCAGCCAGCTCCGGGTGCGCCCTTCCCGTGGCGAGGACCAGCTTCTTCTCGCCGCGTGCGGTGATCTCGCTCATGAACGGTTGCTCTCTTCCGTGGATGTGTCGGTGGTGTGTGCGCGTGTGGCTGCCTCGGCGGCGGCAGTGCCCTGCCTCTTCTGTTGCACCCAGTCTTCAGTGTTCCGCTGCGGTGCCACGCTGATGGCGAGGGCTCCGGGTGGTACGTCTTTCCGGACAACCGCACCTGCGCCCGTATAGGCGCCGTCGCCTACCGTGACCGGTGCTACGAACACCGTGTTGGAACTGGTGCGTACCTCACTGCCGATGATGGTGCGGTGTTTGTTGACGCCGTCGTAATTCGCTGTGATGTTGCCGCACCCGATGTTGGTGTTCTCACCGATCTCGGCGTCGCCGGCGTACCCGAGGTGCGAGAGCTTCGACCCCCGGCCGATCGTGACGTTCTTGGTCTCGTAAAAGGCGCCGATCTTGCCGCTCTCCCCGAGAACCGTTCCCGGACGGAGGTAGGTGAACGGACCCACGGAGGCGCCCGCGCCGATCCGGGCGCCGCTGCCATGCGTGCGCACCACCTTCGCGCCCTCTTCGATGACGACATCGGTCAGGGTGCAGTCCGGCCCGACGACGGCGTCGCGCGCTACCTGAGTGGTGCCGTGCAACTGCGTGCCGGGCAGGAGCGTCACGTCCTCCTCCAGCTCGACACCGACATCGATCCAGGTGCTGGCCGGGTCCACGATTGTCACTCCTGCGCGCATCCAGCGCTGGAGTGTGCGCCGGTTGAGTTCGGCACCCAGCGCGGCCAGTTGTATGCGGTCATTGGCACCCTCCACCTGCCAGCGGTCCGCGGAGATCACAGCGGCAACCCTGCCGCCGATCTCCCTGGCCACGGCGGGCACGTCGGTGAGGTACATCTCGCCCTGGGCGTTGTTGATATCGACGCGCGTGAGGCTCTCCCGAAGCACGGCGGCGTCGAATGCGTAGATCCCCGAATTGATCTCGGTGATGGCGTGCTGCGCTTCGGTGGCGTCCTTGTGCTCCACAATTCCGGTAACCGTGCCGTCCTCCGCCCGGACAATGCGCCCGTAGCCTGTGGCGTCCTCAAGCACGGCGGTCAGGATGGTGACGGCGTTGCCGCCGTGTTCATGGACCCGCACCAGATCCTGGAGCGTGGCGGTGTCCAACAGGGGCACATCGCCGTAGGTGACGACGACTGTCCCTTCGACCCTGTGCCGGGCGTCGAGGACTTCGAGGGCAACCTGCACCGCACGTCCGGTGCCGGGCACCTCATCCTGGTCCACGATGAGCGCTCCCGCATCCAGTTCCAGGATGTGCGCAGCCACACTGTCACGCTCGTGGCGGACGACTACGGCGAGCTCCCGCGGCGCGAGGCCACGGGCTGCCGCCAGTGCGTGCCCAACCATGGATGCGCCGCCGATGCGGTGGAGGATTTTCGGGGTCCGGGATTTCATCCGTGTCCCGGCTCCGGCTGCCAGAACTATCACTGCTGCAGGCGCTGATACCGCCTGCACGGGCTCGTTCTCGTGGCTCACGAAGAGGGCCGCTCCTTGCCTGAGTTGTACGCCTGCTGGCCTGCTGGGAAAACTGCTCGCTGCAATCCTATCCGGGGCAGGACAACCGCCGTTCCGCCCATAGGATTCGAACCTATACTCCACAGCTCCAAAGGCTGGGGTGCTGCCGTTACACCAGGGCGGACCGCGCGGAACCACAACCGAACACTGAAAGCGCCCGCGCGACTATCTAGTCTGCCATGACGGGGCTCGTTCCTGCGAGTTGCCTCCGCCGCCCGGGACGTAGCCCCACGCCCGCCCTGCGTACGATGAATCCATGACTTCCCGCACAGAGCCTACCGAGAGTGTTGTGCGGCTTCGGATGACCGGGCCGCAGCGCCGGGCGCAACTGATCGACGTTGCGCGTGGACTGTTTGCCCTTCGCGGACTGGACGGCACAACGATCGAGGAGATAGCGCAGGCCGCCGGGGTTTCCAAGCCTGTGGTCTACGAGCACTTCGGCAGCAAGGAGGCCCTGTACACGCAGGTGGTCGATGTCGAGTTCCACATCCTCCTCCGCAGCGTTTCGACGGCTTTGGGTGGAAAGGCGAGTTCCCGGGAGCTCCTGGAACGGGCGGCTCTGGCACTGCTGGACTACATCGAGAACAGCACCGAAGGCTTCCGCATCCTCATGCGCGATGCGCCCCCGTCACAACCCGAGGGCGCTTTCTCGACCCTGCTGTCCAACATCGCCGCCCGCGTGGAGCACATCATGGTGGACGAGTTCGAGCGCCGTGGCTTCAACCCGCGTGACGGCGCCATCTATGCCCAGATGCTTGTGGGAATGGTTGCGATGACCGGGCAATGGTGGCTTGATGAGCGAAGCCCGGACAAGAAGGAAGTTGCCGCCCATCTGGTGAACCTCGCCTGGAACGGTTTGCGCGGACTGTCCACGGAACCGGTCCTGAAGGTCGACGAGTAGCCGCAGGGCTCATCCGTGCGCCGGCCGTGAACGTTACTCCCCGAGGACCTCCGCCGCCGCCAGCCACTGTTCCTCCAGCGCCTCCTGCTCGGACTGGAGTTCGCGCAGCTTCGCGTCCAGCCCGGCCATTTTCCCGAAGTCGATTGCCGACCGGCTTCCCGCTTCGCTCATCTGCTCGTTGATCTTCTCGATCTGCGAACCGGTCTTCGTCATCTGCCGCTCGATACGGGTGAGGTCCTTCCGGGCCTGCCGGGTCTCCTCCGGCGACGGACCACCCGGACCGGGCGCCGTCGTCGTGCCGTTGGTGCCGTTCGATTGGCCCGCAAGCGGTGTCCCGCTCATTCCACCGCTCGCAGCACCGCGGCGCAGTTGGAGGTACTGGTCGACGCCTCCGGGCAGGCCGGCGATCTTCCCGTCGCCGAGCAGCGCCAGCTGGGAGTCGGTCACCCGCTCAAGCAGGTACCGGTCGTGGGAAACCACCACCAGCGTGCCCGGCCAGCCGTCGAGGACATCCTCGACGGCGGCGAGGGTGTCGGTGTCGAGGTCGTTGGTGGGTTCATCGAGCATGAGCACGTTCGGCTCCCCCACGAGCAGGCGCAGCAGCTGCAGGCGGCGCCGTTCACCTCCGGAGAGGTCCCCGACCGGGGTCCACTGGCGCTGGTTGGTGAACCCGAGCTGCTCAACGAGCTGACTCGCCGAGACCTCCTTCCCGCCGACCGAGAGCACCCGCTTCTCCTGTTCGATCACCTCGGTGACACGCAGGTGGTTGACGTCGTCGAGCTCACGGACCTCCTGGGACAGGATCGCGGTCTGTACCGTCTTTCCCCTCTTCACCCGGCCCGACGACGGCGCCACCTCGCCGTTCAGCAACCGCAACAGGGTGGTCTTGCCGGCACCGTTGACACCGACGATTCCGAGTCGCTGACCGGGCGCCAGCCGCAGGGTGACCGACCGGAACAGTTCCTTCTCCCCCAGCTCCAGGGACACGTTTTCGAGGTCCAGGACATCCTTGCCGAGCCGTGCTGTTGCCAGCTTGCTCAGGGCCAGGGAGTCACGAGGCTCGGGAACGTCGGCGATCAGGGCGTTCGCCGCTTCGATCCGGAACTTCGGCTTCGAGGTGCGGGCGGGGGCACCTCGCCGCAGCCACGCAAGTTCCTTCTTCACCAGCTGCTGGCGCTTGCCTTCGACGACGGCAGCCATCCGGTCGCGCTCGGCGCGGGCCAGTACGTAGGCTGCGTAGCCGCCGTCGAAACCATCAATGATGCCGTCGTGGACTTCCCACGTGCGGGTGGAAATTTCGTCGAGGAACCAGCGGTCGTGGGTGACTACGAGAAGCCCGCCCTCGGTGGGACGCCAGCGCTGCTTGAGGTGTTCGGCGAGCCAGGCGACCCCCTCGACGTCGAGGTGGTTGGTGGGCTCGTCGAGCATGATGACGTCGTCGTTGCCGATGAGCAGTTTCGCGAGGGCAACCCTGCGCTTCTGTCCGCCGGAGAGGGAGGAGATCCGCGCGTGCCAGTCGACCTCCGCCACGAGTCCGCCCATGACGTCGCGGATCTTGGGGTTGGACGCCCATTCGTGGTCTGCCTGGTCGCCGACGATCGCGGCGCCGACGTCGAGGTCGCCGTCGAGGACGTCGTTCTGGTCGAGGTAGCCGACGGTGACGTCGCGGCGTTTGGTGACCCGGCCGTCGTCGGGCGTGCTGCGCTGGGCGAGCAGGCGCATCAGGGTTGACTTGCCGTCACCGTTCCGGCCGACCATCCCGATGCGGTCGCCCTCCTCAAGTCCGAGGGTGACGCCGTCCAGGACCGTGCGGGTAGCAAAGGTGACGCTGATGTTTTCAGCACCGAGCAGATGGGCCAACGTGAGTACTGCTTTCGTTTGGGATCTTGGGTCAGTTGTGAACTTCTCAGGCGATGTAGTCGCTGACAATCCTCGCACCATGTGCCGGGCCGGAAACAAGCTCCGTGGAGAGTCCGGTACTCGCCAGGAGCGCATCAATCGTCTCGCCGTGATCCGCAGACTCAGCGAGGAAGGCAACTGTGGGACCGGAACCCGAGACGATACCGGCGAGCGCACCGGCCTCCTTGCCGGCATCTAGCACGTCCTGCAGTCCCGGAGCGAGCTCCAGCGCTGCATCCTGGAGGTCATTGTGCAGAAGCCCGGCGAGCGCATGGGCATCCCCCGCCCGCATGGCGCCCAGTACTTGCGGGTCAATCTCCGGCAACTCGGGTGGATCGTGACCAGCCGCGAGGCGCAGGTCATCCAGCGTCCGGTAGACAGCCGGCGTGGACAGTCCAAATGGCGAGGTGACAAGGACCCAGTGCAACGGCGTCTTGGAAATTGCCGGTGTGAGCTGCTCGCCCACGCCGAGCCCGACGGCGGTGCCGCCGATGAGTGCGAACGGCACGTCCGCGCCGAGATCCACGGCGATCTTCGCGAGTTCGTCACGGGAGAATCCACTGTTCCACAGGGCGTCACAGGCCAGCAGTGCCGCTGCGGCGTCGGCGGAGCCGCCTCCCATTCCGCCCGCGATCGGGACCCGCTTGGTGATGTTGAGATGAACGCCGGTGGAGTTTTCACTGAGCTCAGCGAGCAGGGATGCCGCCTGCGCGGCGAGGTTACTGCTGTCGAGGGGAATCTCCGCCATGGGGAGGTTGAGGCTGCCCTGGCCGTCGACTGTGACGGTTATGCCGGGTTCGTCGGTGACCGTGGCCGTGATCTCCTCGAACAGAGACACTGCGAGGTACACGCTGGCAACGCTGTGGTAGCCGTCTTCACGCGGCGGTCCGACGCGCAAGGACACATTGATCTTGCCGGGCGCCTTTACGCGCACGGCGCGCGGTCCGGTTCCACGTATCCCTGCCGTTCTGCCAGCCACCATGGTTTCCAACTTAGATCACGCGTGCATCATTTGCGCAGTCGCGTCGTGTTCTGGAGCTGCCCCGGCTTGTCCATCCCTCAGGCGAGGGGCAGCTGCTTCGACTCGGCGATGCGGGCAAAGCCGTGGATGTCGAGCACTTCGCCCCGCGCCGTTGGGTCAATGCCCGCACGAAGCAGCGCATCTTCGGCGTGAGTTGCCCCACCAGCCCACCCTGCGAGGGCAGCCCGGAGGGTTTTCCTGCGCTGGGCAAACGCGGCGTCGATGACGGCGAATACTTCTTCGCGGGATGCGGTGGTTGCCGGAGGCTCGTGCCGTTCAAAGGCCACCAGACCGGACGCGATCTTCGGTGCAGGCCAGAAGACGTTCATTCCGACGACGCCCGCCTTGCGCATGGTGCCGTACCAGGCAGCCTTGACGCTCGGGACGCCGTAGACCTTCGACCCGGGAGGAGCGGCTAGGCGGTCGGCTACCTCATCCTGCACCATGACAAGGCCGTGGCGCAGGGACGGGAAGCGGGCAAGCAGGTGCAGCACAACGGGCACGGCCACGTTGTAGGGCAGGTTCGCGACGAGTGCGGACGGCTCGACGGGCAGCTCGGTCACGCGGAGGGCATCGGCCAGAACCACGTCGCAGGAGCCGGCCTTCCCGGGCCGCAACCGCGCAATGGTTTCCGGCAGCCGCCCGGCAAGGACCGGATCGATCTCCACCGCCACAACGTGGCGTGCGGCATCCAGCAGCCCCAGCGTCAGGGAGCCGAGACCGGGACCGACCTCGAGTACGGTCTCCCCCGGGTCAATGTGTGCAGCGGCAACGATACGGCGGATGGTATTGCCGTCTATGACGAAGTTCTGCCCGAGGGTTTTGGTTGGACGAATTCCCAACTCATCGGCCAGCCGCCGGATCTCCGTGGCTCCGAGCAGCGGGGCTGCCGGAGACTGGCTCTTGTCATTCACCTAGCAATCGTAACGGGACAGGCGGCAGCACTTCGTCCCGCGGCAGATGCGGAACCATTGCGGGCTATCTCAAGCTATCTCAGGCCGAGCTTCGCCGAGCAGGAGGGCCAATGTCCCCAGCCGCCATTCTGCTTCAGCACCTCGGCGGTGGCAATCTGCTCGGCCGGTGATGCCAGGTGCGGCAGCGGAGCGTACTGCCCCCCTCCTGCTCCGATCCAGCTCGATTCGCTGAACTGCAGGCCGCCGTAGTAGCCGTTCCCGCTGTTGATGGACCAGTTGCCGCCGGACTCGCACTGGGCCAGGGCCTGCCATGCGCCGCCCGCCGGTGCAGGTCCCGGCGCCGGCTCGCCGGCGGGCTCAGCCGGCTCAGCCGGTTCGGTAACAGGTTCGGGTTCCTCGCCCGTGCCGGTCGCGATGATTTCGCTCACTGGTTCCCGGGTTACCAACTCGTTGAGGAGTTCCCGTTTGGTTTCCCTGCCATCGATCACGGTGACCGAGAAAACCTTGGTCCTCTCACCGGATGCACCCGCCTGCAGGATTTCCTGCTCGCCCGCCAGCAGCTCGTCTGTCTCTTCCTCGGTGCTGGAGAAATCTATGGGCTCGGTCTCGGTGACCTGCTTGTCTGTTTCGACGCGGGTGACCTTCAGGCCCATCCCGGTGACGAGGGAGCTGGTGACCGGCACGGAGACCCGGTCTTCGCCGCCGAGCGTGATACCCGCTTCGGCCAGCAGCTCCTCGACGGTGTGGACTGTGGTTTCCAGGTTTCGTCGCTCGCCGTCGACCGCGATCGTCACAGACTTCGGCGTCGAGATGCTCAGGGTGGAACTCAGCGTCGTCAGCCTGGTCTCGGTAGAGGCCGAAATCACGGAAGTACGCGCGACACCAAGCTCATCCACCAGTTCACCGACCGTGTCGCCGGTGGTATGGACAACCGTTTCGGCTCCATTGAGGGTCACGTCCACCGCGGTGGCTTTGTTGACCTGGATCGCGGCGCCGTCGTCGACTTCGCTGGTCAGTGCGGGAACCACCAGGTCATTCGCGGTGACGGTGACGTTCGCGGCGTCGAGCACCTCCGAAACCGTGCCGCCGAACGTCTGGACAACGCGCGCATCGCCGTCGATGACCACCTGGACGCTCTTGCCGTTGCCTACGAAGGCCACCAGCCCTACCACGAGGCTCGTCATGACCATTCCCTGCCCGGCAAGCACAGCCCAGGCTTTCGCATCCCTCTTCGCCACAAAGTCCCACATTCCGCGTTGTATCCGGGCACGGGGAAATGGCGCTCACAGAAACCGCGCATGGAAGTGCGCAGCCAGGAGTGCACAGGCAATGAACGACGGCGGAAGGGCCACCGGCGCGCGCCAAGACCCACAGATGCCAAGTGGCATCATGCGGCTAATGCGCAACAGGAAGCCCATCCGCGTTGGACGGTATCAGTCCGAAAGCCTTCCCCGACCCCGGCTAATAACAGCCCACCGTAACCGAACCGTGACCGGAGGGCAAACCCCGGTACCGGACCTCCGCAGCCGAAGCGCACGGCGTCGATCAATCCCATTCCCCATAGGCGCGGCGGGTGTTCGCATTGATGGTCCTGCAGAGTTCCTCCAGGTCAGCGCCCAGATGTTCGGCCATGAAGCGCACCGTATAGGGCACCGCATAGCTGGCGTTGGGCTGGCCGCGGAAGGGATGCGGGGTGAGAAATGGCGCGTCCGTCTCGGTGAGGATCAGGGACGGGTCGGCAATCTCCAGCGCCTCGCGCAGCGCGCCGGCGTTCTTGAAGGTGACGGTGCCGGAGAAGGACATGAACCAGCCGTTGTCGTTGCAGATCCGGGCAAAGTCCGCGTCTCCGGAGAAGCAGTGCAGCACCACACGGTCAGGCGTCCCTTCCGTGCGAAGGACGGAGACGACGTCGTCGTGCGCGTCCCTGTCGTGAATCTGCACGGCCAGGCCAAGACGCTTTGCAATGTCCAGGTGCCGCCGGAAGGAGTACTGCTGCCGCTCGATGCCCTCGGCAGGCGTCCGGAAATAGTCCAGCCCGGTTTCGCCTATCGCCCGGATCCGCGGATTGTGCGCGAGTTCCTCGATCTCGGCGAGCGCGTCCTCCAGGAAACCCCCTGCGGCCAGAACGGGTGCCTCATTGGGGTGGATCGCCACCGCGCCGAGCAGGCGGTGGTCCCTGTCCACGGCGTCGACCGTGAAGCGGGAGGACTCAAGGTCGGTTCCCACCTGGACTGCGAACCCGACGCCGACCGCCTCCGCGGCGTCCATGGCGTCGGCGGCACTCACGGCCACCTGGCCATCACGGAAATCAAGGTGCGTGTGGTTGTCCATGACCGGGAAAGGCAGCGGAACAGGAGCCGGCGGATAGTCCAGTTTCCGGCTCCGTCCAGCGGACTCCGGAGCCCTGGAACGGGCGCCCGGCGCTTCGGCCGCCGCTGCCTCGATGGGCCGGTACTGAACTGGAATCTGGGTGGTGGTGCACATGGTTTACAGCGTATCGGCAAGGTCCGGCGTAGCGCGGCGAAGGCCTCGGTGCAGGTCCAACCCCAGACAAAGCTTGTAGCGTTCCCCCTCCTGCCGGAACTTTCCGGGACGAACCCCAGTTGTCCTAGTAATCTGTAGGTAGTCACTTGCCGCTGCGCAGGTTTGTGTTCACGCTGATGTGTTTCGCTACGGGTGGACCAAACTTCTTCGGCGACGAATACGGAAGGTATCCATGGACGCCCACAATCAGTACGCCACCCCGAACGGCAGCACGGCGCCCGCAGCGGACACCGCTCGTGCGCCGATGACCGGTGAGGTGTTCCACGACACCAGTTCGCGGATTCTGGACTCGATCAACACCGTCATCGACGGCAAGCCCGACGCCGCCCGATTAGCGCTCACCGTCCTCCTCGCCCAGGGTCACCTGTTGCTGGAAGACGTGCCGGGAGTCGGCAAGACCATGCTCGCAAAAACGCTGGCGAGGACGATCGACTGCAGTGTCAACAGGATCCAGTTCACCCCGGACCTTCTGCCCTCGGATGTGACGGGCGTGTCCATCTACAACCAGGACTCGCACCGCTTCGAGTTCCGGCGCGGTCCCGTTTTCGCCAATATCGTCATCGGAGACGAGATCAACAGGGCGTCCGCGAAGACACAGTCCGCATTGCTCGAGTGCATGGAGGAGCACCAGGTCACCGTCGACGGCGATTCCTATCACCTCGCGGAACCCTTTATGGTCATCGCAACCCAGAATCCCATCGAGATGGAGGGCACCTATCCGTTGCCCGAGGCCCAGCGCGACAGGTTCATGGCGCGGATCTCCATGGGTTATCCGGATATCAGCTCCGAGATGGAGATGCTGGAGACCCACCAGTCCGTGTCTCCGCTTGAATCAGTCCGCGCAGTGGCGGATGTGGCTGATGTATCGGCCATGATTGCCCAGGTCCGGCAGGTGTATGTCTCCCCCGCTGTGAAGGAGTACACGGTGGGCATCGGGCATGCCACGCGCGAGCACGCCCAACTACGGCTGGGCGCGAGCCCGCGCGGCCTCCTCCAACTCCTTCGCGCCGCGAAGGCCGGTGCTGCGCTGGAGGGCCGGGACTTCGTCCTTCCCGATGACGTCAGCGCCGTTGCCGAGGCTGTCCTGGCACACCGGCTCATCCTGGACCGCAAGGCGCTGAGCGCGGGCGAGACGCCGTCGTCGATCATCGCCGGCATCCTCGCCCGGGTACCCGTGGCGCGGGACGCCCTCAGCGCCTCATCCCGGAACGGCTAGCACCGTGTCCCTGGTGGAGCGGCTGCCGCGCGTGCTGACTGCAAGGGGCTGGGGCCTTGCAGTCACCGGCGTGGCTGCGCTGCTCTTCGCCCAGTTCCTCGGGCGCCGGGACCTGCTCTACCTCGGTATCCTGCTGGTGTTGCTGCCCCTGGTGTCGGTCCTCATCCTCCGCCTGGTCAAACCCCGGTTCACCGTTAGCCGGACCTTCGCTCCGCAGAGCATGGAAACCGGCTTCACAACCACGGTGACGCTCTCGGTCGCAGCTGACGGTCCGCTCGGTGGTTCGGTCACCATGCAGGAACAGCTCCCACAGCGTTTCGGTGACGCGCCGGAGTTCCACTTCCCGTCCCGCCATCCCACACCGAGCGGAGTCAGCCTCTACGAATACCGGCTGCGGTCCGCTGCCCGCGGCGTGTACGACGTCGGCCCCGTCACCGCGGGGTTCACCGATCCCTTTGGCCTTGGGATCTCCCGCCATACACTCGGCGGCACTGACCGCCTCGTGGTGACTCCCAGCCCGCTGGAACTCCCCCATTCGCCGCTCACCGGAGTCCGCGGCACCGACGGCAGTGCGGTAACCCGACGCAACGCGAACCCCAGCGATGACGATGTCATGACCCGCGAATACCGCCACGGTGATCCGATGCGGCGGGTGCACTGGGCTGCGACGGCGCGGCACAACGAGCTGATGGTGCGCCAGGAGGAGTCCGTCACCACACCGGAGGCAACCCTCATCCTTGACCAGCGCCAGGGCAGCTTCGGAACAGGTTTCCTCTCGGCGTTTTCCGGTGACCGCGACACCGAAGGCACCGGAATGCTCTCCTCACCCACCTTCGAGTGGGCCGTTGTGGCAGCGGTGTCCATCAGCGCGCACCTGCTGGAACGCAGCTACGCCCTGCGGTTCGTCGACGAGACCGGTGCGCCGGCGCTGCGGCGGTCGGAGTCGGCACCCTGGCCGGAAGACGAGGAATATGCCGGCCTGTCCGGGCTGCACGGGATAGCCCAGGGCCTGGCCGCCCTGGAGCTGTTGCCGGACCCGTCCAAGCGTGCGCCGTCCTCCCAGAAGCGGCGCCCGCTCGCCAGCCGGACGGTGAACGGTATCGAGACCCAACGCGCGGTGCCTTTCGGCGATCCCATGCTGGACAAACTGGCAAGCCTCAAGCACCGGGGCCCGTTGATCGCGTTGCTCGGGGCCATCAGCGAATCTGAAGCCCGGGACCTCGCACCCGCTGCCGAATACGGATCCCAGTCGTTTGCCATCATTGTCAGCGAACGGCCGCGCGACATGCACGGCATCATGGACATCCTCCGCGGAGCCGGCTGGCACGCTGTTGCCGTCACACCGAACGCCTCGCTGGCCGCCGCATGGGCGTACTTCGACGCCCCGACCGGGACAGTTACCTCGTCCACTGCAAAGACCACCATCAAATCGGCTACGGGGGTAGGTTCATGACGGCTACACTCTCAAGGCCGGCCACCTCGGGGCAGACACAACGCCTCACTCCCGCACGCCCGGACGAACCGCGCCGCAGCTATTGGCATCTTCTCGTCAGCCTCGCGTCCCTCGTAGCCGTCATGCTCACATCGGTGAGTCTTTCCGGAGTGATCTTCGGCGGGTCCTGGTTCACACCGGTTCTGGTAACCGTTGTCACAGTGCTCTTCTTCATGGCACTGACGCGGCTTGCCCGGCTGCCGGGTGTCTTCGCCCCCGTTGCGGGGCTGCTGGCACTCGGCGGGTCCCTGATCTGGCAGTTCTTCCCCGGGCAGAGCACCTTCGGGGTGTTTCCCGGCCCCGGATTCAACGGGCGTCTGCTGGTCCTGCTCAACCATGCCGAGAACACCGTTGTCTCACAGGTGGCCCCGGTACTGCCCGGAACAGGGCTGTTCCTGGTGGTGTGCGCCGGCGTGGGACTCATAGCCATCCTCGTGGACACCCTGGCAAATACGTTGCGTATGCCGGCCACCAGCGGGCTCGCGCTCCTTGCCATCCTGGTGGTTCCCGCCGTCGTCCGCATCAACAGTGTCGGTGTGCCTGCTTTCATCGCCGCAGTCGTGGGATTCCTGATCCTTCTGGGGTGCGCGCACTGGCGTGAGGCCCGCTTCGAATCGGCGTCCTCGCATGAACTCTCCGGCGGGCATCTTTCGCGCGGACTGGTCATCGGGGCGTCCGCACTCGTCCTTGCCGTACTCCTCCCACTCGCCATACCCGGGTTCAATTCGGGGTCTTTCCCGCAAGGTGCCCGGGTAAACCTGTGGGGAACGGCAACGGGACTGAACCCGATCGTCACGCTCGGCAACGACTTGCGGAATCCCACGGGGTTCGGCCGGATTGAATATGCAACCAATGCCGAAGATCCCCTATACCTGCGTTCTGTCACATTGGAGGACTTCAGCGGCCAGCGTTGGGAGCCTGATCAGCGGATGGGCCAGCGCGAAGCAGGTGTCGAGGAGATGGGCACCGAATTGCAGCAGGACCCCAACCTTGAAAGCTCGCTCACCCAAATCAGCACCGAAAGCTTCACCAGCCCCTGGCTGCTTGCCCCGTACGCTCCGGTTTCGATCAGCGGACTGGACGGCCGATGGGCGTGGGATCCGCAGAACCTGAGCATCCTTGCCATCGACGGCGGCTCCACCGCTCAGCAGGACTACCTTGTCCGCAGCGCAGAACCCGCGCTCACGCGCGAACGCCTGCAGGCCATCCCTCCGGTGGACCCCGAGTCCGTTCCCGAACAGTTCCTTTCCCTGCCCGAGCAGACCCCCGGAATCATCCGCGACACCACGGCGACGGTCACCGAAGGTATCGAGAACCCGTACAGCAAGGCGATCGCAATCCAGAGCTACCTGCGCGGGCCGTCTTTCGTCTACTCGGTCGACGCTCCCGTTGACGGAGGATACGACGGCAACAGCCTCGACGTGATGGCACGCTTCCTCGAGTCCAAGTCCGGTTATTGCGTCCATTACGCGGGCACCATGGCCGTGATGGCGCGCCTGGCGGGTATCCCCAGCCGCGTGGCGGTGGGATACTCACCCGGCACCCCGACGGGCGAAGTCGTCGTTGCCGAGGACGGCGTCGAGCTAACCCAGTACTCCGTGAATTCGAAGGACGCACACGCCTGGCCGGAACTGTACTTCGAGGGCGTTGGCTGGGTGCAGTTCGAACCCACCCCGTCCCGAGGCGTTGTTCCGGACTACGCGTTGTCCGCCGTCGCTCCCATTGCTCCGCCAGTCAACGACAACCTCAACCCCGGTGCCGGCCCCATTGCTCCGTCCACCGCCACGCCCTCCCCCGCAGCGGAAGAGGAGGAAACGGCACAGGCCGTGCGCGAAAGTACCGAGCGCAGTTCTGCCCTCGGCATCATCCTCGGAAGCGTCCTGCTCATCCTGGCCCTCACACCGCTGACGCTGCGGCTGTTACGGACCGCCCGCCGTCGTCGTGCCGTTACGGCCGGACCTGGTTCCGCTGGCCGGGCAACGGCGGCGTGGGCACAGGCTGTCGAGATCGCCGGTGACTACGGGTACGCGGCTGCGCCGACAGACACGCCGCGCTCCTTCGAGAACCGCCTGCTGCAGCAGGCCTCGCTGGACAAAGCCGCCGCTGATGCCGTGAAGCGCCTGCGGCGTGCGTACGAGGAAGAGGAATACTCAGCGATGCGCAGACCAGGCGACCGCCCGGCGACCAGCTGGGACGACGTCGAAACCGTTACCGCAGCGCTGCGGGATGCTGCGTCATTGCCAACACGGTTGCGCGCACGCTTCTGGCCCCCATCGCTGTGGCAGCGCTTCAGCGCCCAGCGCAGCGAGGGGCAGCGTCCCGCAGTCCGGACAGCAGGCGCCGGCGCCCGTACGGGCTAGCGCTGCCGGCGCTCCTGCCGCCCGCGTTTCAGCTGGCCGTAGGGTCCGCGATGCCCACGTACTGCGTGTAGAGGTACTCTTCGATACCTTCGTAGCCGCCCTCACGGCCGAGGCCCGACTGCTTGACCCCACCGAACGGTGCTGCGGCGTTGGAAATCACTCCCGCGTTCAATCCCAGCATTCCGGTGTCCAACCGCTCGCCGATGCGCAGCCCGCGGTTCAGGTCGCGGGTGAACACGTAGGCAACAAGCCCGTATTCGGTGTCATTGGCCAACCGGACGGCGTCATCCTCATTCGAGAAGGTGATGATGGGAGCCACCGGGCCGAAGATCTCTTCCCGGAGGATCCGGGCCGATGAGGGGACCGACGTCAGAACCGTGGCCGGGTAGAAGTAGCCCGGCCCATCCATGGGTGAGCCGCCGGCGAGGCAGGTGGCGCCGGCGTCGACCGCGTCCTGCACAAGCGAATGGACACTGTCCCGGCTCTTGCTGTCGATCAGCGGGCCGAGGGTTGAATTGTCTTCGGTGCCTCGTGCGGGGGTCACCTCGCCCATCTTCGCAGCCAGACGTTCGGCGAATTCGGCAGCAACGGATTCGTGCACAATGAAGCGGTTGGCTGCCGTGCAGGCCTCACCCATGTTGCGCAGCTTGGCGGCCATTGCGCCAGTCACTGCGGCGTCGAGATCAGCGTCTTCGAAGACCACGAACGGCGCGTTGCCGCCGAGTTCCATGGAGGTGCGCAGCACCGTTTCGGAGGCGTCCGCCAGGAGGCGGCGGCCCACGGGTGTGGAGCCGGTGAAGGAGAGCTTGCGAAGGCGGGTGTCCTTGATGAGCGGCCCGGTGACGCCGCCGGCGTCGGAAGTGGGAACGATGTTGAGCACGCCGGCCGGTAGCCCTGCCTCCATGAGCACAGTCGCGAACAACGACGACGTCAGTGGGGTGAGATTCGCGGGCTTCAGCACCATGGTGCAGCCGGCTGCGACTGCCGGGGCGATCTTGCGCGTTGCCATGGCGAGCGGGAAGTTCCACGGGGTGATGAGCAGGCACGGGCCCACGGGCTTCTTCGTCACGAGGATGCGCGACTTGCCGTCGGGGGCTGTGGAGTAGCGGCCGGAGGTGCGTACGGCTTCCTCCGAGAACCAGCGCAGGAATTCGGCTGCGTAGGTGAGCTCGCCGCGTGCTTCGGCGAGCGGCTTGCCCATTTCGAGTGTCATCAGGAGCGCAAAATCATCTGCCCGGTCGGTGACGATTTCGAACGCCCGGCGGAGGATCTCACCACGTTCCCGCGGTGCGGTCCGGGCCCAGTCGTCCTGCGCCGCTACGGCCGCATCGAGGGCGGCCTTGCCGTCTTCGGGGCTGGCGTCGGCGATGGAGAGCAGGGTCTTGCCCGTGGCTGGATCTTCGACGTCGAAGGTCTTGCCGTTGGAGGCGTCGCGCCATTGGCCGCCGATCAGCAGGCCGGTGGGAACCGTGGACAGAAGTTCGTGTTCGCGCTGGGCGGTGATGGTCATCCTCTTCAAGCCTTTACGATCGACGGAGTTCAGGGCGCGGTACTGCGCCTCAAGACCCTCACGCTAGCCCTCGGTTTCAGTCACTGTCCATGCAGCACTGCACCATGATCCCCCGTAGACCCTGTCACGGTGCACAATGCCACGAGGTGCCCTTACGTCAGAAACGCATCGTCAGGAACAGATGTCAGGACCGGGCCGCGACCACGGCCGCGTACAACTCGCGCTTACTCACCCGCGCGTCCTCTGCCACGGCGGCAACGGCCTCCTTCAGCCTCAGGCCCTGCTCCATGAGTTGGTTCACCGCGCCGACGTGGTCTGCCGGCTCCGAGGGCGCAGCGGCCGAAGCACCGCCAACGACGACGGCGATCTCGCCCCTCACTGCCACACCCTCCACCCACTCGAGCAGGTGCTGCAGTGACCCGCGAACCACTTCTTCATACCGTTTTGTCAGCTCGCGGGTTACGCAGGCCGGCCTGTCGGCTCCGAATTCCTGGTGCAGTGCCCTGATCATGGCTTCCAGGCGATGCGGGGCCTCGAAAAACACCATGGTTCGGCGTTCAGCGCGCAACTCAGCCAACCGTGCGGCCCGCTCCCCTGCCTTACGCGGGAGGAATCCCTCAAAAGTGAAACGGTCTGTGGGCAATCCCGAGAGTGCCAACGCCGTCAGCACGGCGGAGGGGCCCGGCGCCGCCGTGACGGTGATTCCCCGCCCGGCTGCCGCTTCGACCAGCCGGAACCCCGGATCGGATACCGACGGCATACCGGCGTCGGTCACCATGAGGAGAGTTGCCCCGCCGGCAACCAGGTCCAGCAGCTCTCCCGTGCGCGAGGCCTCGTTGTGCTCGTGGTAGCTGAGCGTCCGGCCCTTCGGGGTTACACCCAGCGCCCGAATCAACCGTTGAAGGCGCCGAGTATCCTCGGCGGCAATTACGTCGGCGGTTTCAAGCAGGGAGACCAGGCGGAAGCTCGCATCCCCCATATTGCCGATAGGTGTAGCTGCCAGCACAATGCTTCCCTCGCCCTGTGCAACATGCGCTGGAAGCAGCTGCGCGCCGTCGTCGTCGGCTTGCTGATCGATATCCTCTTCCTTCACTGCTCCAGCCTAGTTGCATTCCCCGCGACCTCGCATTGGCAGCCTTACCGAAACTGACAGATGCCCTCGGTACGATGATCGGGTGAGCCAAACCACCAGCACCGTTCCCGCCGCACGGCCCGAACGGCAGCAGTGGGTTACCTCTCCGCGGTCTGCGTTCACCGAGAAGGTCCTGCGCAGACGTCTGCTCGGGGAACAGCTGTCCTTCGGCATGTGGGGGTGGCTGCTTCCGCTCCTGATATCCCTCATCGGTGGAGTGTTGCGCTTCGTCCGGCTGGGAGAACCCGATTCCCTGGTTTTCGACGAGACGTACTACGTCAAGGATGCCTACTCCTACCTGCAGTCGGGATATGAGCGCGAGTGGCCTGAGGGCGCTGACGAGAGCTTCAATGCCGGAAACCCAGGGGTCATCCTGGGAACGGCGGACTACGTAGTCCACCCGCCTGTCGGCAAGTGGATGATTGCATTCGGAATGGCGTTGTTCGGTTCGGACAGTCCGTTTGGCTGGCGGTTCTCCGCTGCCGTCGTCGGCACCATTTCCATCCTGGTTGTTGCGCTGATCGCCCAGCGTCTGTTCGGTTCTGCTGCCCTGGGCGCAGCAGCAGGCCTGCTGTTGGCGGTCGACGGCCACCATCTGGTGCACTCACGCACTTCCCTGCTCGATGTCTTCCTCATGTTCTGGGTGCTTGTGGGTTTTGCGGCCCTGGTGCTGGATCGGGACCATGCACGACGCCGGATGGCGGCAAAGCTCGCAGCTTTGGCCCGGGAGCGGGGCAGGCCAACCCGGGATCAACTGCTGTACGGTCCGTGGCTGGGCTGGCGTCCATGGCGAATCGCGGCGGGCGTTGCGTTGGGGCTCGCTCTGGGAACCAAGTGGTCCGCGCTGCCGTACATTGCGGTTCTCGGACTCATGACGGTCCTGTGGGACATGGGCGCACGTCGGACGGTCGGCATAAAGCACTGGGTACGGGGAGCTGTGGTGCGTGACGGCCTGCAAGCCTTTGCCTCCATCGTTCTTGTGGCATTCGTTACCTATGTCGCTTCCTGGGCTGGCTGGTTCCTCTCCTCGGATGCCTACAACCGTCAGTGGGCAGCGGATAACCCAAACCCGGCGTTGGACTGGATTCCGGGACCGCTCCGCTCCCTCGCCGAGTATCACCGCAGCGCCTACTCGTTCCATCAGGGCCTGAGCTCCGAACACCCCTACGAGGCCACTGCGTGGTCATGGCTGGTGCTCGGGCGGCCAACGTCCTTCCACTATGAGTCGGAGGGGCTTACCTGCGGCGCAACGGACTGCTCGCAGGCAGTCAACGTGGTGGGAAATCCGATCATCTGGTGGGCGGCGGCGCTGTCGCTGATCGTCGTACTGCTGTTCTGGGCCGGACGCCGTGACTGGCGGGCGGGCGCCATCCTGGCGGGCGTGGCTGCGGGATACCTTCCGTGGTTCCTCTACCCGGACCGCACCATGTTCTTCTTCTACGCCATCGTCTTTGAACCGTTCCTGCTCCTGGCACTGGTGTACGTGTTGGGCCTGGTTCTGGGACGTGCCGGCCACCCCGCCTGGCGGCGTCGAACCGGTATTGTGCTGGTGGGGGCATTCGTCGCGCTGGCTGTGCTCGTGTCAGCGTTCTTCCTGCCCATCTGGACTTCCGAGACCATTCCATACGACCAGTGGCGTCTACGGATGTGGATGCCGAGCTGGATCTAGCATCATCAGATTCAGCATCACAGCCACCGAGGGAAAGCGAGTGCATTAAAGATGCGAGAATCCTCCACCGAGCTCCTGGTAGACCTGCCCGCCGGGTCGAACGTCACCGACCTGCTCCTCGCCCAACATAAGCGCTCCCCCCACGGTCCGCTCTACGCGGTGAAGTCCAATGGTTCGTGGCGTGATGTCAGCACGGAGTCGTTCCTCGATCAGGTTCGCCCCCTGGCCAGGGGCCTTATTGCCAGCGGCGTCCAGCCCGGCGACTGCGTCGCAGTCATGTCCAAGACGCGGTACGAGTGGACCCTCGCAGACCTGGCCATCTGGTTCGCAGGAGCGGTCACCGTGCCGGTCTACGAAACTTCCTCGGCACAACAGGTGAGCTGGATCCTTGAGGACTCTGCCGCCGTCGTCGTCCTGGTGGAAAACCGGGGGTTGGCGTCGGTGGTCCGCGAGGCCGCGCCGGATAAGCACCTGGTGCTGATGAACTACGACGACGGCGACGCCTCCTTCGCTTCGCTGGTGTCGGCCGGAGAGGGTATCAGTGACGAGGCGCTGGAGACGGCGCGGTCGGGCAGGACCCTCAACGACGTCGCGTCACTGGTCTACACCTCGGGCACAACCGGCATGCCCAAGGGGTGCGAGATCACTCATGGCAATTTCGCTCTCTTCGCAGTGAACACGCTTGAGTTCCTTCCGGAGCTGCTGCGTGAGGAGAATGCGCGGACCCTCATGTTCCTGCCGCTCGCGCACGTTCTCGCGCGGGCGGTGCAGCTGGTGTGCCTGGCCGGTGGGGTGAAGCTGGGGCATACGGGCAACGCGACCGAGCTTCTTGAGGATCTCGCCGAGTACCAGCCGACGTTCCTGCTCGTGGTGCCGCGGATCTTCGAGAAGATCTACAACACGGCTTCGCAGAAGGCAGAGGCAGCCGGCAAGGGCAAGCTGTTCTCGGCTGCGGCGGCAACAGCGGTGAGCTACTCGAAGAGGCTCGACGACGCCGCACAGGGTGGGCGCGGTCCCTCACTGCCCCTGCGGGTACGGCATGCGCTGTTTGAACGGGTGCTTTATCCGAAGCTCCGCGCGGTGTTCGGTGGCGCGGTGACGCACACCGTCTCCGGCGCGAGTCCGTTAAGTGAACATCTTGCGCACTTCTTCCGTGGCGCCGGAATCAATGTCCTGGAAGGCTACGGGCTGACCGAGAGCACAGCACCCTGCACGGCGAACACGGTTTCGCTGACCAGGGTGGGGACCGTAGGGATTCCCATGCCCGGAACCACCATCCGGGTGGACGACGACGGCGAAATCCAGGTCAACGGGGTCGGAGTGTTCAAGGGCTACCACAACAACGATGCCGCCAATCGTGAAGCCTTCACCGAGGACGGATTCTTCAGGACGGGAGATCTTGGCGCACTCGACGACGACGGCTTCCTGAAGATCACCGGGCGGAAGAAGGACCTGCTGGTAACCGCATCGGGCAAGAACGTTGCACCGGCGCCGCTTGAAGAGAAACTCCGTGAGCACCCGCTGGTGGCGCATGCGGTGGTGGTGGGCGACGGCCGCCCATACATCGCAGCACTGCTCACGGTCGATCCGGAGGCTGTTCAGAGCTGGGCGCAAGGGAACGGGCACAGCTCTCCGGTGTCGCCCGTCGCGTTGAAGGCGGAGCTCCAGCGGGCTGTGGATTCAGCTAACGAACTCGTCTCACGTGCTGAGCAGATTCGGAAGTTCGAACTGCTGGATGCGGAGTTCACGATCGATTCGGGTTACCTCACACCGACCCTGAAGCTCAAGAAGGCTGCCGTGCTGACCGATTACGGTAACGAGGTTGACCGCCTCTACGCTTCCTGAGCCGCTGCTCCTGGCCCGGTTTCGGGTTCAGGCGCTTCGGGTTCAGGCGCTTCGGGTTCAGGCGCTTCGGGTTCAGGCTTGGGCTTGAGCGCGTCGGGATGCGTAGGTAGCCGCTGACTTTTCCCGGCGCGCTTTCGTAGGCCAGGTAAGAATCACGGTCGCTACGGCGCCTATCAGGACCAGGGCGCCCACCGTTGCGGCGCTGTCGATCCAGAACTGTGCGGGGAATAGCCTGATCAAGGTGTCGTCGAGCCGGAAGGTCCAGGTGCCGTCGGCGAAGAACAGTGCGTGCACCTGCGTGAAGAAGACCTCCCACGCCAGTGCCGCGGCGATAGCAAGTCCCACGACAAGGACGAGGGTTGCAGCTGCACCGGCGAAGAGGCTCCTGCGGATTCCACCGGGATAGCGGCGCGCCAGGTAGATGCAGGCCGCGATGCAGAACAGGGCGAGAACCGTCGCGACCACAAATCCCGTGGAAAGCACCAGTTTCACATCGGCCATGTGACCGACTTCGCTGTCGAGGAACAGTTGGTCGCCGTCAGTACCCACCAGTCCGCCCAGATACCGCGGCGGCGCCCAGTTCAGGATGTAGTCCATGGCGTACGATCCGTAGGTCATCCGGTCTTCAGTGCTGAACCCGTAACTGTCAGCAGGGAAACCGGGACGGTGATACTCGGCCCAGAGGAACAACGGTGTAGCAACGGTGCGAACTGCTGCAGCGAGCAGGATCACCGGAAAGAATATGGCCACGAGGACCTGGAGCACACGGGGTAGAACAGGCTTCGCCGCTACTGCGTCGTCCCGCTGGCTTGCCCGGCGGCTGACGTCCTCTTCGGATGGGCGAATGGACAAGGCTGTGGTGTCCGGGTTTGCTTCGGTGGGCGTTTTCTCACTTGTGCCAGCGGTCTGAGCCTTGCTGTCGCTGTCTTTTGCGGAGGAGCGGTACGCAGCTACATCCGGCAGTGTGCTCGCCTTGCGCATGGGTTGGGTTCCTGACCGGTCGGGTGTCTTCGCCGGGGGCGTGTCATCGCCACGCAGCGCGGCACGGCGTTCTCCGCCTTCCACCGTTACGCCTTGCTGCCTGTTTTCGTCCTTGTCAGCCACGACCGTCTCCTCGCATAAAGCTTCTGCTTAAGACACTACTCGGGAGGTTGGCGTGCGGGTGCCACAACCACGCCGTGGCACGGTCGGGTAGCCCGCGTTGCTTGCTCATCTGCGTCGGCGAAACATAGTCAGGCGGTCAGGACGGTCGCACCCCTATCGACGTCACTCAGATCACCCGTATAGCCTGCCCGTACCGCACGGCGGCCAAGAACGAACGTGTACACCCAGTACAGGGCGAACACGACGAAGCCGATTCCGATCCTCGCCCAGACAGGCAATGGGCTGGGGGTGACAAATCCTTCAACCAGCCCGGAGACCAGCAGCACCAGGACCAACCCCAGCGCAACGGTGATCAGGGACCGCCCTTCCTCAGCGAGCGCCTGTGACCGTGTACGTGATCCGGGTGACACCCACGCCCAGAAGATCCGCAGACCCGCAGCGGCGGCGACGAAGATCGCAGTCAGCTCCATGAACCCGTGCGGAAGGATGTAAATGAAGAACACGTCAAGCCGGTCGTAGGACGCCATCATCCCTCCGGCCATTCCGACACCCTGGGCGTTCTGGTAGAGGATGAAAGGCGACCAGAATCCGGTGATGCCAAAAGCAACCGCTTGAACGGCAATCCACGCGTTATTCGTCCACACGAGTCCGGCGAAGGACGCCGGAGGGTTTTCTGAGTAGTAGTCGACGAAGTCTTCCTCGACGTAGCGCCGGATTTCTTCGTCACTGCCCAGAGCAGCGATGACGCCGGGAGTGTTCACGACCCACGCGCCATAGAGCCACGCGACCCCAACGAAGAGCACTCCGATGATGATCGTCAACCAGCGGATCCGATAGAAAGCGGCCGGCAAAGAAATCACAAAGAACCGTGCGACGTCCTCCAGAACGTTCGATCGGGCACCGGTGAATTTTGTCCGCGCCCGGGAAAGACGCATGGACAGCTCATTGGAGAGCGCACTCTCCGGAGCAACCGATCGGATCATCGACAGGTGGGTGGAGGTGCGCTGATACAAATCAAGCAGCTCGTCCGAGTCCTCACCATGCAACCTTCGTTGCCGGGTCAAGGAATCGAGCCGGTTCCAGTCCGGTCGGTTTACTGCCTCGAATGCATCCAGATCCACTCGATCAGCTTAGCGCCGAGAGCGCTCGGCGAAGGAAGCTATGCTGAATTCCAGCCAAGGGGAGGACAGTGGGATGAGCTCGGTGATCACCGGCGAAGCAGTTGTGCTGGAATTACGCCCGGCATCGTTCGGCGCACGCGCAGTCAGCGTGATGATCGACGTCGTGGCGCAGATAGTCGTCATCATCGGAGTCATCCTGGTCGTAGGGCAAACACTCGGCGGATCCTTCGACCCGGCGTTGA
The DNA here is from genome assembly GCF_054511355.1 of Arthrobacter tecti. NCBI lineage: Bacteria > Bacillati > Actinomycetota > Actinomycetes > Micrococcales > Micrococcaceae > Arthrobacter > Arthrobacter tecti. Next base: position 298,032 of record NZ_JBTNCT010000004.1, read on the forward strand.
CCCAGGCACTGGTGCTGGTGCTGGTAGTGCTGGTCCTCGTCGTCGTACCCGTCACTGTAGAAACGGTGACCCGGGGGAAGTCACTCGGAAGGCTTGTGATGGGCCTGAGGATAGTGCGCGACGACGGCGGCTCCATACGATTTCGGCACGCCTTCATCCGGGGGACGCTCGCAGTGCTGGAAATCTATCTGTTGGTCGGATCCCTTGCATTTCTGGTAGCCGTTTTCAACGAACGCTCCAAGCGGTTGGGAGACCTGCTGGCAGGAACGTATTCAATGCACGAGCGAGTGGTTGCCAAGCCGCGTGTGCGGGCCCAGCTTCCGCCGTCGATGCGAAACTGGATCCAGACCGCCGACGTGGCCCAACTTCCAGACCCCCTGACCCGGCGCATCTCACAGTTCATCGGCCAGGCGGCTCGGTTATCCCCCGGCGCCCGGGCCACACTGGCCGTGGATCTGGCCACAGAGGCACGCACCTTTGTGTTCCCCGGTCCTCCCCCGGGCACGCTGCCGGAGGACTTCCTCAATGCCGTTGTCTCCGAACGCCGCGACCGCGATTACAACCGGATGATGAAGCAACGGGAGCGGACGGCCCGCGTGGCAAAACACCTCCACAGGCTACCTTTCAGCTCCTGAGAACTCCCGCTGTCTCACGCAGGCTGCTGAGCAGTCCATTCCGTCCAGGGAACGTTCCAGTCGCCGAAGCCGTCCCAGACCTGGACCGGACCTTTGCTCGTGTTCAGGATCTGGACCATGTCGCCCGGACCGAAGACCTCATAGAAGTACTTCGCGCCCTCGGGACTCATTCCCACGCACCCGTGCGAAACGTTTGTCACGCCCAGAACTGACTGCGCCGCCGGCAAAGCTTCATGAACGAAGGCTCCGCCGTTGGAAATCCGACTGGCGTAATTGACCAGTGTCGGTTCGTAGTACGCCGGGTCACCGGGCTGGAGGCCGATCGATTCCGCCGTGAACTTTGTCTGTTCGTACTGTTCCATCACGGTGTAGTACCCGAAGAATGACGGCCACTCCTCGGTGCCGAGCGTTACGGGGAAAGTACGTTCGAGCTTGCCGTCGATGAACACCTGCATCTGCTTGGTCGCATTGTCGACGACAGCCAACCTCGTGTTGTGCGTCTGGAACGAGAAGGTGTCGTCGAAATTGCCGATCATACCGTTCCCGAAGTCCACTCCGAACAGCTGCATATCAACAGTGATGGTGCTGTTCGGCTCCCAGAACTCCTGCGGGCGGTAGCGAACCTTGTTCTCGTTCAGCCAGTAGAACGCACCCTCCTGCCCGGAGGTACTGGTGATGGTGATGGCATTCTCGACGTCGGCCTTGTTCGTTACCGGCTCGCTGAAGGTGATCTCGATGGTCTGTCCGGTACCTACCGTTGACCCGTCTGCTGGGTACATCCAGGCATTCGCCTCGTTGGCCGGCAGCACCGTGGTGAAAGTTTGTTGAATGCGGTCCCGGCCGCCAGCACTGTCAATGAGGACGAACTCGAAGGAGTACTCGGTGGCAAAGCTCAAACGCTCGTCCGCTTTCCAGGTCGTACCGTCCTCCGAAAGAGCTCCGGAAATGGCCTCGCCGCCGTCCATAGGCTCGAGTACTACGTCCTCTACAGTTGCGTTTTCCGCACGGATCTCCGGAGGCGTCACGGGGTTGACGCCCGCGGCTCCGTCAGTTGGCGTCACCCCGAACGTGTATCCCTCCGCCTGGGGCGCCTCAGACGGAGGTGTTGAGGAATCACCGGCGGGGGGAGCACTTGACGGCGTATCAGCAGAACCTGAGCCAAGGTTGGCCCACGTGGGCGCGGTTACGATGCCGGCCACTACCGCCGCTACTACAAGAAGTGCCGCGATGACGAGCGCGCCGATCTTCCAGCCTCGCCGACGGGGCTGGAGTTCTTCGGGGTGATTCGACATTCGTTATACCTTGCCTGTTGATTACTGTCCAGTTCGATTTTATGCCCGCACGCGCAGACGCAGCGACAGGACACCCCGGCGGGCGTACCAATGGGTTCAAGGCATTAGGAAGTAAGGCCGCACAGAGACCTTCGGGCTGGACGGGGCGTGCGGCAGAACCGTCCGTCCTTGGGTATCCGTCAGTACCGGTAGTGATCGGGCTTGTAGGGCCCGGCCGCATCAATGTCCAGGTATTCCGCCTGGCTCTTTGTCAGCTCGGTGAGTTCCACTCCTAGCGCGTCAAGATGAAGCCGTGCAACCTTCTCGTCCAGGATCTTCGGCAGGACGTAGACCTGCTTGTCGTATTCCAGCGATCCGTCCTCACCGGCCAAACCATGCTTGGTGTACAGCTCAATCTGGGCGATGGTCTGGTTCGCAAAGGAATTACTCATGACGAAAGAAGGGTGTCCCGTGGCATTGCCGAGGTTGAGCAGACGTCCTTCAGAAAGCATGATGATGCTGCGCTGACGATCGGTTCCCTTGTCGAAGACCCATTCGTGGACCTGCGGCTTGATCTCGACCCTTGTAATTCCCGCAACACGGGCAAGGCCCGCGATATCGATCTCGTTGTCAAAGTGCCCAATGTTGCCGACGATCGCCTGGTGCTTCATTCCCGCCATGTGGCTGGCCATGATGACATCTTTGTTGCCCGTGGTGGTGATGAAGATGTCACCTTCGGCCAGTACCGATTCCAACCGTGCAACCTGGTAGCCGTCCATTGCCGCCTGCAGCGCACAGATCGGGTCCACCTCGGTCACGATGACACGTGCACCCTGGCCGCGCAGCGCCTCGGCCGCCCCCTTTCCGACATCCCCGTAACCGCAGACAACCGCAACCTTTCCGCCGATCAGGACATCGGTTGCCCGATTCAGGCCGTCCGGCAGTGAGTGACGGATACCGTACTTGTTGTCGAATTTGGACTTGGTCACCGAATCATTGACATTGATGGCAGGGAACAGAAGTTTTCCCTGCTCGGCGAGCTGGTACAGCCGGTGGACCCCGGTTGTGGTTTCTTCCGAAACGCCCTTGATGTCCCCGGCAATGCGCGTCCAGAGCTGCGGGTCTTCCTGAAGCTGTGCGCGAAGAACATCCAAAATCACCGTGTACTCGTGCGAATAGTCGACGTCCTCCTCTGCAGGCGCAGCGGGAACCGCACCTGCCGCCTCGAACTCAACGCCGTTGTGGACCAGAAGGGTGGCATCGCCGCCGTCGTCCAGGATCATGTTCGGGCCGCCGTCGGGCCACCTCAGAATCTGTGTGGTTGCCCACCAGTATTCTTCCAGCGTCTCGTTCTTCCAGGCGAAGACAGGTACTCCGGCCGGCTCATCGACAGTGCCCGACCCGACGACGACGGCCGCCGCAGCCTCGTCCTGCGTTGAGAAGATATTGCACGAGGCCCACCGAACCTGGGCACCGAGTGCAGTCAGCGTTTCGATCAGGACGGCAGTCTGGACCGTCATGTGAAGCGAACCGGCAACCCGTGCACCCTTCAGTGGCTGGCTGTCACCGAACTCGCGGCGTAGGGCCATCAGACCGGGCATCTCGTGCTCCGCAAGGCGAATCTGGTGGCGCCCGGCCTCAGCGAGTGAAAGGTCGGCTACTTTGAACTCAAACGTCATTTTGTGTGGGTTCCTCTGCGGATGTGGCGGGCGGAATGTCAAGAGCAGATGGGTCCCGGCGCGTTGCGGACGCCGAGGTTGCCCCTACGAGTTCGGGGCTGAGCAGCACGGGGATTGATTCGTCGATAGGATATTCGACCGGCCTGCCTGACGCATCGGGCGCAACGGAGCGAAGTACCTCGCCGTCCTGGACGACAGCAGAACCGGTCACTGGGCATCGGAGGATGGTCAGCAGACCGGGTGCGATATTGGGCAATGGGATGCAACCCTTCCAGGATTCCGGATACAGCTCGGAGTGCGCGGTACTGCAGCGCTGGGCGATGCGGTGAAACAAGCGTATCGCGCAGCATGAGAGGACGGAGAATTGGGCGCACGATGCCTAGGAGTCGCGCAGCACCCTCAGGTGGCCTCGACGGGTACCGCGTTCTCCCGGTGGCGGCGACAGGGGGGTTTTCGATGAGGGCGCTGCCGGCTCGGGAAGGCTTCGGTCGGTCGCAGCCTCCCGAACGGCATTTGCGAGGGCGAGGAGGTCATCCGGATTCGGTTCGGGCGGTCCGGAGGGCAGAGCCAGCCGGACAACTTCCCACCCGCGTGGAACTGTCAATCTTTCAGCGTGGAGCGTGCACAGGTCATAGGAATGCGGTTCGGCATAGGTGGCGAGCGGACCCAGCACCGCAGTGGAATCGGCATACACATAAGTCAGCGTTGCCACAGCAGCTCGCTGGCACGCTGAACGCGAACATTGACGGATGGATCCCACGACTGATCAGCCTACCGTGTCCGGTGACCGCTCCGCGGACCGACTCTCGTTTTCCACGGGCCCGCGGACACGGAGGTGTGCTTCAAGCTGAGCTCTGGGGTGCAGGCAAGCCGTCTTGGGACTAGAGTTTCTTCATGCGGGATAGCTCTGAACTGTCGATTCGCCTGGCTGTGCCGGACTCCCCGCTTCGCGGATCTTCCGATTCCGCCGGGCGGCGTCGCAATCGGCACGGACGCGGGGTGCGGGGCGACCTGATCCCTTCCCATCTCCCCGGTTCCCGGACACGGTCCGAGCGTTTCGAAGACTGGGTGATGGAGTCAGCGCAGCGCCTTGAACGGCTCTGGGGCGACCGGATCCAGGACGTCCAGATAAACGTGCAGGAAATCCCGGACGGCTTGGAGAGCATGACCCCGCTCGCACTGCGTGGCCTGCTGGGTACCTCCACGCCTGCCGCCGACAAGCGGCCGGCGATCATCACGGTGTACCGGCATCCAATCGAGATGGCTGCCAAAGGCTACGTTCCCACCAATGAGCTGGTGCACGACGTCGTCGTCGAACAGATCGCCGAGCTGCTTGGCATGACCCCCGAAGCCGTCGATCCGGCCTATGGACGGTCCCGCGCCTAGCACGCGGCCTGCCGGAGAATACGGGTTTCGGCGAAGAACCCCTAGAACCCGATATTCACCGCGACACTTTGTTGCCCCGCACTCCCCGGCGGAATCGGTGAGACCGCAATTCCAGGCGTCTCTCCCCCGAGGGTTGCGAGCTGCGCCCCATACGCGGGGTCTCCTGACGATCCGATCAGCGCAGCCACCGCACCCTCGCCGAGATCAATTGCCGGCACCGTTACCGTGGTGCCTCCACCTACATTGAAGACACGCTCCTCGCCGAGCGCACCTTCGGCATTGACGGGCGTGATCGTGACCTCTGCCCTTCCACTGGGTGCGGTGAACACGAACGATGCGTCTGCACCGCTCGGCAGCACCGAGACGTGCTCGCTTCCAAGCCTGGCCGCCGACGGAATCCGTGCAAGGTCGAGGGGCTCCCCCGGTTCTGTTCCCCGCGCAATCCGCGCTCCCGCAACGATGAGCACATCCGAGCTCACGACCGCCGCATAGTTTCCCTCCGGAAGGGAGTCCAGGGGAATGGCTGTCACAGTCGAAGCCGCCGCGGTCACGACTCCCCCGCCGGGCAAATCGACTTCACCGTTGGGTCCATAGATCCGGACGTCGAGGACAGCGTCGGTGCCGCCCGGTACCGCTACCTGGAGGGAAGGAGCCGCGTTCGCGTATCCATCCTGGGCAACAATTTCAGCCATCACATCGTCAGGCTGGATCTGGATGCCCGGAACTACCTGGCTGGATGAGCCTGAAGCGGAGGACTGAATGAGATCCACCCCGCCCGAGGTCAACCCCCGGAGCACGCTCTGCTGGACAAATCCGCTGACACGGCCGCCGTCGCTGCGAACCCTGACGGCAACATTTTCGTCGTTGGCAGCGAGCCCGGCCAACACGATCGACTCCGATTCGCCCGGCGCGATCAGTATTCCCCTGCCACCGGGCGCGTCAATCACACCCTTTGATCCATGCAACTCAAGATTGACCGTAGCCGGGGAAACCGACGGATTGTGCAGCTTCAACACTGCTGTTGCGCCAACGGTGGTCGAGGCTCCCACCAGCCAGAAGTCGTTCGACGGCTCCTGGCAGTTCGCCGTAGCAAGCCCCGCCAGGTCCCCATCGGATGCCGTGTACGTGAATCCGGCGCCTGCGGTTGCCTCCTGCTCACCGACGGCCTGGGCGCGCAGCACCGTTGCATTCTCCACATTTACACCGCGGACAACACCGGCAACACGCCCGGTTAAGCCGTCCTCGTTGCTTACCTGCGGCTTCGCCTCCGATTCGGGCACCTGTTCGGCAATGACAGCTGCCGGCTCATCGGCTCCGAGCGGGCTTACGGCCGCACCGGGCACTGTTCCCCCGAGGTCGCTCAAAGCCATCGCACTGACCCGGTTCTCTGCTGTTTCAGACACCGGGCTGAACTCAGGATCCCCGCCCTCCACAGCGCCCTCCAGCAGCCGGAGCGGTTCGGGACAGACGGCAGAGTACTCACCGGCGGGCACGGCAGCAGTCGGAACAGGAAACTGCTCCGAGGCAGTTCCAATCCGCCCCGCAATGCCCGCACCCGCGATCGCACCCGTCGCAGACACCAGTACGACGCCGGCAGCTACACCCGCCGCACTGCGCACCCACGTGCCGCGCGGGCTTCGGGCGCCGGTACGTTCCGTGTTGTCTTTCCTGCTCATGCTTCCCACATCAGTTACCGGCCCTTCTACCGCTCAGAGCCGCAGTATCGGACCTTGGATTATCGGACCGTGGTGGGTCGGCGGGTTCACCGGCCCCGAGGTCCTGACCACCGACCGGACGCTCCCCATGTGCTTCCCTGCTTCCGGTGGCGGCCTGCTCCTTCAGAATCGCACCATCGCGCACGTCATTTGCCACTGCATCAACATGCCCACGATTCGTGTCACGGGCCGGGACCGCTGCACGCCTGCCTGAGGAAGATCGAACCTCACTTGCCTGGTTCCTGCCAGGCGGGATGCGGACAAGCCGCGGACGCGCGGGAATGGGAACGGCCAACAGCACGGTCAATCCGAACACCACCGCCTGTCCGATTCCCGCCCAGGGTTCCCACGGAGTCACATAGCGGACCTCAAGCGTGCCGCCGTTCTCCGGAAGCGCGTAGCCCTGGCTCCAGCCTGCGTCAGCAGGTTCCAGCCGCTGTCCGTTCAGCGTTGCTTCCCAACCGGGAGCGGCACGTTCGGCCAATACGAGGGTTCGCCCTTCCGGCCCTGCCGGAACGTCCGCAGACGCGGTTGTCGGACCAGAGTCAAGCACACTGATAGTGGAGCCGGACTCATCCAGGACGCGGATGCGTCCTGTCTGCGGCGCCGACTCGCTCGCTCCGGAAGCCTGCATCTCGACGCGCCATAGCCACCCCGACTCGGTGTTGCCGACCGATACGAGCCCCGGTACGGAATCAATCTGGCTGGCGAGAACTTCGGCCGCCGAGTCGGACTGCTGCAGCACCACAAACCCAATGCCGAGCCGCTTGAGTTCTTCACGAGGATCAGCACCGGTTCCGGCGACGAGGGTGGCCACTGTCCGGCGCATGTCCGCCGTGGCGTCGTCGTCGGTCCTCAACTGAGCGTCCAGCAGTGGACCGTGCAGCTGACGAGCCGCATATATCTGTGACAGCCCGTCCAGGGTTGTCCCGCCGCCACGCATCACGGCGGCGCTGACGTTCCTGTCGCCGTCGACATTCATCACCAGGGTGCGGCTTCGTTCCCCGCTGCTCCCCCGATCCGCTGCCGTGGCCGGCAACGTCCGCTGCGCGCTTGGCACAACCCAGGACTCCGTACCGAAGGACGTGGCCGCAAGGGAAGGGTCCGCCGCACGAATTTGAGGGATCAGCCACAGTCCAAGGCTGGTTGCAGGCCCCAGAGCCAGGATGACTGCAGCCGAGGTCAGCCACAGGCGCGTGCCGCGCCCAGCGGAGGAGCTCGAGCGTGCGCGCCGGGTGCGCAGGAACTGCGAGATGCCCTCCCCGCCAAGAAGCCCTGCAGCGAGCAGCGCGAAGGCGAGCACCGAAACCCACGGGCCGGAGAACGGGGTCATGAGCGTCGCGGAGCCGACTGCAGTAATCACAAGGGAACTTCCAGCGCTGCCAAGGAGCGCCAGGATCGCCAGCAGCCACAGCACCCGTGCCGCGGGCCGGCCACGTCCCGGTAGGAACAGTGCGGCGGCTCCCAGCAGCAGTACGGGCAACCCGACCAACAAGGCTGCTACAAGCGGCCATGGTCCCTGGGAGAGGGTCGGAAAGGCCGCAAGCGGTGCAAAGGGGTCAAACGCGACGGGGTAACCGAGCAACTGTTGCCACAGTGCGGCGGCCTCGAAGGGAAATGGGAGCCCTGGATCCCCAACCACAGCCCGGGGACGATCCAGGGTTGAAATCGCAAACGGCAGGAAGAGGGCCAACACCGGCAGCAGAGCCCACCACAAGGTCTTCGCCCGGCGCCTGGCTACAAAGGTAATAAGGAGAACGGCGAGCACGAAGAAGATCAGCAGGGACGGCGCACTGGCAACGATCGCTGCGATCAGCAGGCCGGCTGCTGCTGCGGCGGTCCAGCTCGGAATCCCGTTGATCCCCGGTTTCAGCATCAGCTGCAGGCCGCGCTGCCGGTTCCTGTACTCGAGCGAATCGTCCGACTGTGAGCCCGGTCTCCCTGGAGCCTGACCCACAGCGCGAATCATCGCGAGGGCCGCAAACGGAAGCAGAACGTGGACCAGAAGCGCACCGAGACGCCCGGTTCCCAAAGCAACCTGAAGTACTGGCACTGAACCCCAGAAGAAGGCTGCCCACAATCGCAACGGTCTGCTGCGGACCAGGGCGCCGGCTGCAAACCAAGCGCTCACACCGGCCAGCGGGGCAGCACACAGCAGCAGGGCAACAATAGCGGCGTTGCCGTTACCGAATCCCAGAGCCGACAGCACCCACAGAACGTAGCCGAACGGATCTCCGTGGCCGGCCACCCCTGAGCCAAGCCCGATCCACCACCGGGAAGAATTGGCCCAGATCTCTGCGAGGTCGGTCGATACAGGAAGCAGCGCCCCGCCGGCGAGCGCCGGCGCACCAACAAATCCGGACAGGGCGATGACCGAGACGCCCATCAGAACCACAGCGGCGGCGATGGCCCCCAACCCGACCCATAGGCGGGACGGACCTTCGAGTGCCGCGAAATCATCGTTCGCATCGCCGCTCGGAACTTCCGCGGCGGTGCTTTGGGCATAGGACTCATCTTCGAGCCCACGTGCAGAGAAGGCTTCAACCACGGACTTGCGGTGTGACCACACTTCCCGCCGGTGTGTCCGCAGGGCGCGAACGACCGAGCGCGGCCGCCGCTTGGTGCGGGCTGCGGACCGTCGCGAGCGGTACAGGTCAAAAGGCTTGAGGCAGGCCGCGATACTGGCGGTCAATTGCCCGAGCCCATAGCCGGGGTCCTTCGCAAGCATCCCCAGGATCAGCCGGGCGAACCCGCCCAGGACTGCACCGATTGCCAGAAACGGCACCTTCCAGAGCGTGGCGTGCTTGAGGCGCAGGTACACCTCAGAGCGACGTGCTGCACGGAACACGGCGGTGTGGCTTTCGCGCGAGCCTGCATGACGCATCGCCGCAGTGGGCACCACCACTACGCGATGCCCGGCCAGGCGGTTCCGCCAGCAGAAATCGACATCATCGCCGACGCCCGGCAGTGCCGGATCGAACCCGCCGAGTTCGTCCCACACATCACGGCGAATGAGCATGCCTGCCGAGTTCACGGCGAAGGTGTCGCTGCGGACGTCATACTGGCCCTGATCCAGTTCATCTACATCGATGAGGGTGAGCCGTTCGGCCCACCGGCTGATCGAGAGTCCAACGTCAACCAGCTTCCGCCGGTGTTCCCATTCAACCTGTTTAGCTCCAGCGACGGTTACCGACGGCGCGAGTTCAACGGCTCGAAGCAGTTCCTCCAGGGCCGTTGGTTCGGGCGCTGAATCATCATGCACCAACCAGATCCAGTCCTGGTCAGCAGCCTCAGGGTCGGCACGACGGGCGGCGGGAATTTCCGCCAGCCCTGTCCGAATGGCGCCTCCGAACCCTCCTCGTCCGCTCACCCCCACAACCGGCGAACCCACCGGAAGCTGCAGTTGCAGAATCGACGCCGATTCATCAGTTGAACCGGCGTCTACTCCAACGTGAAAGTCCGCGGGTCGGGTCTGTCGACCAAGTGCACCCAGCGTTTCAGCGAGGTACTCGGCACCGTTATGCGCTACGACAACGGCCGTGACCCTTTGGTGAGGATGAATCAGACTGCTCGCTTTCGTAACCGCCGGCGCTCACGCTCGGAGAGGCCTCCCCAGATTCCGAACCGCTCGTCATTGGCCAGTGCGTATTCCAGGCACTGGGCCTTGACGTTGCAGGAACCGCAGACCTTCTTCGCGTCCCGCGTTGAGCCGCCCTTTTCCGGGAAGAACGCTTCGGGGTCAGTCTGTGCGCACAGGGCATCCGCCTGCCACCCAAGCTCCCCTTCATCATCGAAGTCGGAGCCGATTCCGGGCAACCCGATCCAGACAGCCTGCTCCACGTGTTCCGGTGCAGCGGGTTTGCGCGGACTGGAGATTTTCTCCGGGTCCAGGAAGTTCTCGACTGCGGCGCCGTCGCTGAGTGCCTCGTGCGCTGCAAGGAACGCGGTCGCCTCATCTTCCAGGCCCTGGGTCTGCTGTTTGTACCGAACAGCTGCACCCGGATCTGCCGGGTCAACGTACCAGTCCTGTGGCACTCCCCGTGATCCGTAACGCGCCGATGCCTGGGCCGCTATGGATGTACGGTCCTGTATGTGCTCTGCCTGCCCCATATCAGCCTCCCGGTGTTGCAGCTCCGGCCGGAAGCTAGTGTGGGAGATGCGTCCACCGCAAGTCGCTGTGAACCTCTAAATCCCGTCCGCCGGAACAAATCCGATGACCTAATTACACGCGTGTAATACGTTGTGAGTCAAGCGGCGGAAGGAATCTTATAGAGTAATTTTCGTCAGCGGTTGGCACGCCACGCGCAAGACTCCTCACGATTCAGCAACCGGCGCCCTCAAATACGCCCGACGGACCGCGGCGGCGCCGGGAAGGAACAGCATCAATGACCAATATTTCCAGCGTGGCCGGACTCCTCGAATCCTTCCGGGCGGCGTCCTCCAGCCCGAAGCTCATCTGGTACGGCGAAACGAACGAACGAATCGAACTATCCGGACGCGTACTCGAGAACTGGGTGGCAAAAACCTCCAACCTTCTCGTCGAGGAACTGGACGCTGACGAGTCCACCGTTGTCGCAATGAACCTGTCCCCGCATTGGAAGTCCCTGATCTGGGCTTTGGCATGCTGGCAGGTGGGAGCGCGGAGTGCCATCGCGGAGCCTCCAGCAGAAGCTGACATCCGCCTCTCGATGGAGGCCGATGTTGCCGACAAGGACGTTGCCGCCAACGGCGTGTCCGTGCTCATCGCTCCCGGCGCGCTGGATGTGCGCTGGCCGGGCGAGCTCCCGGTCGGCAGCGTGGACTACGCGGCTTCGGTTCGCTCTTACGGCGACGTCTATCTGGAGGAGCCTGCACGCCCGGATTCGGTGCTCGCCACCGACGGCGTGAGAAGTCTCACCTTCCAGGACCTGCTTTCCGCGCCGCTGGCAGCAGAGGATGAAAGCGCGTCAGGACAGCCGGAGAACGACGACGGCGTGTGGCTGGTTCCAGCCGGGCTCCCCCTGGGTACGGTGCTGGCTGCCGTTGTCCGTATCTGGGCGGGCGGCGGCGCCGTCGTCCTGGTGCACCCGGGCGTAGAGGTGACCGACCGATTGTTGGCGGGGGAACGGATTACTGCTCGGTTGGCTGCTTAGCTTCCCGCACAACGGTACCCAGCCCGCCGACGTCGTTCTGGTCCGTCCGGGCGTGGCCGGAGTCCGAAGTGTCCGCAGCATGCGCGCCACCTGAGTGCGGGTGGATAAGTTCGTAGTCGTGCGCGAAGCCGGGCTCTGCATCGAGTTCCACGTTGAAGACCCAGAAGCGGTAGGCGACGAAACGCACGGCGGTAGCCAGTACGGTTCCTATGATCCCGGCAACGAACAGGCCGGTGCGGTCGGAAATATCGAGTGGGTACTTCGCCAGCCAGACAAAGCCCGCTGCTATGCCCAGTCCGATGGCGTTGATCAGGGCGAACATCACGAGCTCGCGCCATGGGTTGGCTTGCCTGCGGTGGCGGAATGTCCAGTACCTATTGGCAATCCACGCGAACACGGTGGCGATCGACGCTGAAACGACCTGGGCTTTGACCTCGCTGTCCGACATGGGCCCGTGGATGAACAGCCAGAACAGTCCCTTGTCGATGATGAACGCCACGCCGCCCACTGCGCCGAATTTCGCGAGCTCCCGCCAGAACAGGGACGCGAGGCCCCTGATTCGCTCAGCAAGTGTGGTGATCATGACCCTCCGGTCGATTGGACTAATTCGCCATGGCAGCTGTTGGAAAAGCATACGGGGCGGACGAACTGCGAGGAGCTGCGAAGAACACAGTACAACTGCCGATCTATTTTACTGTACCGATCGAGATTGAGACTTTCCTAGGAAGGTGGACAGGGAAGAGGTCACATCACGGTTACGCACCCGGCTATGGGTACCCTGAAGGGGTGACTTTTCCCGTAATTGGTGTGGTGGGCGGCGGCCAGCTGGCCCGGATGATGGCACCGCCCGCCGTCGAACTAGGCCTTGAACTACGCGTGCTGGCAGAGGCTCCCGGTGTATCCGCGGTTGCTGCCGTGGCTCAAGCGACCGTCGGTGACTACCTGAGCCTGGAGGACCTGCTGGCCTTCGCCGAAGGCGTCGACGTCCTGACCTTCGATCACGAGCACGTTCCCGGTGGGCACCTTCGCGCGCTTGTTGCTGCCGGAGTGAATGTGCAACCGCGGCCGGAAGCGCTGCAACACGCCCAGGACAAGCTGATCATGCGCGCCGCAGTTGACCGGCTGGGACTCCCGAACCCCCGGTGGAGTGCAGTTTCCTCCCCGGATGAGCTCCGGGAGTTCGGAGACGCAGTAGGTTGGCCCGTGGTTCTGAAGACCCCGCGCGGCGGCTACGACGGCAAGGGCGTGCGGATTATCGCCTCGGCGGAGGACACCGGCCATGCCGCCGACTGGTTCGACGGTTCAGCCCTCCTTGCGGAGGAAAAGGTCGCGTTCACCCGTGAACTGTCAGCGCTGGTAGCACGCTCCCCCAGCGGGGAAGCCCGCGCCTGGCCGGTGGTTCACTCCATCCAGGTTGACGGCGTCTGCGACAAAGTGATCGCCCCGGCACAGGACCTGCCCCGTGAACAGGGACAAGCGATTGCGGGCGCCGCCCTGCGCATCGCCGATGAGCTCGCCGTCACCGGCGTCATGGCGATGGAACTGTTCGAGGTTCCCGACTCCGAGCATGGATTCCTCATCAATGAACTTGCCATGCGGCCGCACAACTCGGGCCACTGGACCATGGACGGCTCTGTCACCAGCCAGTTCGAACAGCATCTTCGCGCTGTGCTTGACCTGCCGCTCGGCGATCCCTCACTGGCAGGCGGTGTGGTTGTGATGAAGAACATCCTCGGCGGGGACAACCCCGAGCTGTATAGTGCTTTTCCGAAAGCGATGCAGACGGAGCCCGCTGCGAAAATCCACACCTACGGCAAGAGCGTCCGGCCGGGCCGCAAGATCGGCCATGTCAACGCGATGGGTCTAACAGGCGAAACGCCTGCACAGATCGCCCGGCGTGCTGAACGCGCCGCGGCGATCCTGCGGGACGGATGCGAGACCCGGAAGGAAGAACAGTGAACCACTCCGCTAGCCACGCCCGGGTAGGCCTGGTCATGGGCTCGGACTCCGATTGGCCGGTCATGGAGGCAGCGGCAACGGCGCTGGAGGAATTCAACGTTCCCTACGAGGCCGACGTCGTCTCCGCCCACCGCATGCCCGAAGACATGCTGGCCTATGGACGCGAAGCTGCCGGCCGCGGGCTGAGGGTGATCATCGCCGGCGCCGGCGGGGCAGCGCATCTGCCCGGCATGCTCGCATCGCTGACAACCCTGCCCGTGATCGGTGTCCCGGTTGCCCTCAAGTATCTGGACGGCATGGATTCGCTGCTCTCGATTGTGCAGATGCCGGCCGGAATTCCGGTCGCCACCGTGTCGGTAGGCGGTGCCCGCAACGCCGGACTCCTTGCCGTGCGCATCCTTGCATCCGGCGAAGGGCAGTTGGCACAGGAACTCTCAGCCAGACTGGACGACTTTGCCCGGGGACTCCGTCAGACCGCGCTCGATAAAGGGGCTGCATTGCGCTCCCGCGCGGGCAGCAACCAAGGCGGCGCATGAGCAGGGCAGTCCATCCCGGCCGTCCCTCTGAGCGGACCCTCCTCACGGATCCGGTGAGATGCCCGGAATCGGCCCAATCGCAGGTGCGCACCAAGCGCGCCTTCATGCTCCTGCTGCTGACGCTCCTGATTCCAGGGTCCGCCCAGATAGTCGCCGGTGACCGCAGGCTCGGCCGCCGCGCGCTGCGTGTGACCCTCACGGTCTGGCTCCTGGTGATTGCCGCCGTCGTCGTAGCGCTGGTCAACCGCCAGATCCTGGTGAGCCTCTTCACCAATGAGTGGCTGTCACTGATTCTGATCGTGCTCCTGGTCCTGCTGGCATTGGGGTGGGCTTTCCTGTTTCTCAACACCCTGCGCATCATCCGCCCGCCGCTCCTGGACCGCGGGATGCGGCCTGCGGTGGCCGGATCCCTGGCCCTGTTGATGCTGCTGACGAGCGGCAGCCTCGGCTACGGCGCGTATCTGCTGAACGTCGGCCGGAACACCTTCGGCAGTATTTTCCAGGCGGGCCCCGCCTTCGATCCGGTCGAGGGCCGGTACAACTTCCTGCTGATGGGCGGCGACGCCGGCGAAGACCGGACCGGCCGCCGACCCGACAGCATCTCGGTGGTCAGCGTTGACGCCGAGTCCGGCGCGACCGTCACCTTCAGCATCCCCCGCGACTTCCAGAACGCTCCGTTCTCCGAGGGTTCACCCCTCTGGGAGGTGTGGCCCGATGGCTACAACTGCGGCAACGAGTGCATTATCAACAGCCTCTACCCGGTAGTGACGCAACAGTATGCCGATCTCTACCCGGAGGCCCAGGACCCGGGTGCCGAAGCGATGATGGATGCCGCCAGCGGGATTCTCGGCATCGAGGTGCAGGCCTACATCCTCGTGGATATGGCCGGATTCGAGCAGCTCATTGACGCGATGGGCGGGATCACCATCGACGCCGGTGGCTGGGTTCCCATTACGTCCACGGAAATCCCCGGTTCGGTGCCCAAGCGCTATAACCCGCCGTCGGAGTGGATTGCGCCGGGCATCCAGACGCTCGATGGCTACTACGCGCTCTGGTATGCACGCTCCCGCGAGTACGCAACCGACTACTCCCGCATCCGCAGGCAGCAGTGTGTCCAGGCGGCAATGATTGCCCAGCTCGACCCTGCGACGGTATTGACCCGGTTCCAGCAGATCGCAGCCGCGGGCACCCAGATCGTGGAAACCGACATCCCCCGCGACCAGCTGGGCAGCTTCGTGGACCTTGCGCTCAAGGCGAAGAATCACGACGTCGGCCGCCTCACCATCGGTGCGCCGGACTTCGGTGAACCGGGTGACCTGTTCTCCACCTACCCGGATTTCGACCTGATCCGGCAGCGCGTCCAGGAGACACTCGCCGCGGCCTCTCCGGAAGCCTCAGCCGGATCGACTTCCCCAGAGGCCCGCGAAGTCCTCGCTGCTTTCACCCAGGGCCTCCCCGCACAGACCACAACCGGCGAAATTACCGAGGAGTACCTGCATCAGCTCGCAGTGAACCAGGACTGGGCCACGCTGGAGTCCCTGCTCGCCGACAACGGGGAATGCACCCCCGCCTAAGAAACGGACTCATCGGATGTACAAGCTGGATAACCCGCTCCGCCCCTACGCATGGGGGTCGGAGACAGCCATCGCGGAACTGCTCGGCAGGAAACCCTCCGGCGGCCCGGAGGCTGAACTCTGGATCGGTGCGCATCCGGATTCTCCGTCGCGCATCCTTGGACACGGCGGTTCCGGTGAGACGCTGGATGAACTGATCAGTGCCGACCCGGATCGCACCCTTGGCTCCGCGCGCGATGCGTTCGGTGAGCGGCTGCCCTTCCTGATGAAGGTGCTCGCCGCGGCATCGCCGCTGTCCCTGCAGGTGCACCCGAGCCTCGAACAGGCTCGTGCCGGCTACGAGGCCGAGAACGCTGCCGCCGTGCCGCAGGATGCCCTACAGCGCAACTACCGTGATGCCTTCCACAAGCCGGAAATGATCTTCGCCCTCACCGATTTCGAGGCGCTTTCCGGCTTCCGCCCGGTCCGCGACGCGGCCGGAACCTTCACCGCGCTCGTGAACCTGGTCGCACAGCGCCGTGGCTTCTCTCCCGCCATCCTCCAGTCCGTGGTCCGCGACCTGGCCATCCCCGACCCGGTGCGCGCGATGCGCGAAGCTTTCACTCGCCTGCTGACCGGCGGCGCCGAGACCCGGGAGGCTGTCGCCGTCGTCGTTGGCGTGTTGGAGGAGAACCCGGCTGAGGTTGCCGACGATGTACGTACAACCGCGCAGACCGTGCTCCAACTCAACGGCCACTATCCGGGTGATCCGGGCGTGCTCGTTGCGCTGCTGCTCAACCGGGTGGCGCTCCGCCCCGGCCAGGCTCTGTACCTTCCTGCCGGCAACGTCCACGCCTACCTGGAGGGACTCGGCATTGAGGTGATGGCTTCCTCCGACAACGTGTTGCGGGGTGGGCTCACGGCCAAGCACGTGGACATCGGCGAACTGCTCAAGACAGTGGACTTCGCTCCGCTCGAAGTCCCGATGGTGGAGCCGGAGACCACGCCGCTTGGCCAGGAACTGTACTGCCCGCCCTTCGACGAGTTTCAGCTTCAGCGGCTTGAACTTCCCGTCTCCTTCGGCGACACCGCCGCCTCCGCCGACATCCCGTTGGCCCAGAACGGTCCGGCCGTGATCATAGCGCTCAGCGGTTCGGTGGTGTTGGACTCCCCTAAGGGAGACCTCCTCCTCCACCGCGGCGAGAGCGCCTTTATACCCGCCAACGAGTCCCCGGTGATGGTCAAGCGGGCCTCGGAAACCTCAGAGAACGACGACGGCGGCGCGGCGCTCGCCTACGCTGTGACGGTAAACGGGGCTATGGCCGGCACACCCTCCTTGAGAACCAGTGAGAAATAGTCGATGAACACCATGCCCTCCTCGATCCTGCAGTCTGCGCTGTGGGCGGAGTTTCAACGTGTCCTGGGCAAGAAGGTCCACGAGGAGTCCGGAGACGGCTGGACATTCCTGGCGGTGCTGGAGTCGACGGTGCTGGGAAGATACCTGTACTGTCCCCACGGTCCGCTAGCTCAGGATGAGGCCGGCTTTGAACAGGCCGTTGCTGCGCTGTCGCGCTGTGCCAAGGCTGAAGGAGCCTACTTCGTACGGCTGGAGCCCGGGCACGGTGGCGTCGAGACGAGCCAACGTTCACTCACCGCCGCCGGATTGAGGAAGGCACCAACCGACATACAGCCGCAGCGTACGTGGATGCTTGACCTGATGCAGGATGAGAAGGCTCTCCTCGCAGGGATGCGGCCCACCAGCCGCAACCTTCACCGGAACATCCACAAGAAGGGCGTGACATTCGATACGTCCACCGATCCGGACAACATTTCGATCCTGCTCGGCTTCCTGCACGAAGTCTCCGACCGCGCCGGATTCCGCCCGCAGTCAGACACCTACCTGGAGCTGGCGGCGAAAACGCTGATGCCATCCGGAGCCGCGAAACTGTTCATCGCGCGCCTGGACGGTCAACCGATTGCCGCCGCCCTGTCCTATGAAACCGGCACCACCCGCGCGTATGCACATGCCGCTGCCAGCGACGAACACCGCCGCCTGAACGCAGCGATCCCCCTCCTCGTAACCATGATCCTGGACGCGAAGGCATCAGGGCTCACTCACTTCGATATGTGGGGTGTCTCCCCCGAGGATGAACCGGAGCATCCCTGGGCGGGATTTTCCCGGTTCAAACGCTCGTTCGGCGGATTCGAGGTGGCTTACCCGGGCAGCTGGGACCTGCCGGTACGCCACGGTATGTACCGGGCGTACGTGCTGGCGCGGCTGGCCCGGGGAGCCCTGCGCACTACCGCGTCAGCGGCCCGCACCGCCGCGTCGCGCGCCCGGCGCTACGCCAGGCGGGCGTAGCTTTCCCACTTGTGGGCCTGGTGCTCACCGTCCACCACGCGGATGGTGCCCGACTTCGAGCGCATCACGATCGACTGGGTGAGGACCTTGCCCTTGTTATAGCGAACGCCGCGAACCAGGTCGCCGTCGGTGATTCCGGTTGCTGCGAAGTAGCAGTTGTCGCTGGTGACGAGATCGTTCGTCGAGAGCACCCGGTCGAGGTCGTGGCCGGCGTCGATCGCCTTCTGCTTCTCGTCGTCGCTGGTGGGCCACAGGCGGCCCTGGATCACTCCACCGAGGGACTTGATGGCGCAGGCCGCCACAATGCCTTCGGGTGTGCCACCTACGCCCATCAGGGCGTCGACGTCGGTGCCCTCGCGGGCAGCGGCGATGGCTCCTGCCACGTCACCGTCCATGATGAACTTGGTGCGCGCGCCCGCGTCACGGATCTCATCCACCAGAGGGCGGTGGCGGTCCCGGTCGAGGATCATGACGTTGATCTGGCTCACCCGCTTGCCCTTGGCCTTGGCGATGAGGTGCAGGTTCTGCTTGACCGGCAGGCGAAGGTCCACCATGTCGGCTGCCTCGGGTCCCGTGACCAGCTTCTCCATGTAGAACACGGCTGACGGATCGAACATGGTGCCGCGCTCTGCAACGGCCAGGACGGCCAGCGCGTTATTGATTCCGAGTGCGGTGAGGCGCGTGCCGTCGATGGGGTCCACGGCGACGTCGCACTCCGGGCCGCTGCCGTCGCCCACGCGTTCCCCGTTGAACAGCATCGGCGCTTCGTCCTTCTCGCCCTCACCGATCACCACGACGCCGTTGAAGTGGACTGTGGAGAGGAGGGACCGCATTGCGTCAACCGCTGCGCCGTCTGCCTTGTTCTTGTCGCCGAAACCGACCCAGTGCCCACCGGCGATCGCCGCGGCCTCAGTGACGCGCACCAGCTCGAGCGCGAGGTTGCGGTCCGGCTCGTCATCCCCAACCGCCAGGGCGGGTGACAGGGTGGAATACTGTGCAGCTTTTGCGGTGTCGGACACGTTGTACCTCATCGTTGAAATCATTGAACTGGCCGTTTCCTTCTCCCGCAATCATAGTGCGGCCCGGACCTGCTCCCCTTATCGGTGACGTGTTCGAAAGGACCGCCCGTGATCAGTCCCGGTTGGCCGCGGCAACCATCCGTGGGTGACAATGGAGGGGTGAGGAAAGCCCAGGAAGATCAGCAGTCGGCAACGGGTACGCCCGTGCTCACACCCAAGCAGGCAAAGCGTGCCAACGCCTCAGCTGTGGGCATGTTCATTGCCACCGGCGCCACGCTGGCCCTGGTTTTCCTTGTGGTGCTGCTGAATCCCACCCATACCGCTGAGACCTACACCCGCAATGTCGATGTCGCACGGATAGCCAACCAGGCCGAGGGCGCCGCCGGTTACCTTCCGGTCGCTGCCGGACTGCCGGACGGCTGGACCTCGAACTACGCCCGCTGGACCGGAAGCGGCGCAGACGGGGTCCCCTTCTGGGAGGTGGGATATCTCACACCCAGCCGCGAGTTCATCCGGGTGACCCAGACCAACCAGGCCAACCCCACCTGGCTCTCACAGCATCTGCAGGACGCTGAACCCTCCGGCCAGCGAGTGATCGACGGCGTGACCTGGGAACTGCTCGACAGTCCCTCCGGCGATGCCTTCCTTACCACCGAGCTCCAGGGTTTCACCCTGATCCTGGACGGCACAGCAGACCTCGCGGAGTTCGACATACTTGCCGGCGCCGTCGTCGACGAACTCTGACGTGCCCGCACGCTCAACCTACCGTCACCGACGGTACGGCCCCGTGGATCGTCCGCAGTACAGTAATCGGGTGAACAAGCAACTTACTCCCGCGGAAGCATGGCAGAAACTGCGCGATGGAAATGCTCGCTTCATTTCCTCGGACTCATCGCACCCCAACCAGGATGCGTCGAGACGCGCGTCGCTGGTCAACACCCAGAATCCCTTCGCGGTCATCTTCGGCTGCTCGGACTCACGTCTGGCCGCAGAGATCATTTTCGATGTCGGCCTCGGTGACGTCTTCGTGGTCCGCACCGCAGGCCAGGTGATCGACGATGCCGTCCTCGGCTCCCTCGAGTACAGCGTGAGCGTCCTCGGCGTCCCGCTGATCGTGATCCTGGGGCACGATTCCTGCGGCGCTGTCACAGCCACCATGAACGCCATCGAGACCGGAGCTATGCCCGCCGGTTTCATCCGCGACCTGGTGGAACGCATCACGCCGTCAGTACTGACCTCGCAGCGAAACGGTGTCACCGACATCAACGGAACCGTCGTCGAGCACATCAAGCAGACCGCGAACCGGTTGGTCGACTCCTCGCGGGTTATCAGCGACGCTGTTGAGCAGGGGTCCACCGCCGTCGTCGGCGTGGCCTACCGGCTCGAGGAAGGCAAAGCGGAACTGGTTGCCGACAACGGGGCGCTGTAACTGCCCGCATGCCTCGGCTTCGGCACGTGCTTAGTGCCGCAAGTCTAATAGCAGCGAGATCGCTAACGCCCGCCAGACAAAAACGCGGACCCGCTGAAAAAGACCAACTACCCGACTGCCGAGTGAGTGAAGAGCACGGGCGAGCCTGGCGCGCTGCTACCGAGCACGAAATCAATCGTCTGGATCGTCCAGGTGAAAGTGCTGACTCCATGCTTCGTGCTGGGCTGGCAAGCTCAGACGGCGCGTCTCTTGGATTCTCCGGTTGATGTAATTCTTGACTGATGCAAGATTAAACTCGTCCTGAACCAAAGCCAAATGACCCCCCTCGTGTAGGAAGCGGCTGTCGGTCTCCTGGAAGGTAGGTGAACAAACTCTCAGCTGCAGCCGCGTACTTAAAGGCCCTACCGTTTGTGACCGGAGGAAGGGGAACCACGTCCCAAGAGGCCTCGGCACGGTTCTTTCCTCGTTCAAATGAGCGGTGATCACTGTCCCCCACGCATCACCGCGACAACCGAACCGTTCTCCTCGGTATATGCGCCGGTCTTCCTCAGCCACCTCCCAACCAGTGGGAGAGGTATATAAGGCCTCCTCATATAGGAAGTCGACCCGAATCATATATAATCGCCCTACCGTGCTCTCAAAGTATTCTATCGCCGCGGAATTTTTTACTGATAGTTTGCATACCTGCTCGGATAGATTGAGAGCATAATAATTGTGATTAATTACGCATTGTGAGAAGTTGCGTCCTCGCTGTATCGACCGGCTAACGTATGTATTCTACGATCACCCACTAGTAACCATAACCTTGACATGGCCCAGTACTTGAGTACGATTGTCACTCTGCGGATGAACTCGTCCCCGCAGAGAATTTCTTCATCTTCCATTCAGAGCCGTCGGATAGGGGCACGCAAAGGAAGGGTCGTCCGAAGATGCGGCTCTTGCGAAGCGTGGCCTTTCTCTTGCTTAGGATGAAGTCGACTATTTGACTAGCGGTTTCTCTCGCAAACTCGAAATGATCCTCTATGTCACTGTCGATGGTGGTATGTTCGATGAACTGCGCGTCGTACACAATTTCAGGCGCCTCGCTACCAAGAACCACCTCAAAAGCCGGGGATCCCTGTCCCTGTAATTTCATATATACATGATGTCCGCGTAGGTACGTCGTTCCGATCACACCATCCGGCAAATTGTCTACTATTCGCTGTACTTCGGACGCGATTTCCAGCAAAGCCGGAGGAGGGTCTATTTCATCGCTCATCATCATTTCCAGTTCTTTCCACCATGACGGTGGAAGCGCGGTCCAGATCTCGTGTTGACGTGGAAGTCCCACTTGTGTCTCTCGACGTGCAAATGGAACCGAGTGAACTGCCGCCTAATAGGACCCGACTTATTCCAGTGCTTCGTGGTCGCTCCCATTGAAAATCTGCGGATTCCGCTTGGCTGGTTCCCGTACCGAATATAGGGATTTTTGTTTGCATAGTGCTTCACCTTCGGAGCAGCGCGTTTGAATGTATTATAGATCGCTTTCCCGGCAGAGGCGCAGTATCGCTTACATGCAACCCACGCGACTCGTACCAGGATGGGAATGAACCAGAAGGCTAGGCCTGTCGTGTCGGACTTGTTGATGGGGTCTTGCGGGTAGGTGTAGCTGGTCGTATTTCCTCCGGTGATGGGGTCGCGGCTGGTGAAAAGTCCCGTCGTTGGGTTGTAGAGGCGGGCTCCCATGAGGACCAGTCCGGAGTTGTCGAGTGCTCGTTGTGCTGCTCCGTGCCAAGCGTAGGTGGTGAGTCCGGTGTTGGGTGTCGTGGAAGTGTTGTTGCCGTACTCGTCGTAGTTGGCCCAGGAGTCGATGCCCGTTGCGTTGCCGGTAGCAGGTAGTTGAATGGTTGCTACGACGTCCTCGTGGGGATTGTTGAGGGCGAGTTTGGCGGTGGTGCCAGTGATGGTGATTCCGAGGTCTCCGCCGATGACAGATTCGTACCTTGTCCGGGTAGGTCCTTGTCCTGAGGAGGTGGTGACCCAGGCCGGGTTGTCGGAGGTGTCGCTGTACCCGTTGCTTTCTTGGACGCCGTCGGTGATGGCGTTCAGGCGTCGCCTTTCGGGGTCGAGGAAGAATTCGGTCGTGGTGCCGTTGCGGGTGATGGTGTGGGCTTGTTCGGTGTCGTAGTAGCCGATTGTGATGTCCCCGGTTCCGGCCGCGTGGGTGTCGGTGGCCGGTGCGTCGGCGGCTGGCAGGGTCGTTTGTCTGCCGAGGCCGTCGTAAACGTAGTTACCGATGTTGTTGGCACCGGCAAGAACGCGGTCGGCTGCGTCGTAGGCCCACGTCTTGGTGGTTGGGCTGGTTGTGGTGCAGGCGCCGTCCGCTGCTGCCTTGGCTGTGGCGAGGGTGGCGCGGTTGCCGTTGGCGTCGAAGGTATAGATGCGTGTGGTGCAGCCTGTGAGTTCTCCTTCGGTTGGGTCGGTGTTGATGACTGCACTGGTGCTGCGGTGCGGTCCTGAACGGTGATGAGGCGGTCTGCCCGGTCGTAGGTGTAGGTGCGGTGGTAAGCGGAGGCTGACTCTCCGGTGGTGCCCCCGGTGATGAGGGCACCGTCGGGTGTGGTTTCGGCGATGACGAGCCCGAGGGTGTTGCGGGCTTGCGTCCAAGCGATCCACGGTCCCGTTGCGGTGTTGGTGGTTCCGTCGTCGGCCGTGGTGGTCACTTGTCCGGCGTAGGCGAGTCCTTCAGGGCGGCCGGCTTGGTCGTAGCTCCGGGTTTGCGTGATGCCTCCGGGCATGAGCTGGTGGGTCAGAATGCCGGCTGCGTCGTAGGCGGCTTTGTAGGTGCCGGTTGTTCCGGTCGCGCCGTGGTTTGTGACGGTCATGGTGACCGGCAGTCCGCGGCGTTCTTCCTTTCCGTTGGCGTCGGTGCCGTCGTAGGTGTAGGTGGTGGTGCCGTACGGGGTGATGGTGCTGGCCACTTCGCCGGTGGCGGTGTAGGTGGTGGTGGTCTTCTCGTTTCCTGCGTTGGTGTAGGTGGTGGTACGGCCCCACTTGTCGATCGTGGAAATCGTCTTCGCTGTTTCGGTCCCGGTGACGCTCAGCGAGGCTGTGCCGATACTGATTCCGGTGGCGGGGTCATAGAGGTTCTTGGTGGGTGGAACGGGTTCGGACCCGGGCAGCCCGCTGACGGTTGTCTTCTCGGTGTCGACCCTGCCGTCGGGCAGGTAGGCGGTGTCAGTGGTGCGAGTGGCTCCTCCTCCCGTTTCGACGGTGCGGGTGGGCTGGAGGAACTGGTTATATCCGGTGGTGGTCTCGGTGATCGCACCTGGCCCGGCGGGGATCGTCGCGCAGGTCAATCCAACCCATTCCTGACGGTTGCCGCATTGTGGTGCGGCGGTTTGTGCGGCCTTGGTGTAGTAGTAGGTGCGCGTTGTACCGGCGTCAGCGCCTACTGATTTCGGTTGACGGGATTCGATGACGCGGCCGCGGGTGTCCAGGGTAGTCCGGGAGACGATGTCGGTTTGGCCGGATCCCATGACGGTGGTGACGCTTGTCGGTTCTCCGTGGACCCATCCGGACGCCGGGTTCAACTTGTCAGTTGACCCGGCGGCGTCGTAGCCGTTGCGGATGTGGCTGAGTACGGGTTCTCCGGTCGCTGTGGCGGCTTGAGGATCTGTGGTGCCCTCGGTGGGTTCCGCCTCGGTAGTGATGGCTTCCAGGACGAGCATCCGCGGCTTCCCGGTAACCGGATTCAGGTCCGTCACTGGTGTGTAGACGGTGCGGGTGTGTGCTCGCTGCGGTTCACTGTTCGGTCCGGAGGGTGCTACTGGTGCCCAGACGTCGGTGGGGTAGGTGCCGGCGGTGTTGGTGGTGTAGCGGGTGATGGTGGCGAACTCGTTGTTGTTGCCGAGGACACCGTTGGTGATGCTGGTGGGGTCGTTGGCGGCGAGGTCGCGGATCTGCGCGATGGCACCTGGGGTGAAGGAGCGGCCGATGTTGCCGGAGGTGTCGTAGTCGGTGGCGCTGTTCTGCCAGGCGCCGGCACCGTAGTCGGCGGTGTTGGTGGTGTAGCCTTCGGCGTCCCAGTACTGCAGGGATGCGTAGCGGAAGTCACCGGCGGCCATGGACGCGGCGTTTGAGCTGGTGACGGGTTTGTCTGCGGCGAAGACTGCTGCTCCGAGCACGGGGGCTTTCTCCTGATCCCACAGCTTCACTGTGGTCGGGGAGAGGTTGGGCAGGTTGGTGCCGTCACCGGCGGGTTGGACGCCGTAGACGAAGCGTGCGGTTTGGATGTCGGAGCCGGTGCCGGCGGGGTTGCCGCGTTTGACGGTTTCGATCCAGTCGGTGCGACCGGTTCCGGCGCCGGCACCGTAGCTGAACTTGTACGGTGCCAGTCCTGAGTCGGTGACCGATGCCAGCGATGGCACTCCTGCGCTGGTGTTGGCCCCGTAGGTGTAGGTCGTGGATTGGTTGTTGCGGGGGTCGGTGACGGTGGAGAGTCTCTTCGCTGTGTCGTAGGTGTAGGTGGCCACGACCGTGGACTTCATCACCGATGCTGCCGGGTCGTAGGCGGTGAAGCTGATCGTATCGACCTGGCCTGCGACTTTGCCTGCACCGGTGATGGTGGCGTAGCTGATGTCGAGGGCACGGCAACCAGGGGTGAGGGTTCCTGTTGCCGGGCAAATGATGGTGTCTTCCTGGGTGGGTGCCAGGATCCGGGTGATACGGCCTTCGGCGTCGCGGGTGAAAGTGACTTCACCGATGGATGCCGGCCCGACAACTTTTTCGGGGTCCCAGAGTTGGACGCCGTCGTCGATCTTGCCTTTGAGGTAGATGGTGCGTGTGCCGTCATCCTCGGTGACGGTGATCCGGGCGGCGGTGCCGGTGCCGGTGAGTTCGACCTTCAGCCCGGAGGCCACGGCGTTGTCATCCACCGGCTCATAAACCCCGGTCTTGCCGGCGGTCTTGGTCGCACCTGGCTGGCGGAACACCAAGGCGGTTTCGTCATCCCCGATCAGGGAGACAGTTCCGTCGATACCGGTGGTGTCAGCGACGAGGTGTCCGGCGAGCCCGGCGTCGGGTCCTGTGAAGGAGGCCCGCCAGCCGGGGCCGAACGCGCCGGCTGCGGAGCCTGCCCCGGAGAGCGAGGAGTAGGTGCGTCCGATGCTCAGTCCGGTTCCGCCGGCGTCCACAGAAACGTCGGTGTCGGAGAGGTTCAGTTCACCGGTATAGAGGGCGGCCTGGCCAGGTCCTGCTTCAGCGACGGGGTACCCATTGCCGAAGGCGTGCGGCAGCCGTAGGACGGAGGTGTTCCCGGCGTTCTTAGTCCAGGTACACCGGATGATTGCTGGTGAGGTGTAGGTGAAGCAAACCTGGACATCGAGCAGGGCTGGTACACGCTCCTTACCCAGTACGGCTGCTGCGGCTGCTGCGTCGAAGGGTTCGTTAACTGCTACGGGTGCCCCTGCTGCGATGGTGGGCAGGGTTTCGGCCAGCGTCCAGTCCCTTGTGCTGCCGTGGGTGTCGGAGAAGAGAGCGTTGTTTGGTGTGCCGGCGGCCCGCCAGTAGATTACGGGGGTGACAGTCCCGGAACCGGCTGCCGGGGAGGACGCGGTGATCCGGAACGTATCGGTGGAGGATGCCCCGCTCTTCGGCGCGGTCAGGGCGGCACCACCGAACCCGAATTTGAAGGTGCTCAGCGCGGAGGTGTTCTGTGCCTTATCGACGGCCCGGACTCGGAGTTCATGACCGCCGTCCGGTGTCCAGTTCAGGGTTGCGGTCTTCGTGGTGCTCCCCGTGGCGGGCAGGTCGATGAACGCTCCGCCGTCTTGTGAGTACTGGAACTTTACGGTGTCCGCGGCGGTGGAGCTGAACGTGAACGTGTTGGTGGCCGGTTTGGTGTCGGTCCACCCGTTGTTGGTGACGTGCGAAGCGCTTACTGCTGGTGTTCCTGGTGCGGTGATGTCCACGGTGAACGTCATGTTGGATGAGGCTTTGGAGTACAGGGAACCGTCGTGCGTCCAGAGTTTCGCGGTGTAGGTTTTTCCGTCCGCGAGGGCCGGGGTGGTCGATGATGGTGCCATGGTTGAGCGGCCGCCGGAGGCGACAGCGTTGCCCATCTGCTTGTTCCAGACCTGGGTGGATCCGTCGAACGTATCCACGCCGAGGCGCAGGCTCCCGCCGTCGGGGTCGGAAACGATCGCGGAAATCGCAGGTTTGGTGGTTTTCGCGTACCGGGTGACCGCCTTGGTGACCGGGTCGGTCCAGGTGACGGTCTGCCCATACACGTAGGACCCGCCGGTAGGGGTGTTGGGGTACGAGTTGTAGGTGACGCGCAGGTGCGGTTCATGCGAGTTGGCGTTCGAGTGGAATCGCTTCCACCCGTAGTTATCTGATTCCGGGCTCGCGACCAGGCGGATGCCGTAGTTGTTGGCCGGGTTCACCGCCCAGTCCCGAATGATGTTCGTAACCGGGACATATATTGAGGCCTGGGTGCAGGCGCTGCTGAATCCCCGGGCCGCGGACACAAATTGTTGCCCGCTGGTGGTGACCGTGGGCTGGTTGGACCAGATGAGCTTGGTGGAGTCCCAGAAACTGGTCACCCGCTGCGCGTAGACCGGGCGCGGGTCGCAGGACCAAGACCAGTGGTTGTGGATTTGCAGGTCGGCGCTGAGAATCTGCTTGCCCGTGATGCTGTCCGTAATGAACTTCAGGTAGCTGCGCGCTATCGACGCTCCACCGTTAAAGGTACCCACCCTAAGTTCGTTCGACCCGTGCTGGGGTGTGCTGTTATCGGACTGCACGAAGGTATCCACCGTGGTGGCTGTGGTCCAGGTCGGATCCACAGTCACCGGGTACACGCGCTCCGCATCAGTAAGGAACCCATGGTCCGGGCGCAGGACCAGGACAACACCCTCAGGAGTGTCCTCAAGCTCAGCACCGACGTCGACGGTGTTGGTGTTCAGGCCGGAATTCTTATCGACCACCGAATCCCACATCAACGGTTTCGACCCGAAGAACACCAGCTCGCCCTCTGGGTCGCGGACCTCGATGACACCGGATTCGACGATCTCCGCGGTCAAACCCTCGGAAAGGTTCAGCGGGAAGCGCAGCTCCAAGGGCTCCGTGGGTGCTTCGTTGAGGACGACGTTATGCGAGAAACCTTCCTTGTTGGTTTCGATGACAACATCAGCGCCTGCCGTTTCCTCACCCTCCGGCGCGGCCGACGGGGAGGCTGACGGTGAAGGTGCCGAGGATGCTGATGGTGAGTCGACTGGTACCGGATCGGGGACGATGCCGGCCGGGTCCAAGGGCAGTTCCTCGCCGTCGATGACAGCGTTCGCGGCCCCCTCATACGTGGCATCGGATTCATCCAGGACCGGTTCAGGGAGGGCGCCTTCCCACCCCAGGGTGAGAGACGCCTCGTCGCCGGTGGAGTCTTCCCCCGCGATCGTGACCAAATCAGCAACCCCATCGCTACCGGTCGCTTCGCCGGAGGAGAGTGTCAGATCCGTAGTACTTGCCACGGGGGACACGTCGCCTTCGAACTCACGCAGGTCGGTGTTAATCTCCACCAGCTTCCCGTCAGCGGTCTCGGCGTGGATCGCTTTCGGAAAGGACTCCAGCGTCCAGGTCCCGTCCGGGTTAGCCAATGTACGCGTGGTTTCCGTTCGCTGGGACAGGTCCTCGACCGGCACACCAGCTGACCGGGCCGTGATCTGCGCAGACAGCGTGTCCGGGCGTTCGGTGGGCACCGGCTCCGTCGCCAGCTCCTCCTGGGGCTGTGTTTGAACAGTCTGTGTCCGCATCTCCGCCGCGGCAGGGCCGACATCGACCATCAACAGGGAGGAACAAGCGATGGTCGTAACGAACATCGTCCAACGCAGTGAAGCTTTACCAGCAGCGGTTTCGGGCGCAGCAAAGAACATGAGGAACCCCAAGGGAGGCGAAGGGACCACCGCCAGAGCGACGGCAGAAGTGAACGGTGAAAAGGAACGGATTACCTGCCGCTCAGCGAGTTCCGGAAAGCTTCTTGAGAGGTAAGTCACATGAAGATAACTGATGAAGACGAGACAGGAACCCTTCAAGACGAAGGATTACCACAAGATCAGCGCAGGAAAACATAACAGTCGTCTGGACGCTGCCATGCACTGCTACGAAATCATTCCTGCATGGTCGTCCGAACGCCAGCGGGCCCGATTTTTCTGCCAAGTGGAACCGCTTTATCAGCAAGCACGCCCATAACCTGTCTGGGTGCCAACTCGCGGGTTGTGTTCCGTCACTTCTACGAGAATTGACGGGCTGGATTATGCGACGTGCCGGCTGCGGGTTGTTGAATTCACGTGTCTACCGGTTCTCGTGTTCACTCAGTGCACGTTGGAGAGCAGAGTGCCCGACGTACATTCCCGGGGAGTCAACAGCGCAGCTGGCTCCGCCGAGTGTGAGCCCGGCGACGCGCCACTGATCACCTTCCTTGAAGATGATTGGCCCTCCACTGTCACCTTGGCAGGTGTTGTAGGACTCCCCCATAGGAGGTAAGGCACAAACGTAGGAACTTTCCCCAGGCGGCGACGTAACAAGTTGCTCAACATAATCAAGTAGTGCCCCTTAGAGTGGTGTAACGCCCGCTGGTGACCGGTACCGCCCGAACGGGGCGCGGTCACCGTGGGTCCTTCGAGGAAACTCTCACATCCCACTCGAAAGGACA